>DATDLS010000494.1:0-8432 GCA_036519195.1 Occallatibacter sp. | reverse complement strand
CCATCATCTAACCCGGGGAAGACGGTCGCGATCGAAGGATACGAGCGAACAGCTTTCATCGATGCTGCCGGGATATTGACGATCTTGTGCGAAGACGGTGGCGTAAGCACAAACTGCTGCGCTCCGATGACCGTGGCGGTGAACGTTATGGTTAAATGGCCCAGCTTTACTTTGTGATCAGCGGAAAGGAGGAAGGAGTGCAATAACCAATCGATAATCATGGAGATACATTCAAGTTACTTGCTCTCAGGTGAGCTCTGACGACGGTTCCGTTCATGGCGCTCGCGACCTCCTCAGCGAAAGCGGTCGAGACGAGTGTTAACACGAGGTCAGCGTTTGCGATTGGTTTCGTCTGCGACTATGCTTCTGTTTTTCTCGAAATCTTCTCACCGTTCCTTTGTTCTCCGCCCAGGAAGCTCCAGCCCAACCGAGCAGTCGCGGCAGGCACAATGAGCGTCACCAATACAAAGGTCCTGCTGCACGAAATGCAACGCGAGCGCCGATAACTGAGTCATTCGGTGCGGTCCACCAAAGCAAGGGCGCGCGCCCGTCAGTTCCGTGCCTGGACTTCGCCTTCCGTTGCTCGGAAACATTCGCAAAAACCTCCATTGTCGCCCAATTCCGAGCTTTCGTGCTGGTACCAATTCTCTTTTGCAACGGAACGCGAAAAGCTCAGTTACGACAACTACGAGCGACTTGTGAAGGAAAACGGAGCCAGGAACCTCGACGCAATCTCGGTCAGTCTATCTTCGAGCAGGGTGGAAGCATGGCCCAGCCGAATTTCTCTTCACTTGAAACAAACGTCGGCTACGATCAGGAAGAGCGTTTCGCATTCCCAGCGCCGAGGGCTCTCGATCGGGAAAAGGCGTATGGCCCTCCGCTGAGGCCATCCTTGAGTCGATGGGGGAACGGAGCACAGAAAGACGGCGCCAAGGGCGGCATGCTTCAGGCCGTGCTCCGGCGATGATTGTGGATCGGATTCCAACCCTGATGGCGGTGGCGGGATTCGGGAATATCGACTCGATCAGCTCATCCGGCAAAAGGGTCCGGTAGAAAACGGGACTATTGAGATCGGATTCCCTGATCCGGGAGTTCAGGCTTTTTCGTTCACGTTTGGCTAAGAGTGCTTGGGAGTGAGATCATCGACTCCAGAGTAACCCTCAATCGCATGACAGGAGTTGCACCATGGCAACGCCCGAGACAGAACTGAGAATCGATGATTATTTCCGTAAGAGATTGATGCCCGTTGATGGGGCAATTCCTCATATGGCCGGAATCGATATGTATGGCAACTCCATTCCTGCTGGACCGGTGGGCGGGGATCTTTTTGAGTACATCAACTTCAAACAACGTTATGACATCGACGCGCGTATTGCATCGGCTCTGCGCTTGTCCGAGCAATACTTGGAGTCTGTTCCTGACGGCCGATCTCCACGAAACCTGGTGGACGCACATGTGGAGTGGATACAGTCCAAGCCCAATTTCTGCGCTACAGATGCAGCGCAGTACAGAGGAGCCAAGAGGTCAGAGCAACTGAGAATCGCCGAGGACTTACACGAACTCCCGACGACTGCGGGAGTGCTCCTGGTTGATGCCCAGGGTCACGACATCATCTCAGCGAAGATTGCCTCAACCGTGCATGACACCTTTCATGCATGCTTGCTTTCGGAGCTGGATCGCAGTGGAAGGACAACGCCGGAAATGTTCGAGAGGATCAATCTGCGGCTTGCCGAGTCCGTCACCGCGAGAAACGAACTGGGTTCCGAAACGGATGAGAGTTGGCGAGAAAATGCGACCATGCTCTACGGTGAGATTCGGCCTGGCGGCCATTTCCGTTTCGTAAACTTCGGCCATCCACCCCCGCTCGTGTTTTCCGCCGAATACAAGAAGTTCATGGATATTGGCAAGGCTCGTATCGTGCAATTCCTGCCGCTCGGGATGGCAATCCCCGAGGATCATCCCGACCGGAATCGATATCTGTCCATGGCGATGAGAGCCCGCGAAATAGACTCATCCGACATGGCAGAGATTACGCTCATGAGTCCCGGAGACATCCTCGTCATGTATACAGACGGAGTCTATGACGGCAGCGACGAGCAGGATCGCCGTCAGATTGAGCAGGTAATCCGTGAACATCAAAATGAGCCAGCCAAAGCAATCTGTAATGCACTTCTGGCCTATGCGGTTCAGCAGGATGAGCAGATGAGACGGATCGGAGAAGCGGATCGCGTCGACGACAAGACCGTGTTTATCATCAAGCGCGGATAAGAGACCCATTTGCTCCGAAAGATTTGCGGTAGGAGACTCTTCGATATCGATCTGGAACGAACAGACATGTGAGCCAGGAATTCTCAAAACTGCCCGAATACCGGGGAGGGGCGACAAGGCAGGCTTAAGATCCTGTACAACCTTGTTTTGCCGCTTTCAACGGCTGGAAGTTATTCAAGGGGCGGACCCGACTACTTATCCTGAAGGGCAACGCGCCTGCAACCTTTCATGCCGATTCCGGTCAATGTGGTCCACCGATTCCGGTGGAAACGGTCCGGCGATTCCATTCGATGTGATCCAGTGATTCCGGTGGGATGCGGTCTGCATTTTGATTCCACCGGAATCGTGGCCCACATCGAATGGAGTCGGAGATGATGGGTCAGAGCAGGAACAGGCGGCGCTATCCGCAGCGTCTGGAAGCGGCGGGGTTGAGTTGCCCACGGCCAGCCGATCTGGATCAAGTTGCTTGGGAGCGGCGTCTGTTTCCGCCACCAACGGCTGCGTCGAGGGATGAGCGGTGCTTGCCAGACTGGGCGGCGATTGACCGGGAGTTGAAGAGCCAAAAGAACGCAGCCCTTCATCTGCTGTGGGAGGGGTAGAAACAGGCTCATCCAAGGGGCTATGCCTCCAGTTGGTACTGCGACCTTTCCCGCAGATGGCAGCGCCAGTTGCACGTGGCTCTTCGGCATGAGTATCGTACCGGGAAAAGATGTTCCTGGATCACGCCCGGCAGACGGTTCGGTGACGGCCCAAGGACGGGCGAAGTTCGCCAGGCCCAGGTGCCCGTCGCGGTGCTGGGCGCCAGCAGTTACTCCTGCACCGAAGCCACTTGGACGCAATACCTGTGGGACTGGATCTACGCTCACATCCATGCCTTCGAGTCCTTCGATGACGCAACTCGTTTGACGATCCCAGACAACTTGAAATCCGGCGTCAAGAAGCCCCTGTCACTACGAGCCGGAGTTGAATTGCACCAATGGCGAACTGGCTATTCATTCCGGTGTCGGCGCAAAGGCCTCAAACGTATCAATGCACGTCGATTCAGCATGGTTTGGGGATGCGCGATTTTGAGGACGCAAGAAAAAGCTGACAAGGACGCTTGACATGTCAAGCGTCCTTGTCGTAAAGTTACCTTGACATTGAGATTTGGAGGCGGGAGATGTTCTGCCAATCGAGTTCTGCTGCGCAGAAGAGTTACCGGCGAGACGCGCTGAAATACGTAGTGGCTTATGTGGTGGTGCTTCTTTGCGCGATGTGGTTTGTGCGGCACGATGGGACGAATCATCTCTTCCTGTACTTCTGGTCGGTGCTGCCATCGATTCCGATTCTGGGTGTGGGGGTGCGGATGGGCCGGTACCTGCGCGAGGAGAAGGATGAGTATGTGCGGATGATGGCAATGCAGGCCATCCTGGCGGGAACAGCGGCGCTGCTGGCAACGCTGCTGGTGAGTGATTTTCTGCGGGATTTTGCAAACACGGGATCGCTTCCGCCGTTCGTCGGATTTCTTATCTTTTGTGGTGGGATGACACTCGCAAAGCTTGTTCAGTGGCTGAGAAACAGGGCAAGCGATGAATAACCGGTTGCGGGTGTTGCGGGCCGAGCGCGGTTGGTCGCAGGCGGACCTGGCGGAAAAGCTGGATGTGTCGCGGCAGAGTGTGAATGCGATTGAAACGGGGAAGTATGATCCGTCGCTGCCACTGGCGTTCCGGATTGCGCGGCTGTTTTCAAGAGGGATCGAGGAGATTTTTGAGGACGATGCCTGAGCATTTCGGGCCTCTGGTTTTCGATGAGATTCGACGGCAGTTCATAGCAACGCAGGTCAACCAGTATGGAGAACAAGGGACAACGGAACTCCGTCATAGCCCCAAGACTTTTCCACAGAATGTTATTTACCCTTCGCTTTGCCTGTCACCGATCTTCTTTCACCACGCGCTGTTTGTCGATGCCGTGATTGCCGAGTATGCAGTCGTCGTTGTGGCGGTGATCTTGATGATGTTGATAGGGCGCGGAGCTTGCTGGTACTGAAGCGTCACAGCGACAAGTGTCAGGTGGGATTCATGATAGTTGGCACGGATGATGCGGCGCAAGACGAGACTTTGACGGTGTTCAACGAAGTTGGAGATGGGCAATATGCAAATCAGTATGGCATTCAACGGAACAATTGCAGGAGATTTTCTATTCGTGACGCTGGTATTTGTGGTGCTGAAGCTGCTTGCAGCGGCGATACAAATTGCAATGATGCGTAGCAACTATCGTGATCCGCCGAAGACGTCGTTCTACCGGCTCGTATATGTGACGGGGAAAGTCACTCCGTTTCTTGCGGCGGCCTGTGCATTCGTTTCGGCTCTGCTGCTGCATGATTCACGGCATAGCTGGCTCTACGGCTGTTTTGCGATATTCGCGGCGGTGCTTGCGCTGTATGTCGTCCGGCTTCGCAGGCAGCGAAGATTCTTCGGTGTGCTGGATCTGTTTTCTTCAAAACGGCAGTAAGGGCCCGCACCGTTGCCGACACTAATGTGAAAGAAATTCATGAAGCTTCTTCACTGGCTAGCTGCGATTGCATTCGAGATAGCGGGAGTGGTGCTCATGGAGCCTGTGCTTTCCCGGGTACCAGCGGCGAAGGCTACAGCGGTAGAGGGATTTCTAAAGTAAAAGGATGGAGAGGGAGATTCGGTTATGAGGCAGTTAAGTCCGCAGCGTAGGAGGGTTGTTGCCTTGTCGGGAAGCGTGGCCGCCATGGGCGGATTAGGGCCGGCGCTACTGCCGAGCCATCCGCGCCTTGAGGTATTGTTGCTCTGTTTTATGGTTGGCACGCTCGCTTTCGCGATCATGCAGCTTGTCAAGCTCAAAAAGCGAGAGTAGTGAGCTTGTTGCGGCACTTCATTATGTATGACCAGCCCGCGAAGATGGATGTCACGGTCGAAGGTTTTTTGAAATGGCTAGTTCGTTGACGGTATTCCGTGTGCAAAGCGAATCGATTTCGCGGTTGCTGGCTGTGCGGCTCCGGTGCGAAAGGCTCCTGTCGGGCAGACGATAAAGTCCGCAAAGACCTGCCGATCGCCTGGCGAGGCGGGATGAGGCTTGCCTTGGTTCAATAGGTCCATCACCCGGTCCCAGCCGCCAAACCCTCATTCTGGCGGTGAATTCGGTCGCTCGATGATCACCGGCGCGGAAGAACACCTGCCTTGCAACTCTTTTCCGAGCGCTGTGCGGTCCTGCATCCACTTGATCCAAACCAACTTCCCTGCCTTTGTGCTCCATTGAGCTGAGTCGTCGGTGTGCGCACCCGGCCGGCTCAATTGCAGCCAATCCACAGGACGTTGATTGAAGAGCCCCTATGACTTCTTTACGTTTCGACATCGCACCCTTTATGGCAGGCGAGTTGAAATAGATTCTGCCGCACATCGGCAGCGACTTTTATGGGCATGTATCGCACTTCGAGACCGATCATCGTAGACGCCAGGCAGTGCAAAAAGACTGAGACGATTGCCACCGATCTTGGCTTCATCAACCTAAAACAAGGGGAGTGGATCATTCGCGGAGAAGGCGGAGAGTGTTACATCGTCGACGATGCGTTTTTTCAGCGCACCTTCATCTCGGTTCAGGAACGCCCGCAGACTCTGGAGACGAAAGGATCAGATTGTCAGGGGCGCGCGAAGCGAAGCAAACGTTCCTTATTCCAAAACCTTCCACTGCCCTCCTTTCATCCACTTCAGGGGCGAAGGACCTGTCGAGCCCTCCCGAGACGCAAAGATCCGGATTCATAGAAGGGAAAAGCGACTCTTTAGTAGCACGTTGACGCGATTGAAGGCGATTGGGCGCTTAATCGGCTCCGCTCCGAAAGCATGATGCCATCGTGGAAGCGGACACAGCGGGGAGTGAGAACTGGTTGTATGACAGAACCGGAACCGTACTTTGTAATACCGACGCATCGTTTGCGTGATGTCGGAGCCACTATCCACGAATATGACGAACACTTCTGGAGAAATGGGCATTCCGTCCAGATGATTGTCTTCGGTGATTCCACTCAAGCGAATGTAGATAAGTACCTTCCTATCTTCGAACAGACCAGGACCCGATCCGAACTTTTTTATGTAGGTCCACGGGAAAAAGAAGAATTCATTACATACGTCAACTCGCGTCTCCGCAACAAGAGACTGGAACCGCTGGTCAAGAACATCTTCATGCCCAGCTACGGCGGAAACCGCAACTTTTCCCTCATGTATTCGCTCGGCGGCCACATGGTCAGTTCCAATGACGACATGCGTCCCTATTCGCTGATGGAAGACAGCCCCGAGTCACTCGAAGACCACGAGATCAGCCGGGGGCGCCTGCACAAGATCGGCAAGAATGGATACGTCCGCAAATCATTCGATATCATGTCCGCCTTTCTCGATGTTCTCGGAAAATCGGCTGCCGAAGTCCCGGACAACTATGAGCAAGGTGAGAATCTCATCGACACCGCGATGGAACTTGAAACCAATTCCAGCACGAGATTCTCATCTGAGAACACAATCTTCGTGGAGCCGGGACCAGTTCAGCAAGACGCAATCGTCAAGGTTGCGCAGACATTCCGCTCCGGGACCAATGACATCGACGCGATTGATTTCATCGAGATGTTTCTTCAAGATGAGAACCAGGTCAACCCGGAAAACCTGAACGACATGTATGTCCTGGTCAACTTCCGTCCCGTCATCACGAATCGCAACTGGAGAATGGACTGCGGTGTCGCGGGTTACGACAACACCTTTGGACTTCCACCATTCTTCCCCACTCGATTGCGATTCGAAGACTACATCTACCGGCTATGGATTCAGCAAAAGGGCATCGTCGCTGCCCATGTGGATGCCGCGCAGCATCATACCAAGAGCAACTACATGCGCAATCCACCGGCATCGGAAGTACTCAATGAAGAAATCGCCAATCTTCTCAAAAGAAAAATCAACTCGTCCGTTTCGTGCCGCGACGAGCTCAGCATTACGTTCGATTATTCGGGCGAGGTCACCGCGCAGGATGCGGAGTTGATCCTCAGCAAAATCACCGGACTGCACGAAAGAGCCTTGCTCACCGCAGCGTCGGCCAAAACCCGGGAACGCGCCGATTCTCTGCGGATGTTTGCCGCAAATCTGAACAAAGCCTTCTATGGATTCGAGCCAGATTTCTTCCAGCACAACCTGGTGCGTATCGTCGACGATGCTATCGCTGTGATCAAATCTACGCTGGAGTTGTGGCCCACGCTGGTCGAAATCTGCTATTTCCAAAAGCTGCGTCACGGACTTCCAATGAAACGGATCACTGCAAGCGGTCAATAGGCGCGAACGATATGTCAAGTGCAACTTTTCAGCTGGCGACATCTTCAAACCGAAATCCCAGCCATAGAGTGGACATTGGCCGTGCCGCTCGTACTCCGAATCGTGCCGGGCAATCCGTGCCGGTCGCACGGGTCGCGGCGGACGAACATCGTCGTGCAGAACCACCGGTTTCTCATCCGCACTGACCACGGGCTCCCTTTCCCGTTGCGGCTCTTCGTTTTTCAAATATCTTGAGCACGTACTCGATGCGGGCGAGGCATTTTTCATTCAGTTCCGCGCACGAGCATATTTACCGCGTTGGCCCGCGGGATTGCACCACAAGCCTCTCACAGGCTCACAGGTAGGATAGAGAGCTGGCGGTACCGACCCGCGTGTCGGCGAGGCCCAGTGGATCAAGCTTGCCACCGGGTTGCAACGAGCCCCGCGGACAACATTCTCTCTAAATATTCATGACGAGCCGACGATGGGGCTCTATCCGGCGGATGGAGAACGCCAAACCACCTTCGACGGCAACCATCTGGGAAGCGCTTGCGGAAGGAGCCCACGGGAAAGACTTGCAACTTGCCCGAATTGCGCATATGGCTCGGATGGCGCTTGCTACCAGAACAAGCTAGGCAAGTTCGTAGAACGCCAGATTGCCCGGAAGCCGAAACTGCGGTAACCCGAAGCCTGCAACGATCGACCCGCGAACGCCGTATCGGGAGCGGGCGACAGCGCACGTCGCAACCGGCTGAGCTCCCATGGCGACTCGTTGCTCAGGACGGTAATAGAAATGAGGCCTCCCTTGAAAACACAGCAAGGAGGCCTCAAAGTTCCTTCGATCAGTCAGTTTTAGTGGCCGAACCCGTCGTG
>DATDLS010000493.1:0-7203 GCA_036519195.1 Occallatibacter sp. | reverse complement strand
TTCCGGCCGGGAACATGGGAAGTTGCATCTGTGGCATATTATTCTCTTATCCAATGACCGCACCCATCGGCAACTACTTTTTGGGCTCTTTCAGATTTCCTCATGGACCAAAATCCCACGGGTAGAGATCAGGAGTTTTGACCTGGCCTTCTTGCCTGCGGGTGACGCTATCCCAAGATGCCGGTGAGACTCTGGATGGAATTCTAGCACAACTGTGATTTTTTCACAGTTGTGGTCATTTTCCAATTTGAAATTACCCTGTATAGGTGCTAAAGTGTGAATGTTTCGCTTGGTGACTCAATGATTGTTTCCCTTTCTGTATCCAATTTCCGCTCGTTCCTGTCCGAAGAGACCTTTTCTCTAGCTGCCAGCAACCGGTTATCTGGTACGCACGATTACCATGTTGCACCGATTCCGGGTTCCGACCAGAATGTCTTGAGGATCGGGGTGTTGTACGGTGCAAATGGTGCGGGAAAGTCCAACCTTTTTAAGGCTCTGCGCTACATCAAGTCGGTGGCTCTTGGGCGAAGAGAAAAGGGTAGAGGCACGGCGCGGGAGCCGTTTCGGCTTGCCGGTACCGGAGAGGATCCCTCTACCTTCGATTTGCAATTCATTGCGGCCGGGAAGCTGTATAGGTTTGGTTTTAAGGCGGACGATCACCGAATCACCGAAGAGTGGCTAGCGGAGGTGACCGGTGGCCGCGAGAAGACTATCTACGAAAGAATCACGAATGCCGACGGCCAAGTGACGGTTGAGGCCCCTGGTCTGAAGGGACTGGGAGAAAAGCTTATGGCGCTCGTGACAGTGGGTGGTCCCCAAAACCAGAGCTTCCTGGCAACGGTCAATGTAACGCTAAACAGGAAGGACTACGGCGATCATCTGCAGTGTGTGCTCAGCTGGTTTAAGGAAGGACTCGAAATGATCGGCCCTAACGTGCCATTCGGACAACTTGGTCCTTATCTCGCCGACAATCCCGAATGCTTGGAGTTCGCCGGAGCGTTTCTAAAATCTGTGTCGACTGGCGTGGATCACCTCCAAGTTTCGAAGAAGGAAATTACAGAGGAGGAGTTGCGCAGTTTACTTCCTCCTGATCTCGTTTCGCGAGTCCTGAAAGGGCTTGTCGAAGACGACGAAGGATCAGCGCTAGTGCGCCTTACGGAAGGAAACGAACTGTTAATTGAACGGTCCGGAGAAAACCACTTCTATCGAATCACGGTACGCGCAGCCCACCACAGTCAAACTGGGGCGATCATACCGTTCGAATTGAACGAAGAATCCGACGGTACAAAGCGACTCCTAAACTTGATGCCGGCACTTCATGGTCTGCATTCGAGCACGAAGGTATATTTCATTGATGAGATCGACCGGAGTCTGCACCCTAATCTGGTCTGGGAGTTCGTAAATTTCTATTTGAAATCTTGCAGCGGTTGCCAGGCGCAAGTCATCATCACGACGCACGAATCAAGCCTTTTGGATTTGGATCTCTTGCGAAGGGACGAAATATGGTTTGCCGAAAAGGATTCAACCTCTGCGACGCGGCTCTACTCTCTCACTGATTTCAATGTTCGGAAAGACCTGGAGGTTCGAAAGCACTATCTGAAAGGTCGCTTCGGAGCGGTGCCCTTTTTAGGCGATCTTGATCGTTTACTCGCTGAGACGGTTCATACGTCATGAGCTTGCTCAATCGGCAACCAAGACCGATCCCCACAAGAGACAAAGATCTCAGCAGTCTTCGAGATGATCGACTTTTTATCATTGCGTGCGACGACACCTACGCGCCAGCGCAGTACTTCGGTTTTTTTCGACTGACGCGAGTTAAGATCCATGTCGTACCCACGCCGCGTGAGGAAGGCAGTTCAGTGGCGCAGTACGTTCTGCAACGGCTTTTGACCTATGATTTCGAGGAAGGCGATGAGCGATGGATGTTGCTGGATACGGACCACGTGACCCAAGGAACTCATCTGAGAGGCTTCGTACAGGCCTTACGCGAGGCGGCAAATCAAGGGGTTAAGGTTGCTCTGAGTAAACCGTGTTTCGAACTCTGGCTTTTACTGCATCATGTAGATGAGACAGCAGTGACGGCGCTAGGAAATGCTACGGACGTCGAGTCTACTCTGCGTAGCGTTCTCGGCGAGTACAACAAAACCAACTTGAAAGATGAACACTATCCTCCGTCATCAGTGGGGCAAGCGTGCGAGCGAGCTGAACGCTTAGACCTCACTGTCGAAGGGGGCGATATTCCCGGCGCAAATACGAGTCGCGTTTATCAGCTTTGGAAGGCGATTGCGAGCAAGGCGTTACCTTCCCAACTTCCGATTGAACTTCACGGTTTGCTACCGAAGTGATCCAGAGGCATCCGACCGCGAAAATACCCTGCACACGTCCGCTCATCCTGGTGTACAACAACGTGGAGGCGACAATTAGCCGCCCCGCCGAAGGATGGGGGAGGCGTTGCAAGGATGATACGCAACCCGCAAAACCCTGTGGCAGATTTGTACCGCCGAACCGCTTTTTGAGCGATTTTAGTTACCTTTAGAATCAGCAAATTACTGAGAATTTGTGGAAATTTCGGGTTCGATTCTCCCCGCCTCCACCACCTTTAAGTCGCAGTCTCGATTCGCAAGGATGATTCTCTCTGATGACCGAGGCCAACGTTCAAGCGCCGAAAGTATTTCTCAGTCACGCAAGCGAAGACAAACAACGCTTTGTGCTTCCCTTTGCGGCTTCTTTGCAGGAAAAAGGAATCGATGTCTGGCTTGATAAGTGGGAAATTCTCCCTGGCGATAGCCTGGTCGATAAGCTTTTCGAGGAAGGTCTGAAGAATGCTGAGGCGGTCCTTATCGTGATCTCTGCGGTAAGCGTCACCAAACCATGGGTGCGGCAAGAACTCAATACAGCCATCGTCAATCGAATCACGCGGCAGACCAAGGTCATACCGATCGTCTTGGATAAGGCAGACGTTCCGGAAGCGTTGCGTTCTCTTGTTTGGGAACCCATTCCAGATTTGAATGATTACGGTGACCAACTGGATCGAGTTGTGGCGGCCATCTACGGTCACCGCGACAAACCGGCCTTAGGGAAATCTCCGGATTACCTCAAAGAACGTCCCATTCCCGGCCTTCACCCCTCTGACACCCGCGTCCTGCGGTTGATCTACGAAGATGCCGTAGAACGAAACCGGCCGATCTGGAGCCCAGAACAGTTTTCGTTGAAGCTGGAAGACATGTCCCAAGAGTCCTTGCTTGATTCGCTGGAGATTTTAGAACAACAGGGATACATCAAGATCAAGCGACTAATGGGCGGTATGCCACGAGGAATAGGAGTCATACAGCCAACTTTGAACGGCTTTATGGTTTTCGCGAGAGCGAACATGCCTCAGATCGAAGAGATTATTCGGAAGGTAGCGTTGGCTATCCTTAATGAGGATTTGACATCTGCTTCTGCAATCGCGGAAGCGACACAGATGGCTCCATTTGTTGTGGACAATCTGCTTGACTTGTTCGCTTCACGCAGCTGGTTGAAAGTTTCCAACACGCTTTCGGATAAACACGTCTACAGCGTGTCCCCGAGCATGAAGCGTGCGCTTTCTTAGTCATCCCTTCTCAGGCCGCGGCTAAGACTCATCATCACCCAATCCAAGCTTCTTCTGTGTCCATTCGGTTCCCGCCGCCGAGAGCATATCGCTCCATGATGCGAACGGGGTGTTTTGCTGGATGAAGTTGTCCCACTCCTCGTCCGGGATCTTTGCAAAGTCTTCGGCCGTTTCTACCTTGAAGCCGCTCGCTTCGAACATTTCATCTTCCGACAGGAACCGCGTGTGCTTCGCCAAAAATCCAGGGGTGAGCAATTCGCTCAATGGAACCTCTTGCGTGCCGTGTATGGATTCGGCCTTCTCGGCCAGATCTTCCAACTTCTTGCTCAGGTCATCGAAGCCTTTGATCTCGATCATGGAAGAATTTCCTCTCTGTGTTCACCTTACAGAAGTTCCTGCAGCTCGACGAATCGAGTTTGCACAGTGTCCCAGGATGGGTACTCGCCAAAACAAAGGACCACGCATTGTCCTTCATATTCGCGGGCGATATCGGAGAGGAGCTGCTGTTTGGGAAAGAGAGCGTCGCTGTTGGCGAATCTCATCTGGTCGGGAAAGAAGTAGCTGCCCGGAAAATGAGTCCGGCTGATGAGGTCGTAATCCTCTTTGATTTCACCGTATTCGGTGGACTGAAGCATGGTCAGTACCTCGGTCTGTTGCGAAAGCTGAAAGAGATCGTAGTAGTGCCGGGCGTAGGTGCCCAGCGGGCGTCCGTCGCGCTTGAGCATCTCGACCTTGCTGTGAATAGCGAACATCTTCTCGACAAAGGTCCGCCGGAAGTGGAGCAAGCGCATCGGGAACGAACCCTCGTCCTCGGCTCCGAGCGTGACCCCTGTTGCCGTGAGGAACTGGCTGAGGTAGGAGCTGAGCTCAACATGGGCGGTGGGTTCGCGGCCGCTGGCGGCGCCGGCCTCAAGCAGCACGCGGTTGGCAACTTCGCCGCGACCGCCGTAAAGCTGATGGTAGGAGAAGCGGTCATTTCGCCCGAAACCGCCGATGGTTTGGCTCTCTCCGGGCAGGAACTCCAGTGCGGGATGGGCCGCGACGGCGTCGCGGAGCCTCTTCAGTTCGCGATCGATGCCGCGCTTGGTTAACGCCGGCTCGAACGCCAGCGGGTCAAGGAAGATGTCGATGTCTTCCGAGAAACGCTGAATCAGGTTCCATCCTTTGGAGAGGCTGGTGCCGCCTTTGAAGATGACCTGGTCGCCGGCGGTCGCGGCGACGATACGCAACACTTCCGTGACGTAGTAGTCCTTCTCGATGATCGCAGGACGAAATCCCTGGGCCGCGAAATGTTCTGCGGCACGAAGGATTGCCTGGGCGAAATCGGGATGCTCAAACAGTCTCATGCCTGGGGCGTCTCCTTGGCCTGCCACTTGCGCGCGTGCTTCAGCGACGCAAAGTATCCGAAGTCGAACCGGGAGATGGGATTCAGAGTGGCGCGCAGGCGCGTTTGCGCGCCTGGATGTTGTCCCAGTTCTTCGGCCAGTGCTCCAAGCAAAGCGCGAACCCGCGGCGGCTCCGAATCGGCGGCCTTGAGCAGCCGTTCGAGTTGCCGGTCAGTCTTGAGCAGAGCTAGGGTTTTCTGAACGGTCTTCTCGGGAGAAAGTTCGCTCGACTTGCCTCCCTTGCGCAGGAAATCGAGCAAGGCGGCTTCTCTCTCGGACAGCTTCTTCCAGGCTTCCGGTCGCCGTGCGTGAACCCGGGTCTCCGCTCCGATGAGCTTTCTTGGAAGGCTGAGAGAGCTGGTCGCCACTTCGCTTCTTTTGGGGGTTTGAGTGGTGAAGCCGAGCAAGTTTGCGGCGGCGACCCCTGACGGAAAGATGGTGCTGTTCCGTTCCGCTAATTTCTGGATGGCGGTGGGACTGGGACGGCTGGGCCCGAAGGGAGTCGAGCGCGAACGGTAGTAGATGCCCTTGCTCAACCGTTGCAGTGTGCCCTTGCGGGTCAGACGGGAAAGCGTCTGGGCAACAGCAGGAAAGGGCTGGTCCCGGAAATCGTCGTGACGCCACAGCCGCTCCCCGCCCCGTTCAATCTGCTGGCGGATGGAGCTGGCGGTCTTGCGGGTTTTGGTGCTCTCTTCCATCTCCTTTACGATGCCGCTGCATTCCGCTTATGTCAAGTTTTGTTGCAACAAAACTTGACATTTCTAGCGCAGGATCGTCCTGCCAGCCCCTCCCTTAAGCGCTCTCTCAAGCGGGGGATCTGAGGGCGTATAGTGGGAGGCGGCGGAGAACCCGCCGCGATAGCAAAAGGAAGGATTACGGGAGATGGCGGAACTTGCCACAGGCCATAGTGAACACAGGGCGAAGAAACCCTGTGGCAAATTTGTACCGCCGATCCACTTTTTGAGCCATTTTGGCGATTTTAGCCGCCTTTAGAATCAGCAAGTTACTGAGAAATCGTTGATTTTTCGGGTTCGACTCCCGCCGCCTCCACCACCCGCTATGTTCCTCCTATAGCAGTCGATTTTTGTCCTATATATACGTCATACTTCGGACAAAGCCACCATTTGTCCGAAATTTGTAGTATTATTCGGACAAATGGCTCTCCGTGGACCATCTCTCGATGCCCGCTCGATCATCCTGGATCGCATTGCCGCGACGCCAGCGAACGTGTGGACTCCTGTCGATTTCCTCGATCTGGCCCCACGGGCGGCAGTCGATAAAGCTCTGCAGCGTCTAGCAACAGTTGGAACAATTCGCCGGATTGACCGAGGGCTATACGACCAGCCCCGTCTCAACAAACTCACAGGGCGAACCACGGTGCCGGACACGCGTGCTGTGATTGATGCAGTTGCTAGACGGGACCAGGCTCGCTTCATCGTGGATGGACTGACGGCAGCAAACGACCTTGGCCTGACAACAGCGGTACCCGCTCACGTAACGGTGTTTACCGACAATCGTCTCCGCCCCATCAAGCTGGGCAACCAGACCATCACTTTCAAGCAGGCAGCTCCAAGCCGGCTTTATTGGGCGGGCCGCCCTGCCATGCGTGTTGTGCAGGCGTTGTATTGGGTAAAGGACCTGCTTCCATCCGATCGGGATGGGATCATGTCGCGTCTCAACCGAATTCTCAACGACCCAGGTAACGGTTCGGCTATCCGGGATGATCTGAAAGACGGTCTGCCGGCCATGCCGACCTGGATCCAATCGCTCGTGCGCGGACTTCTCCATGTTCAGTCGACTGCTGACCGGGACTCTAGTTCAACAACCAATCGTGCCCTAACTCCCGGCAGGGCAAAGGCGCCCAAGCGCAACCGTAGGCCGGCAGCCCGCACGGCGGAACGGATCGGGATCAAAACCGTGCTGCGAGAGCATAAGTAAGAGAGATGAACCCTCTATTCCATCAGGTTTTTTCCAGCTCAGCCGAAGACCAGCGCGACCTCTTTGTCACGGCGGCGCGAAGGCTTGGCACCAACGAACGCAACCTTGAAAAAGACCTCTGGGTTTGCTGGACACTGGACGCGCTTTTCAATGAACTTCCTGAGGGCGGGCCGCGCCTGCTGTTCAAAGGGGGCACTTCCCTCTCCAAAGCCTTCGGCTTGATCTCTCGCTTCTCGGAAGACATTGATGTGACTGTTTTTCGGCACGATCTCGGCCAGGGAGCTACGG
>DATDLS010000492.1:0-5097 GCA_036519195.1 Occallatibacter sp. | reverse complement strand
CCAGCTCCTCCTGCACGCGCTTGGGAACAACCGGCAGCGCAATCAGCTGCGAATGCACGTGCTCCAGATGCGCGCCCGCGGCTTCGCCGTAATTACGGAAGATCATCACGTAACGCAGCCGCGGATCGTTGCGCAGATCGCGAACCCGCTCACGAAACGCCCAAAGCACCTGCTCAATGGCGCTGTCCGAGAGATCTGCCATGCTCAGCACGTGTTCTGGCGATTCCACTACAATCTCGTGCGCGCCGATGCCTTCCATGCGGTCGAAAAGCCCTTCGCCTTCGCGATCCAGTTCGCCTTCCACACGCAGCACGGGAAAGTCACTGGGAATAACGCGCAGCGACCACCCGGGCCTGTTAGACGCCGAGCCGTTGCGATGGGCCAGCAGCTGGAATGCCGAGACTCCCTTGTAGGTAGTTGAAGTTGAACACGAAGGGATAATTCTCGCCGATATTCGGCCCATATCCCTGATTGTCAAATGAGTTATAAAAGAGACCAAAGCCGGCGCGTGCCACCAACTTCTCGCTGGCTTGATACGCGAGGCCGATGCGCGGCGCGAAATTTGTCTTTTGCGTTTGCGTCAATCCCTGCCCGTATTTGTTGGTCTCCTCAAGCGTAATGCCGTCCTTGGCCAACAGATCGATAAAGCCGTTGCCGTTCAGGGACGGATTGTTAGCTGTCGAAGACAATTGCCTATTATCCTTGCCGGTTGCCGGGAGCAGGAACGCCGGACCGCTGAAGGGATTGGGGCCAGGAATGAAGTTGGCCTGTCCGCCATTGGTTTCAAGCAGCGGCCCAAACCAATCGTAGCGAAGGCCGAGATTTAGAGTCAGCTTGGGAGTTATTCTCCAGTCGTCCTGAAAGTACGCCGCGAAATATTTCTTTTCATCGTAGGTCTTGTTAATGTTGGTGGCCTGCACCTGGTCGGCGCCTCCCACGAAGTTCACTCCACCCACGGTCGATGCTTCTGGAACCAGCAGGAACTGCGCGATGCCTGTCGAGTTATTGCTTTGATTGGGAATATCAGTGTAGTCGCTGAAGTCGAAATTGCCTTTTCCATTGGCCGGTTGTAATGTCGAAAATTTTACGTTCTGGAATTCAATCCCCATCTTGAGGCTGTGCGGACCGATAATCTTCGTCAAGTCGTCGGTGATCTGGAGAGTATCGCTGACCTCATCCGACGGCAGGTAGGAACTGCTGCCCAGGCTCGACAGTCCATTGATCGTGATTACGGGAAGGCCGCCGTTTTCAGCCGACTGCGGGATTCCCTGAATACCAAATTGGGCCGGAATGCCAAGCTCGGTGCCCTCCGGGCCAAATCGCGAGGTGAGAAGATGGTTTACCCCTACCCGCGCCACATTGACCAGGGTCGGAGAAAAGACGTGCGTCCAGGCGGAGGCGGACTGATAGGATGTTGCACTCTGATCGCCCTCCTGGAAAGCGCCACCGTCGGCGATGCCTCCGAATGGGCCGGGAATAAACTGCGGGTCATCGACGTAACTGAACCGGCTAAAAATCTGGTCTTTCTGGGTGATGTCATAGTCGACCCGAACGTCAAAGGCGTTGCGATGCTCATACAGAGCGAGGTTCGATGCAAAATTTGAACTGAGGCCCCCAGTGGACGGCGCGGGGTAGAGATTCAATAACTTGATAGCGTTCGGATCCAACCGGCCGGCAGGAAGTTGATTCAGTCCGCAGGCGGCGAGAGAGAAATTCCGAGTCGAGGCTGGACACGTGCCGAAGGGATCGCGAACATAGACGGTGCTCGTGCTGGAGTTTACCAGGCCGGATACAGGGTCAAGCGCTCCCGCCCCGACCGCCCGGGTTGTCGCCGGATCCAGAATTGTGCCCAGCGGTATCTGCCGCCCGAGCGCGTCGGCCCTGGAACTGGTGCCCTGCCCGGTGATGATGTCGGCCAGATCGGTGTAACCGCTGCTGCGCTCCGAGAGGGTCGGCACGGTAAGACCAGATTGTGTATTCCCCTGCACGCGCCGCAGACCTTCGTAGTCGCCAAAATAAAAGACTTTATTCTTGACAATCGGTCCGCCGGTCGCGGCTCCGAACTGATTCTGGCGCAACTCTCCCTTGCCAAGGCCTGAATTGTCTTCAAACCAGTCCGCGGCATCGAGTTTATCGTTGCGGAAAAATTCCCAGACCGCGCCGTGAATGCTGTTCGTGCCGGACTTGACGGTGGCATTCAAAACGGCGCCCGCGGAACGACCGAGCTCGGCGCTGAAATCCGCAGTTTGAACTTTGAATTCCTGGATCGCATCCAGTGGAGGAAGAACGATGTAATTTGTCCCATTCAGGAAGTCGACGGCGTTGGAATTGTTGTCAATGCCGTCGAGCAGGTAGTTGTTTTGCGCCGGCGTCAGACCATTGGCAGTAAAGGCGCCAGATTGCGCATTGCCTCGTGTGTCTGCTTGCGGAGTGTTAACGCCGGCGCCCAGCTGTGCCAGGAAGGTAAAATTGCGCCCGTTGAGAGGCAGATTATTGATCGTTTGACTGCTGACTGTTTGACCGACCGATGCCTCGGAAGTCTGCAGTTCTGGCGGTGCAGTAGTCACCTCTACAGTCTGCGCCGCAACGCCGGGTTTAAGTTGCACGTTGACTTGCAGTTGCTGACCTACCGCCACCTGCAGATTGGTTTGCTTCGTGCTCGTGAAGCCAGCAGCCGCCGCCAGCACGGAGTAATGCCCGATTCGTACCGGCGAGAAGGTGTATACACCGGATCCGTTCGTCGTCGTGGTTAGTGTCAAGCCCTGGTCGGTATTCGTGAGGGTTACCTGCGCATTGGGAATAACCGCGCCGGTAGAATCTGAAATTGTTCCGCTGATTGCGCCTTCATCAACCTGCCCAAACGCACACTGACATTGCAGCAGGAGCGAGAACAAAGCTGAAAGGGTTAGGTAGAGAAACGACTTGGTCCAACGAGGGGGGAAGGGACTAAAGCGCATTTCAGATCCTCCAAAATTGTTGTTCCTGGCATTTTTTCTCGTGGATATTTGGGAATTTTTTGTCGTACCCGGACGTGCGCTCGTTTGTATCTCCGGCTCTTTGGTGCGGCCGAGTTGGCTATCGAAGAGTCTTTCGAGGGCCGGCGCCTTAAAATCTCGAACCAATGCCGGCGGCCTAAGCTCAAAACTGGCCCGTAGATCGGAGTGATTCACAACAGTGGTGCCTAAGGAGATGTCTTGGTGACAGAGGTGATCACTATCCGCCCCTTCTGAACCTCAGTGCGGAAACTTGGCGCCAGCACCCGACACATTTGCTCAAACCTAAAAACAGCAGTTGAACCCCTGCTAGTTCTGCACCTACTTGAAGCCACAAACACTTGCAGTTGTTAGGGATTTCACCAAGTCGGTGCATTGCGGAGCAGTCATCATCGCCGCAATAAAAGACCTTGCCCTTGAGAATGGGACCACCGATAGAAGCTCCGAACTGATTCTGACTCAGTGCGCCCTTGTTGAGACCATCTTCGTCCTCGACCCAGTCGGCGGCATCGAGCACATCATCGCGGAAGAACTCCCAGACATCGCCGTGGATTTGGTTCGTACCAGACTTCATTGAGGCATTGGGAACTGCGCCAGCCGAGCGGCCCAATTGCGCGCTGAAGCTTCCAGTCTGCACCTGGAATTGCGCAATGGCGTCAACTGGCGGGAGCACGATGTAGTTGATGCCATTCAAAAAATCGACGGCGTTTGAGTTGTTGTCGATTCCATCGAGCAGATAGTTGTTTTCCGAGGGGACAAGCCCATTGGCTGAAAAGGCACCGGACTGCGCGTTACCGCGCGTATCGGCTTGGGGAGTTTGCGCGCCGGCGCCCAACTGGGCCAGAAACGTAAAGTTCCGGCCGTTGCGAGGTAGGTCCTTCAAGCTCTGCTCGGTAACCACTTGCCCAACGGAAGCATCCTCGGTCTCTAAGAGAGGGGGAGCCGAGGTTACCTCTACTGTTTCCGACTCGGAACCCAGCTTGAGTTGAAGGTTGGCCTGGAGATTCTGCGAGACGTTGACACTCAGGTTCTCCCGAGTTGTCTTTTCAAAACCTTTTGCAACGACCGTAACCGAGTAGTGACCGATTCTGAGGGGGGAGAAGGTGTATTCTCCTCTGCGGTTCGTGGTGCTTAAGAGGGTCAGTCCCACATCTGGATTCAAAATTGCGACACTGGCATTGGGCACAACGGCACCAGTCGTGTCCGTTACCGTTCCCGTGATCGAACCTTCGTTCACCTGTGCAGCAGCAAACTGAGTGCAGGCGAGAAAAACGCACAGCCAAGCGAATGCTATGCAGGAACATCTCCTTAGAAAACTAAACGTACCGAGACCGAAGCCCATCCGAGACCCCTCCAAATTTTCGGTTCGTCCGCGTGTTTCTCCCTTATTTTTCTTTGTAATCACCGAATTCGTCGTGCCCAGAAACCCATTTTGGCTGCGATGTTAACGCTTACATGATTTTGAAGCTGAATTTCGGCTGCGATGTTAACGCTTACATTCTTGCGAAGCAAAATACTAGTACAGCTATGAGTTGCCTGTCAATAAAGACTTAAGGACTTTTTTCCACCAGCAATTCTCAATGGGGCCTCGAACCCAAAATTTATAGGCAAATGCCCTATTTTGCAGGAAGATAATTGGCACAACTGACCGAAAAGCGGAACAATCGCGAAGATGCGTCTCGTCCATGTCGCCCGTTTGGTGGGATGGGATGGTGGGATTAGGGATCGACGCCCGGTTTGAAAATGGTGCAGAATACATTCGCTTTGCTCTATTCTCTATTTCTGAGAACCATGCCCGATCAAACCAATGAAAAATCGCAACTTTCCCGGAGAGAACTCCTCAAAAGTGTAGGTTTCGCCCCCCTTCTGCTTCGTTCAGCACCTCTCTGGGGGGCTTCCCTGTTGTTCAAGTCCTCGCCAGATCCCTCAGGCCCAAATCCCTCCTTCTCCTATGCAGATGTCCGGTTCAAGCCACACTACCCGACCAATTCGTCTTTGGCGGACATCCTTCGCCTGGTAGCGCCGGGCTCGGATGATTATTCAACCGAAAAATATGCCTTCGAGATTGAGGCGCTTCTTAAACAGTGGAGCCAATCGCTCAGCG
>DATDLS010000491.1:0-2756 GCA_036519195.1 Occallatibacter sp. | reverse complement strand
CAAGCTCGACAACCCCGTTTTGTACACGGACTCGAAGAACTTGGAGCGGCTGCAGGCCCTCGCCGAGCGGGTGGGCGAGTCCGCCCTGTTCAATCAACTCAAGGCACGCTGCTTCTTGGTGGAGTCCATCAGCGATATCTCACGACGGGGCAAGCTGTACCATCCATCGGCGGATGATTTAGCATTCATCCAGTTCTCCTCCGGGTCAACCGGCGAGCCCAAGGGCGTGATGCTCACGCACGGCAATTTGGTCGCCAACACGCAAGGAACGACGGCAGTAGGCAAGTTCACCGACCAAGACGTGAGCTTGAGCTGGATGCCATTGACCCATGACATGGGACTCATCGGTTTTTATCTGATGCAATTCGCGTGTGGAATACATATTCATCTGATGCCCACCGATCTGTTCGTGCGCCGGCCTCTGCTGTGGCTGCAGGAAGCCGCGAAGAAACACGTCACCATTACCTGTTCGCCCAATTTCGGCTATCGCCATTTCCTCAAGGTACTGGGCGATCGCCGGCTCGAGGATCTGGACCTATCGGCGATACGACTGATCTACAACGGAGCTGAGCCGATTTCCGTGGAACTGTGTAACGAATTCATGAATGCGCTCGCCTATACCGGCTTGAAGCGCCACGCCATGTACCCCGTCTACGGGCTCGCAGAAGCCTCGCTTGCGGTAAGCCTGCCCTCGCCCGGCTCCGACTATCGCTGGATTCGCGTGAATCGGCATAAATTGGGAGTTGGTGCGCGCATCGAACTCAATCCGGCGGATGTGCGGGATGTCATCGAACTCATGTGCGTCGGGCCGCGGGTTCCCAATACGGAGTTGCTCATCGTAGAGAATGAGCGCACAGCGCTGCCGGAGGGTATCGTCGGACACATACTGATACGCGGCCCCAGCATCACACACGGTTATTTCGGCGACCTGAAGGCCACCGCTGAGGCTATTGGCGCGGATGGTTGGGTGGACACGGGTGATCTTGGAGTACTCCACGAAGGTGCGCTCTACATTACGGGCCGGAGCAAGGAAATCATTTTCGTCAACGGTCAGAATTACTACCCCTACGACCTCGAGAACATCGCGCAACATGCCCCCGGATTGGACCTCAACAAAGTGGTAGCCACGAACATCGCCGACATCGATGCCCAGAGCGAGGAACTGGGCGTATTCGTACTGCACCGCGGTACCATGCGCGAGTTTTTGGCCACTGCAACCGCGGTCGGCCGGCTCATCAATGAGCATACGGGGCTCGAGGTCGCGCAAGTCATTCCGACCAAGCGTATTCCCAAGACCACCAGCGGCAAAGTCCAGCGACACCTGCTGGCGCAGGCCTTCATCGACGGAGAGTTCGACAACGAACTCGCGGAACTCAGAGCGCTGCGTGAGGCTCAAGGCGGCACGAAGCGGCGGTCCAGCTCCGATTTGGAATCGCATTTGCAGTCGATTTGTGAAGCTGTGTTGCCGGGAAAGCGCATCGATATCGATGACAATCTATTCGAGATCGGCGCGAGCTCGCTCAAGCTCATCGAGATTCACGAGAACATCAACCGCGATTTCAGCGCCCTGATCGATCTGACCGAGCTATTCGAACATCCGACCATCGCCAAGCTCGCGCAGCATCTGCAGAGCAAGCTGGAAAGCACTGCCGCTGAGTTTAGCGGGATCCTGAGCTTATGACGCTCTGCGACTCTGCGATGCCTGCGGAGGAATCACTCGCCTGGCCCGAAGACAAACGGTCCGCATGCAAGTGACGATAAGTCAATTCGCGGCGTAAGGCCGCTGCGTTATCAAAACGCCAGCGACGAAAAGATATATACAGGTGAGCGCCTGAAAGTACGGCCCCTGCAATGATCATAGCGAACATGAAATCGTCGAGGCTCATGATGCATAAAGACTATTCCAGTGACTACAGAGTTTATAGCGCATATCTTTCGATATGAGGTATCGAAGGATTGGATATGATCTGACGCGGGTGGTGAATGTCACGACCCGACGTTTACTAAAGTGAAACGCTGCATAAATGAAACGTGGATTGTTGGACGCGCCGCCGCCGAATAGAGTGAACCCATGGACGACAATGTGCTGTGCCGAAGCGTTGTCCGCCCTGAACGATCGCAATCTCCCATCCTGACCGCGATTGTTCTTTTTCCAACCGGAAGGGATTACTCCCTTCCGGTTGATTTTCAGCGGCGAGGTAAACCATGTCGGGTATGGACACTCTGCTCAGCATGAAAGTGTTCCGGCAAGTCGTCGAGTCGGGAAGTTTTGTGGGAGCTGCCGAGCGGTTGAATCTCTCCACCGCGATGACCAGCAAGCACCTGATGTTTCTCGAGAAGCATTTGGGATCCCGCCTGCTCAATCGCAGCAGCCGGCACCTGAGCCTTACCGAGTCCGGCAAACTGTACTTCGAGCGATGCAAGGTCATCCTCGAGGAACTTGAAGAGGCGGAACTGGCGGTCGGGTCCGTGAGCGGCGTGCCCCGGGGGACGTTGCGGGTGACCGCTCCATCCTGGTTTGCTACCCGCGGCATGGTGGATCTCATTGCCGCCTACCGGCAACTCTATCCGGAAGTCGTGGTCGACATTTCGTTCGAAGATCGCTTCGTGGATCTGATCGAGGAGGGTTACGATCTTGCGCTACGCGCGACGGCAGACGAGCCTCCGGCCGGGCTGATCGCACGTCCTCTGCGGCCAATGCCGTTCGTCATCGCCGCCTCGCGTGACTATCTGAAACGCTGTGGTGTTCCGCGATC
>DATDLS010000490.1:0-15862 GCA_036519195.1 Occallatibacter sp. | reverse complement strand
AGGCCAGGATGGAGGCCATCACCAGCAGGCCGCTCTTGTTGGCCGCCGTTGGCAGGGCCGTCAAACACGCCGGACAGACCTTCCTTCACCTCACCCCGATGCATGCTGCCAAGGAAAATCTGATGATGCTGATCTCTAATGTTCGCAAGGCCTTGAACCATGTGAAGGCAATCGCGGAGCAGTTGCCTTCTGCCGACCGATGGAAAACGCTGCTCGCCTATATCGTCGCCAGAATCGTCCCCAAAAGAACGCCCAGGCTCCCGATACCCGGGGCCTTTTTACCCGCTTAACTGCCGTTTTTAGGGTAAAAGATGGTACGGAGAGCAAAAAGCCGGCCGATGCAGGTTGTGGCCGCCAGAGGTGGAGTCTGGGCACGCATGCGCGCCATCCATCCGAGAACGTGAGGATCGCGGCGCAATTGCTCGAGACGAGTAACTTCCGGGTATTGGTCGCCGAGACTCGAGATGAGCCAAGAGATCTTCTGGTGTCTTTGCTGGCTTTGTACTGGGCTTCAGCGTGATCGGAATTTTGGGTGGTTGAGGTCTTTAGGGGTTTTCAAGAGTTGGCCGTAAATGAGTAAGCCCCCTGGTGCGCATTCCTTACGGAAGAGGCGTGGGGGCTATGATCAAAGTGATTATCGGTGATACGCGCCGATAAGTGAAGTGCAAATCCATTATCCCGTTGAATTGAATTGTTTTCGTATCCTATTGATCTGCATGGATTTGAAGAGAGATCGGCATATTCGTCTCCCCATTCAAGTCTGAGCGCATCGATATTTCCCCTTCACCTATCTCAACAGGCACAAGTCGGACGACTTGAGGGCAAGCACTCTGTGTGAACCGCATACCATCCAGGCGTGTCCATCGCGCTCTAGGATCTGCTCTCGCAGGCCGCCGAAATACTCTGCATCCTGCCGTTTCAGCCTGTAGCGGGTCGCTCAGAGGCCCAGGGCGAGGATCTTCTCATTCCCGCAGGGACAACATCTTGCGGTCTGGGCCTCCTTCCTCAAAGCCCTACTCCTTCGCCTTCAGCTTGGAGTCGTTTTCGCGGATGAACGCCTCAATCTCCGCCGCACTTGCCAGGATGCGGAGCCACTGTTCCTTGTAGAGCGTGACTGGAAAGCGGCCCATGCCATAGAGGGAGAGCCCGCCTTTCTCGCTCACCTTCAATGTGAGGCCGCCTTTGTCTTTGCTCTTGAGCTGAGCATTCTCGGCCCGCAGGCGCTCCAGCTCCGCTTGCATATCCACTTCACTCATCGTTTCCTTCCTCCGATTGTTCCCAGCTTTATGTCCAGGTCGATCCAGCCCAGCTTCCACGGTTCCGTCCTGTGCTCATCGAATCTGATTCCATCGTGCTCCGGCTAGTTCACTAATGCTTAGGGCGGTAGCCCTTAGGCAATTCGTCTCCAGGTTCCACGGGCTTGCTGCCAGCTTTATCGAGCAGCTTCAAGGCCCTGGCCGCAAGTTCCTTGCTCGGATGTTGGCGGTTTCGCACCCATTCCTCGTGTTCCAGATGGGCCAGCTTTTCGGCCACGGCCACATTGATGAACTGGTTCAAAGAGACGCCCTCCTTCTCTGAAAACACCAATGCGGTTCGCCGCACCGACGGCATCAGCCGCAGCGGAAACTTCGGGATCACGGTCTTGCGCGCCTCAGTCGCCATCTTGGTTCCTCTTTCTCATTTTCTCTAACAGTTCCGCCGGAGAAAGCACCAGGATTCCGAGCCTCTTCCCTACCCCCACAAAATGCTTCTTGTTCCTCGTAACCAGCGTCTCTGGCCGTCCATTGATGGCAACGAGTTTGAGGTCCATCAGGGGCACTAGTTCTTCACGAAAGATCATCCGCACTACTTCACCCGCAGCCCCATGCATCACTCGACTGGACAGCCGTCACGAACGATGCCGTATCGAGCACAATCCTCACAAAGTCATGATATCACTCATGATGCCACACAAAACACAGTTTTGAGGGAGGAAGTTTCCTCCCTGCTCCAGCCGGTGATCGAGCTGCCGTCTTCCGGCACCCTCCTCGGCGGCCCGTTCCTTCTCGCAGCGCCCTCCCCGAAAGCATTCATGCGCTCCGCGCAAAGCCAAGGAAAACAAGCCTGCTGAGGGACTCCGTCCCTGGCGCCCGAGAAGAGGCACCCCAATCTTCCGCGCTCGGCTTGTGTAGACCGGCCTTCGGCCGCCCTCCACTTCGTTCCGGGTGGGGAACCTCACCTCTTGCACTTGCCGCCCCTGCTGGCGTGGGCCAGGGCGGTGTTTGTTAGCAAACACCGCACGGCCATTCAAAAACGGAGAAACAACCCATGAGCAGCATCGCCACCACGAATGAAACCAGCAACGTCACTTCCCTTCCCACCGCACTTAAGCCGCAGACCAAGAAAGAAGTCATCGCCGCCAACGTAAAGCTACTCATCGAGCAGCTTGAGGCAGGACACTCCGAAGGACTCACCGCCGTCGCATAGTTCCGCTCGAGACGCGTGGGCGTGGTGGGCGCGTCGGTAAACAAACGGGCCATCCTGTCAATTAGGCAAGAGCTTGAGGAATTGCTTGCTCCCAACGTCCCTGCGCCTTCAAGATGAGCTCAATTACTTCGCGAGCCGCGCCTCGCCCCCCAAGTCTTTGAGTGGTGAAGTGGCAGACGGCGGCCAACTCTGGTGCTCCATCGGCTACACACACTGCCAATCCGGCTCGCAGCGCGAGCGGAATGTCCGGCAGATCGTCGCCCATATAGGCGACCTCTTCTTCTGTCACGCCCGCCTTTTGCATGCACTCTTCGAACGCCTCAATCTTCTTGGCTTGGCCAAGGTATACAAAGGTTACTTTCAGTTCTTTGGCGCGCTTGGCAACGGCAGGCGAAGACCGGCCGGTGATGAAACCTGTCTGAATCCCCATCGTGTGGGCGAGCGACAGTCCCTGCCCGTCGTGAGCGTTGAAGACCTTCATCTCGGAGACATTCGAAGTTCCGGAGCCGTCGGCATTGGTCGTCGAGATTAGACAGACGCCACCATCGGTAAGCGTGCCGTCCACGTCCATCAGAAACAGTTTGATCTTGCGAGCACGAGCCAGCACTTCAGGCGAAGCTAGGAACTCGACGGCGATGTCAGACATTTGTAACACTCCTCCTCTTTCTTGATGATGAATACGGTCTTATCGTCGATGCGGTCAGGTTCGCCGATCTGCCTCAAGCGATCGTCACCCCGCAGCGCGTAATCCAGAACCGCGTTGCAGATTTCCCTGGCCGGCCGTTGCTTGTGTTCCTGGATGATCTTTCGAGCGTTCTTTGGGAGACCTAGGAACGGAGCCATCCCAGGCCCTGATAAAAGTGGTTTCTGACAATTCCCCACCATCGACTAGCGGAGTGATGGAAGATCGCTGATACTGCCCAGTTTCAAAGGAACTTCACTCATGAATGCTTCCCCGTGATGAACGCCGATCAGCGAGCCGAAGAACCGGTCGCGAGATTCCAGCCCGAATAAGTAGTCATTCATTCCAAGCGGCAACACCCCAAAGCCTTCAGCGGTCTTTGAGAATTGCGAGGCGTGCATTCGAAGAAGTTCGAGTTTACGGTGGTAGACGTCGGAAATGTCGACGACCATACCAGGGTGTGTGAAGTGGTGCAAAAGGTAATACAGGTAAGCCGAAGGCTTGTGAGGTGGATTCGGGTCATTCGACTTTTTCAGCGTGCAATAGACGGCGGCATTCCGAACGAGGTGCCCAGTCGCTGCATGGTCAGGGTGGCGGTCTTCCCAATAGGGAGCTAGCACCAGCTTCGGACGCCATCGTCGGATAAAAATCGCAATTTTCTTACGATTCTCCACGGAATCGATGACTCCGCAATCAGGTAGGCCGAGGTTTTCACGAAATCGGGCACCCATCCAAGTTGCGGCGTCCTCGGCCTCCCTAGCGCGTTCCTCACTCGTACCCCGAGATCCCATTTCACCTCGGGTGAGATCCACAATGCCGAATGAAGTGCCGGCGGCTTTCAGTGTCAACAACGTTCCACCTGCACCCCATTCCACATCGTCAGGATGCGCACCGAAGATCAGAATGTCCACCGGGCTAGGATCACTCTTAAGTTGGTTCTGTTTATCCTCTGTCATCTCATCTCGATATTAAATCTCGGCTTTGAGACAGCAATGCATAAATCCGCCGCTTCGGCGGAGCCGAAGATCGTGCAACAGGGAACATACCTAGGAAGCCTTGGTTAATTTCCAACAAAGGTACGTAAAGTCCTACAGGAATTTTCCGGAATTAGAGTGCCGCGCTGCAAAATGTCGTGAAAATGCAGCTTCGCTCCCCACTGGGCAGCCGACACGGCAGGGCTAGCCGTTGGCTTCTCCGCGGCGGCGGTTGATTGGCAAGGGTCAAATGACGGTTGGTGACACGACTGTTCGGTCTAGGCCTATATCCGTCGCAGAAATTCGCCGAGATCGATGATCCGGTCAAGCGCGAGGAAATTCTTAAATGCGGTGGCCCATGGGTCGACGGCCGCCTGGGAGCACGTCAACCTTTCTTTTGGGAGAATACGATCTGTCGGAGGAAAAAGTCAAAGACTCGGTCGGAATCAAGCCCCAAAATTGACCAACGAACGGTAGCGGCTTGCAAACATAAACGCTCCGGCTCATTGTCCGTGCGGTTTTCTGCCCACATTGACTGCCAGCAAGAAAAGCCCCTGTGCTGATCGAGTCCATTTCGTGTTGTGCCCGCTGCCAAGTGATTCCCGGTTCAAGTCGCGCACTCGCATTGAACGCATCGGCTTGTCTCGCCGTCAAGAAGACGGGCCAGTTTGAAATCAACGACAGAGGAATCCAGATGCTTGTTTCCGAGGACGGACAATCAAAACCAGCCGGCATTACACCGATGACAACAGCTCGTTTGTGATCGATTTCAACCGATGCGCCAATCGCATTACATGCGCCGACGAAATGCGATTGCCAGAATGCGTGGCTGATCACAGCCACCTGCGCACGGTGGTCCTCCTCTTCTTGAGTCCAGTCTCGGCCGAGCACTGGCGTAACACCCAGTCCGGAAAAGAATTCTGAGTAGACGCGCCCCACTTTGGTGCGTTCGACAGGCACAGCATCAGTAAGATCCGCCGTGTCCACACGAAGCATGGCGGCAATCTCGGTAAAGCTGCGGGATTCACGCTTCCTGTCCTGTATGTCTGGATAAGATGTCCAGTTCCTCTGAATATCCCTGCGAGGCGCTACGGACCAAAGCATCACAAGGCGAGCTGGAGCGTGATACGGCACTGGATGCAGCAGAACCGCCTTGATCACGCTGAACATAGTCGTGATAGCGCCCATGCTCAGGGCCATGGTGACCACTGCGGTGAAGGTGAATCCAGGACTGCGGAAGAGTGCGCGGCCCACCTGCCTTATCTGTTTTGCCAAATCGACAATCCCTTGGAAGCCCATCTTGACGCCTGTTGGCCTACATTATCGGCCGTATGATGCCGATTCTTAGAAGAGCGCACTTAGCGAGGGCATCCCTAGACGGCTGTGCTGGACGAGGTTCTGATTTTTCGCAGTTGAAGTCGCCATGGAACAAAAACGATTCAATTATCAATGTTGGGTTCAGGCCGATAGGACAGGTCCGGGGTACAGCTACTAGGGGTAGACCCAACATTACTGCGCCAATTTTGTGCTTGACGTAAATCCTCGGTGAGCATACGCTTTTCCAATCTCAGCCGCGCACTCTTCCTGACCTCCGGCCCCTGTGCACGACTGACCCCCCACAGGAGGTTCCATAAATTCCAAAGCATCAGCGACCATGAGCCCACGAGGAGCGCCGACCGCTCCGATTCGGTCCTCAATGGGAATGACAAGGAGGATACCAATGCGAACTCTTCCGACGTACACACGCTTTGCGGCACTGCTCGCTGCGGGAATTGCCGCGGCGATAGGATCTGGCCATGCAGGCGGCCAGGCGTACGATGAGAATCAGCTGGATCGGCTAGCCCAAGTGGCTGAACTGGAACAGCTTCACGCAACCTTTCACGCTGCAGCCAGCGTGCACGATCCAGTGAATGGCGATTCGCCGGCAGTGATAACACAGAGAATCCGCGATGTACTCGCGATCTGGACGAAAGATGGTGTATTCACGCTCGTCAACAGTACGGACACGGCCGGAAATTACATCGGCCAGGGCGATCCGGATGATCCCGCAACTTGCCCTCCACCCTCGGGCGACACGTCTGCCACCGGTCAACAGGGCACGCTTTGCACGTTCTACAAGTATGTTGGCGCCTCGTGGCAGCCAGCTAACAAGTTCATCTCGCTCTCCCCGGCCTACAAAACGAAGTTTGTCCCCGTAAAGAACGCTGACGGCCAATGGACCTCATCAGTGTATTTCGAATGCCATTACTTCGACGTGGCGTTGAATCCGGCTACCGGTTTGCCGTTCTGGACCGCGGTGAGCCACGTAGCCCTCGTCGGTAAAGCCAGAAAGATCGACGGGCGGTGGTTGTTGACGCACGACAGCGGAGTCGCCGTTCCAGTTCCGATTCCGTGAAGCGACATACCCGGTGCAATAAGACGGGTCCGGGGTACAGCAACTAGGGGTAGAGCTAACATTACTGCGCCAATTTTGCGCTTGACGTAAATCTCAGCGAGCTTACGCTTTGCCAACCGCAGCCGCGCCCTCTTCCTCCCCTCCGGCCCCTGTGCACGACTGCCCCCCCCCACAGGAGGTTCCATGAATTCCAAAGCGTCAGCGACCATTGGTGCAATGGCCGCTTTCCTCACATTGGCGATCTCCGTTCAGTCTCCGGCGCAAAAGATAATCACCTTCGACGCGACAGGCGCGGGCACGACCTCAGGTTTTTTGGTCGGTCACTTATAGGCATCAGTCGTGCACGCAAGAAAGAAAGGAACCCGATCAGTCTTCGAACGGTTGCGCGCATATTAATTCTTCAATTGAAGCGGAGTCCTCTCCCGACACTCGATGGAGGAAGCAGGCATGAGAACAAATCGGAAGGGTCTGTTCGTATCCGCCACTTTTATCGCAATGGCGGTCGCCGAAGTCACCGGTCTTTTATCCAGTCTCCGAGTCCCGGCTCGCAATCGGCGTCTACATCCGCAGTTCCATCTTCCTTCCCGATCGCAGAAGTCAAGCTTGTTATGGAGGAATGCTTCGGAACTGAAGTCGCGGATCCCTATCGCTACATAGAGGATCTCAAAGACCCTGAAGTGCAGGCGTGGTTCAAGGGCCAAAACGACTACACACGTGCTGCGCTCGATCGAATTCCCGGCCGCACAGCACTGCTCGCGCGCATCAACGAACTCGATGAATCTGCGCCCGCATCCATTGATTATGTGCGGGCGATGCCCGATGGCCGCGTCTTCTACACCAAGCGTCTAGCCAGCGAAGAGGTTACCAAGCTTTACATGCGCTAAGGGTGGGGTGGCGCCGATGAACTCCTTTTCGATCCCACAAAATTCGAGACCGCCGGAGGGCATCACTACTCGCTCAGTTATGTCGTACCTTCGTTTGACGGTCACTACGTCGCATTCGGCGTCGCAGAGGGAGGTTCCGAAGATGCAGTTCTGCGCGTCGTCGACACTACCACTGGCCAGGAAACCGGCGACGCCATAGACCGCACGTGGTGGGGCAGTCCCTCCTGGCTCCCAGATGGCCATTCGTTTGTGTATAACCGCCTGCAAAAGCTCGGCCCCAAGTCCGCTCCCGCTGACCGCGAGCTTTATAGTCGCACTTTTCTGCATGTGCTTGGAACCGCCCCTGAGACTGACCGCATGGTATTCGGCAGCGGTATTGCAGGAACACAGATCGAGCCCGCGGACCTTCCCTTCGTCAACACCTTTCCTGACAGTTTGTACGCGATCAGCTGGGTCGCCCACGGTGTAACGAACGAAGTCACGCTCTACGTAGCAGCCCTGAAATCGTTGTCGGGTGCCTCGATACCATGGAAGAAATTCTGCGACGTCGAAGACGACGTGACCAGCTTTGATGTGCACGGCGATGATATCTACCTTCAATCGCACAAGAATGAGTCGCGGTACAAAGTGCTTCACACGCGGTTTCCCGATCCCGATGTCGCGCATGCGGATTTGGAGGTCTCCGCTGGAGAGGCCGTAGTGCGCAACATTGGAACGGCCTCCGATGCCCTCTATGTACAGGAGTTGAATGGGGGCCTCGGCCGCCTTGTGCGTGTACCTTACAATAGCGGGAAAGCCGAAGAAGTCCCGCTGCCGTTCGATGGGTCCCTGTCGGTGACGTCCACCGACCCGCGCATACCCGGCGCAGTCATGTATCTTGCGTCGTGGACGAATGCCGGCGGACTTTACGCATACGATCCGGCCAGCAAAAAAATTGCCGACACAAAGCTCCAACCCGTTGGCCCCTTCGACAAGCCAACCGGCGTAGAAGCCATCGAAGTGAAAGTCAAAAGTCACGACGGCACACTGGTGCCTTTGTCCATTGTCCGCAAGAAGGGTATGACGCTCGATGGCTCGCATCCCACCCGGCTCGAGGGCTACGGCGCTTATGGCATTACTTTGGATCCATATTTCGATCCCACACTGCTTGCTTGGCTTGACCTGGGAGGCGTGTATGCGGTCGCCCACGTCCGAGGCGGCGGTGAGTACGGCGAAGATTGGCATCTGGCGGCAAAGCAGTTGACCAAGCCCAATACGTGGAAGGACCTCATCGCCTGCGCGCAGTATTTGATCGACCAGAATTACACGGCGCCCTCGCGACTTGCTATCGAGGGAGGAAGTGCCGGTGGAATCACAATCGGCCGTTCCATCACCGAACGTCCGGACCTGTTTGCGGCGGCCATCGATGGTGTGCCCATGTCTGATACGGTGCGCTCGGAATTCACACCGAATGGACCACCCAACATCCCGGAGTTTGGCACGGTCAAGACTCAGGACGGCTTCAAGGCGCTCTACGAGATGAGCGCATACGCTCATGTCTAAGATGGCACCGCTTACCCCGCAGTCATGTTAACCACCGGATTCAACGATCCTCGTGTCGCTTCGTGGCAGCCGGGGAAGATGACAGCGCGTTTGCAGGCCGCAACTTCCAGTGCCAAGCCCGTGCTGCTCCGAGTGGACTACGACGCCGGCCATGGATTCGGGAGCACCAAGTCTCAACGGGAGGTTTTGCGAGCCGACGAGTGGAGCTTTGAGCTTTGGCAATTCGGAGCGCCCCGCTTTCAGCCGCAAAAGCCTTGATTTCCGGTCGCATTTGAATCTGCAATTGCTATGTACGAAAATTCATCGATGGGATCGTTGTCAATCAATTCCCTCGGTTGATTCACTATCAACCCGTGAGCTGAGCGAGGGCGGTATTAACGTTCCATAGCACTGAGTAAAGAGTTCTAACAGTCTTCGTTTTTAGGTTTCGGAACGCTTCTGTGAGCAGGAGATTCGGATCGGTCGAGACGAGGCGCGCGGGATTGAGTTTCAGAGTTTGTGTTCGACCAGGGCGGTCGAGAATGTCACGATGTAGAGAACTGCCAAAGTTATCCAAAAGCCATACTTACCAAGTCGCACGTGTTGCCACGGGACTATATTTCCAGTCCTGGAACCGATTCCAACTCCTTGCCATAAAATGATTGCCACACAAGGCGGAACAAGCATAAGAGCCCAGATCATAGGGTGCATAACGTCTCCTATCATCACCATACGACGGAAGTTGGAGTAATGCAATGATTACACCTTCTGCCGTTGCTGTAGAGGCTGACTCCCAAGGCATATAGGTCGCTCCGGGAGTCGATCGACCGGTTCATTCGGCCTGTCTGTTCCGGCGCCATATAGGCGAGCGTGCCGGCTATCACCTCGGGTGGTTTGAGGTTCTGACGTTCGCGAGGCAGACGCGAGGCAATTCCAAAACCCGTGAGCCTGACCTGACCGGTTGACGAGTTCATCAGGATATTTGCAGGCTTCAGATCTTTGTGAATCAGCCCTTGCTTGTGCGCCAGATCGAGCACAGTCGCAAGGCCAACTGCCAACTGCAAAAACCTCCTCAGTTCCATCGGCCCGTGCATTAGCCGGTTCAGCGGTTCACCACCTGGGTCCTCAAGTACGAGTGCAGTCTGTCCGTTGTACTTAGATAAATTGAGGGGCTTCACCGCCCATGAGCCTCCCAGCTCGCCCCGCAGCGAGTATTCGTTCTCTATCTTTTTAAGAGTATCGATCGGAGGACGCGTCGCGACCGGCGCGAGCAGAAGAAGAGATGTTTGCTCTTCTAGCCGCGAATGACCCCGATAAAGGATGAACTCGTCATCCCTGCGGAGCGGTTCGAATATGTGTCTTGAGAGCTCCATCGTTTTCTATGGATACCCGTTGATCAATTTGGCGGCATTTTGGCAGTATATGCTGCCAATTATGCCGGTTAGAACGGCGTTCTTGGTCAACTGATCGATGAACGAAGATTGGCTCTCGAACCTCACTTTCAGCGTTCCGTAGCTCCGGGTGAAGGTGCGCGTTATGTCCTCTGCCAGAACAACATTTTCTCCATCAGGGTCTTGCGTGCGAAATGCCACTAAATTGCCAGGCTCAAACCTGTCGGCTGACCACTTGCACTCAATGGCGAGGGGGCTTTTTCATCGTGCTGCCAGAACAAAGTCCATCTCATGCCCACGTTTGTCTCGCCAGTACCCGATTTCACGGGCCTGTAAGCGAGCCATCATCTCGTTGAGCACGAAGTGTTTCCACAAGATCCCGAGATCTTCGTCGCGCAACTCTTGCCAACCGCGGTAATAGCAGATGAAACCCGTATCGAATTCATAGACCTTTGGTGCGGATGCGATTTTCGTGGGCCGTCGGGTGCTGAAAGTGCGGATTACGTGCGCACGAAGGTCGCTTCCAGCACCCGGAAGTAGTTAGCGATAGTAGGCCGGCTCACCTCGCACGGAGTAGCGAATCAGATTGCCAGAGGCCTTTTCGCGCATATTGCTGCGATGGTCAACCTCGCCTCCGAGAAGAGTCTGACAAATTGCAGCGCGTCGTATGCTTGTTTGAGAATCACCTGTCGAGTGTCCTCGCTCGCGAGGCAGCAAGTCCTGAGACCGCCGCAAGGCGGCCTTAGCGCTTAAGGCAAGACAATGCACATCGCGTAGATGGACGACGCTGGCAAACCATCCGCTCCACAACGACCAACCCGTCTTTGCCCTGACCCTCCTCGTCGTCAATCAGGTCCGCCTTGCCGCGCTGGTTCCGGAATTCCTCCTCCAGAATATCGCGCTTACTCAAGGCCGACGCTCAGACGTGCTCGGAACGAAGAGCGACATCCCGATACTCCAAGCCGAGTTTGAGGTCCATCAGCGGCACGAGTTCTTCACGAATAATCATCCGCAACAGGTAAGCACGCAGAGGAGAGCGGCAGGCTAGTAATCCTTGTGATGTTTGCGGACGACGTAGCGGCCAACGAGCCACCCTACGGCACTGCCCACGAGAACATCGGAAGGAAAGTGCTGTTTCGCAAGGACGCGTGTGAGGCTCAGACCGGTGGCGAGGCCGTAGGCAGCAATCTTGGTCATCGGTCCGTTATATTCGGATGCTATGACGGCGGCCGAAGACCAGGCGATCATGCTATGAGTCGAGGGGAAGGAAGAATCCAGGCCTACGCTAGTCTGAAAGAACTTACCCTTCGCGCCGTTCAAGGTGGGTCGCTGGCGCATTGTGACTGCCTTCATGACCTCATCGACAACGAGGCTGTCTACCATGGCTTCCCCCCCAAGGATTCCGGACTCTGTGGCGTGGTCGTCGTGGCGGATGTGACCGAGGCCGTAGATAATCACGGGGGCGGCAACAAACCCACCGAGAAGACCATTGGAGGCGGTTTCGGCGTGGCTGTTGAGCGATGCATCATCGAGTCTGGCAGAAGACATGACCTGGTGGTCGGCCGTGATGGTAACAGTAGTGGCAAGAACAAGAGGAACGAGGAAAGCGAGGTTGTGTTCGCGGATCCGGGCGGGGCTGGTCCAAATGGCCGCCTGGTCTTTGAGAATGTTGACGGGGGTTTGGCGAAGTGTCACCGCGTCTTGGTCGTTGAGACCAGCAGCAGCCGCGTTGGTCGACTGGGGTCGCGGTGCATCCGGCAGGGCGTTGGAGTTGTTCCCGGAAGGTTGCGCCGGGTTAGGGCTCGCGGGTTCTTGGGCAACGCCCGCATTGCCGAGGGTTACGATCAGAGTGAAAAACAGAAGAACTCGAGCGCAGCGCTGTTCAATATGAGGTGACCCGAATCGATGGAGCGAAATCCGGCGCCGCGTAAGGAACCTCCCGAATAACAAGCTGGAATCCTCGGTGCAATCATTAGCAGAATACCTCGGTGAGCCGGTTTTTGAGTGCAAATGCAGGATGACGATTTGTTCATTCTTGTATCCCGGTGCGGCCACTTGGTGCGCACTTCGATCGCCGACTGCTGCCAGTCCCGGCACCTGTTCCACACCTTCGTCGCTTCCATTTGTCCGACCTTCAATCGACTGGAGGTGAACTTGGAAAGTCCGGTAAGCAGCACGGTACGCGCAGTTTGAGAAGACAAGGGCATCTATTCTCTCTATACGGTCAAACCTCAATCAAGTGCTGATAAAATTCCCGCCTTTCATTTCCGGCCAGAAGGCCAGGGGGAATTCCCGGCGGAATTTGTTTAAACAACCAAAGTGGGTGCGACAGCATGCTGTCAAGATCCGCTCACGTCCCTGAATCAGACCGCTAGGCCCTTGTTTACCGGGCACCCGATCACCCAGCCTTTATCGCGACATCTGTTGTGTCAAGGAACTTTGTTCGCTTGACAGCACTGAACGTCGGAGGGAATTCGCGCGACGATTGAGATACGTCTTAAGTGCGGCCAGATTGTAATCCTGGAACTGCACCGTGTTTTCGTTGACCAGATTCGCTGCATCCTTGTCATAACCGATTCCGCGCAGCGCAAGGGCGTAGACAATCTGCAGTTCGGCCATTCGCCACGCCGGCAGCGGAAAGGGAGCTGCTTTGGCAGCAGTCAGAAGGGGTTTCATCAGGTCGAGGGCGTCCTGGCGGCGGCCTTCCGCAAGCAAAGCCTCGGCGAGACGAACTTGCACGAGAAGCACTTCAGGGTGAGTGGGAGGATAGGTGCTCTGCCGAAACGCCAGAGCGTTGCGAAATGACTTCTCTGCTTCCGAAGGGGTATCTGCCAACAGCTGTGCCAGACCCAGGACCAAAAGGCCGTTACTCAACTGCGGATTGTTGTCGCCGCCCACGTTCCTCTCCACCTGCAGCGCACGCGTGGCCAACCGGACTGCATCCGGATAGCGGCTGCGATCGAGATCGAGAAGGACCTGATAGTCCATGATTTTGGCCCCGCTCCAGCTTTCCTGATGTCCCCCGGAGGCCAGCAATTGCATGGCCTGGTTGAATGCATCGGCCGCGCCGCTATAATCGCCCTTCTGTTCCAGCACTCGTCCCCAATTGGCGAGCGAACTTACATAAAGTGGTCCAGCCCGGGCGGAAGGAGCTCGGGGGATGGCCAGATTCTCTTTGAGCAGCGGTTCAGCCAGTTGCCAACGACCGAGTTCCAGATAGATCCAGCCCAGATTGTTCAGCGAATATGCCGTATCGGGATGGTCGCGCCCCCATATCTTCTGCCGGATGGTCACCGTCAGGTCATAGGCCTGCTGCGGCTGAACAAAATTGCTATTGACGCTAGCGCCGCAGCCTGTCAGCCCCGCCATCGCTGAGATGCTCGCGCCGATCAACAACAGCAGAGACATCACACGGCCAAGGCGCTTTGCGCTCTTGCGCATACATCCACCGAAGGGAAGCAGCAGCAGGGCAAGAGCGAACGGCGCCATCTTGCCCATGTGGCGCTCCTGATCGTGTACTACCTCCATACATGGAGATTCTAGAGAGTGCAGACAGTTAAGATGCTGTGTTCCTGCTTAGCGTCAGCACAAACTTTCGTTTGCACAAGCTGGACGGAGACCTATACTCGAACCATGAACTCCAGCTTGCAAGGCAAAGTGGCAACGTGGTTTCGGATTATCTACGTCCTTTGCCTTGCAGCAGGTGCGTACAGCCACGCGTCGATCTTGGTTCGTCATGGTTGGAGGTGGGACTATGGAGGCAAACCCATTTCCACGGTCTTGTTTTGGTCAGCGCTGACCGTTCTTGATCCGCTTGTTGCGGTCCTTATTTTCGTCAGGCCAGAGTAGGGATCACGTCACTCATGCTGCTCATGTTGATCGATGTCATCCATAACACGTGGGTCATTCACGTTTTCGGCGGGATCGTATGGGTGGTCGCAGACCCGTGGTTGTTCTTGATCTTCGTTTTCGCTACGACATGGGCTATTTGGCCTCTGGGAAGCAATGGAACAGTGAACTGACTCCTCAATCCAAACCACAGAACGCTACTCAGATCCGAGCAGGAAATCGAGATCGCGGTCAACGACAACTTGGGATTATGAAGTCGCCTGATCCCCACAGGCTGCTTTTCGGCCGAGCCTGACTTTTTCCGCTCTCGTCAGCCATCACTGCGTGCCCGCGAATCGTGACGATGGCATCCTGCCTGATGCGGCGTCGTGGAGGCTGCTTCAGGTGCTAAATGGAATATAAGTCTCTTAAATACAAAAGTTTATGGACGATATATTTATTCGGAACTTGGCTTTATCGAATTGTCTAGTATAGAATGTGAGGGCAGAGGAGAATGCCATGCGCCGGGATACTTCTAATGATGAGTTCGAAGGCTAAGCTTGAACTAGTTTAGCTATAAATGCGTAGCGGTTCACCCCGACCGGGGTGTTTTCAACCGAATAAACAAACCCGTCCCACCCAAGAGTGGGATGTTTTTGTTTGAGAACTTTACTACCAACATAATCCGGTCCGGTTAGTGCACATTCCAGGTTGCAGCCATTTCCTTTCTCCAGGTAGACCTCGACCGTGATAATTTCTATACCCTTGACGGACGAAAGAGTGAAAGAAATCTCTTCCTCTTTCGTGTCACCAAGCTTCTTCATAAAGTGAGGCCATTTGAAGGAAAGTACGATTTTTCTGGCGGGATCTCCCGGTTCGAGGCATGGGAGGAAATAGAAAGTAACCCGCTTATCTCTAGGCTCATCCTTTGTTGGAAGGTATGCGATCTCCCCGACACCACTTCCTTCTTTCACTTTGAAGTTGATGTCATCCAGATACTCAACACCATCTGCGTATTCTGAAGGACGGTTCGACAAATTCCAGTAGTGAATGATTTCACTCACCGCTTGAACCTCGTATTCCCTCGTGACCTCTGTCGTGAAATCTTTAGAAATCAGATACACCATGTGAACGCTCTTCAGGAGTTTCTGAGGTAAAGCTTGTGGGGGCTGAAGCTTGTCTCTAATCCGAGATGCAGCGCCCATTATCCCTTGAAGCGTTTTATACGCCGTTGTTTGGCGTTCATTCTTTGCTTTTAGATCCCTCTTTCGCAAGAACACAGCCTGGGCATAGAGTAGAAGCCAGACTATCCAGGTAACGACAAGCGCGAAGACGACCGTAAAGAGAAAAGGGCTCGAGATCACAAGGTGAGTCCCCTTGTCTTCATGAGTGCCATTTTGAAGGATCCAGTCGAATTTTTCCTTCCATGAAGCGATATCGTTAAATCGACCCACAACTGCGATGACGCCAATAATAATTCCCCAAGCCAGGGCGAATGGATGCCAACGGCGGACAGATTTATATCGATGGGTTTGCGGGCGGACAGATAAGTCTGATAGGACTCTGCGTCTAGCAAGGATTATATCTATCAGACCATCCGGCCCTCTGCCTTCTGGAGATTCTGGTGCCTATCAGCGAGAGGGATTGGTTGCCAGATTGGTACCAGCTTCTCTCTGCCAACGTACCTGACCACCTCATTGAAAGGCTCGAGCCGGAAACGC
>DATDLS010000489.1:0-7894 GCA_036519195.1 Occallatibacter sp. | reverse complement strand
CAAGCGAGCCTATGTGCTTCGGGCGATCGATGAGACTCCCATCAAGGCGCACCCGGTCACCATGGCCGTGTTGGTGGGCATTGCCGCATCGGTCGTCCTGCTGGGCTGCTTCCCGACGCTGCTGGGTGACTGGATTGAGAGTTTTTACCAGGTCATGAGATAGAAGCCAGCCCATCGCTCCGGTTCGGCTCGCCATCGCTGGGCTGTTGCTGAGCCACAAGGGGGCACAGGGGCCTCCCATCGCCGGTCCAATGGGAATTGGCATGGGGCGCAGCTTGTCGGCGATGAATTCGGTCGGTTTCCGAGCGAGCCGTTAACCGCTGGCGTTCGTCCCGTTCTCCGAACTCCGACCCCCACGTCAAAGAATTTGACTCGACTAAAAAGCACAATTACCATGGGTCATTCGGGTCATCCTCGGTCGAGTGCCGCCACAGCAAGACTGTGAGCGACCGCGCTCGGAAAGCGATGTCGACGCCCCGAATCTCGATCAAGACACGGTTGGCACCCGAATACTGCCGTACGAATTCCGCCGCGCCACTTGAGTCAAGAGTCGAGTCTTGGCTGGCTGATCGACCAACCCGCGAGGAACTTTTGTACCTGAACAGGTCTGCTTTCGGACAACCATGCGATCGAAAACACAAACGGTTGTGCGGCGCGGCGAGTGACTTCGATGCCCAGCTTCCCACAAACTGAAGGTCCGCATGCTTGCTCAATCACTCCACGCGAGCAGCTCTTGTCGAAAGGGAGCCTTGTTGACAATTCAATTACAAATGCAGCGATCGTTATCCACAATATTTTCAAAGTCTACTCAGTAGAGTCGAGAGGCGTTAAAACACAGGTCCAACGTCGGCAAGGGCGGCGGCAGGAGCAACAGGTTCTTTCTGGAAGGACACAGATTTGAGGGAGACCATTCAAATTTCGTTCTTGATTTTTTCCCTGACAGGCACATTCCAAAGGATCCGCTTCCTGCTTTTTGACGAGAGTTTGTCTAGCTTTGGGTCTACCCCGACGCTAATTCGAACTCCGTTGCTTCAACCTTCAGGAGAGTCAATGACATGCGTAAATTTCTCACGTTCGTGTTGTGCTGCTGCTTCCTAACCTCTGTGCTCGTGGCGAGGGCACAGCAAACCCTCGGTTCGCTGAACGGCACGGTGCTCGATTCGTCGGGCGCGGCTATTCCAGGTTCGACGGTGACCGCGAACGACGCCGCCATCGGCGTGACGCGGTCGACGAAGGCTCAGGGCAACGGTTTCTTCCAGATCTTCAACTTGCCGATCGGAACCTACAAGGTGACAGCGACGCATGATGGCTTCGCTACGACCGAATTGACGGGGATCGAGGTACAGGAAGCGCAGGCGAAGACGGTGACGATTTCGCTGAAGGTGGGGCAGGTTTCGCAATCGGTTGAAGTGACGGCGAACCCTTTGCTCAACGCCACCGATGCCACCAACGGATACACGATGGACCAGGCGCAGATTGCGACGACGCCGCTGGCGACAGGAAGCTTTACGCAGTTGGCGGTGCTCTTGCCGGGTGTGAGTGCGGAACTGCTGAGCAATCTGGATTCGAATTCGGGACTTGGTAACCAGCCGATCTGGGCGAATGGACAGCGGGACACGTCGAATACGTTCCAGGTGAACGGCGTGGATGCGACGAACCTCTTCAATGGCAAGAGCTCGAGCGGAGTAAACTCGCAGCGCCTTGTGTTGAATACTGGAGAGGGTGGGTCGGTCGGTGGCGTGGCTGGCGTTGGGACATCCGTGTTCAGCTCGAACGGCAACAGCCTGCCTTCGCCTCCGCCGGAGTTTCTGCAGGAGCTGCGCGTCAACTCCTCGATGTATGACGCTCAGCAGGGCGCGACCAGCGGCGCGCAGATCGACGCGAACACAGCCGGCGGCACCAATCAATTTCATGGCCAGTTCTACGGCTCGTTCGCGAATAACGCTCTGAATGCCGCGCCGTTTTTCTTCCGCCAGGACTTCCTGCTTGCCCAGCAAGGCGTGGGCGCTTTCCCGGAATCGCTGGCCAATCCGACGCTGCACCGGTGGAGCACCGGAGCGACGCTGGGCGGCCCGATCCTCAAGAACAAACTATTTTTCTTCGTAGCCTACCAGCACCGCTATAACAGCGATCAGGCGACCGGCCTGTCGCAGATGACGGTGCCGACCGGGCTGACCAACGACCGGTCGACGGGCGGGCTCGAGGCCGCGGCCCAGTCCTGGAGCGGGAAAGCATTTACCGGCACGATCAACCCGATTGCCCAGGCCCTTTTGAGCGCCACCTTGCCGAACGGACAATATCTGATTCCCTCGACGCAATTACCCGTTAACACTCCCATTCAATTCGATGTGCCCAATGTGACGTTGCAAGGTACCTCGATGCTGGCCAGTGACCAGGCGACAGCGTCGCTGGACTACGACGTGACGACGACGGACCGGATGTCGGCCAAGTATTACTATCAGACGGATCCCGTCAACAAGCCCTTTGGCGTATCGGAAACGGGCGGCTTTCCGGTGATGCAGAATAATGGCTCACAGGTTTTTGCGCTCGACAACACCATGACGATCGGTCCCCGGATCAACTGGGAGCAGCGGCTGGGATTCGACCGTATGATCTCCTACAGCACCTACAATCAGACGCTAGCCGCCAGTCCGACGCTGGGCGCGAACTACGGTATCGGGACCGGCTTTCCGGGACTTGTTGCCAATCAAATGCCGGGCCTGGATATCAAAGAGTTCGCCTACGATAACGGAAACTCGCCGTCGTTGACGACTGGAGCCGATAGCGAATTCATCAACCAGGGATTTTTCCAGAATCGTTTGAACCCTTCAAGCAACGTGATCTTTTCCCTTGGCAAACATACGATCGTCGCGGGCGGTGGTTACAGCTACACCCAATTGAACATCGAGAACAATCGCCAGGGCCATGCAGAGGTCGAAACGAAGAACTTTGAGGATCTCCTTGAGGGCGAGGCGGAATCGTCCAACGTGATCGAATCGAACGCCAACGGGCATAACCAATCGGACCGCTACTACCGTTCGAACGAGATCACCAGCTATGCACAGGACAAGTGGCAGGTTCTATCGAATCTGAGCATCACGGCCGGTGTCCGTTATGACTATCACGGCGGCCTCACGGAGAAGTTCGGCAACATGTTCAACTTCGATCCCAGCTTGTATAACGTGACGGGAACCGTGGCCACCGGCTTCAATGTGGTCAACTCCGGCTTCGTGATCGCAGGGAACAACAGATTCGATCCCACAGCCGGGATCACGGACTCAACGCTGACGGGGCGGCAGTGGGGTTTTTCGCCACGCGTTGGCTTTGCCTTCTCGCCGAAGAAGTTCAACAACAAGATCGTCATCAATGGGGGCGCCGGTATCTACTACGATCGCGGCGAACTGTTTAATTATCTCTCTCAGCCGGCAGGCAGCGGCATTGGCGGTCCCTTCGGCGTTACCGAGTCGGCGCCTCTTGCCACCCTTGTTACCGGCAACGGCAATACGCTTGCGAACCCGATCGGCACGGCGATCACCGGGCCTTCCTATGTGGCGCCGAGCTCCAATCCCGCAACGATCACGGCCGCACTGCAGAACGTTCTGGGTACCGGACCTAACGCGGCGAATGGTTACTCCGGCGCAGCACATTCGAAGGATGGGCAGAACTGCGGCGCCATCGACAATCAGGAAAACTTTTCCGACTGCCCGGATGCGCTGAACTTTGGAGCGTATGACAAGAACAACGTGCTGCCGTACACCATCAACTTTGCCCTCAACATTCAGTGGCAGCCGACCAACGATCTGGCGATCACGATCGGCTATGACGGCAACCGTGGACGTCATTCGATCGTCCCCATTCCGGCCAACGAACCAGGAGTCGCAACAACGACCAATCCCATCCATGGCGAGACCGATACGTACGGGTTCGAAGTCTTGAATCAGAACTCGTTCGCCAGCACGGGAGACTACAACGCGATTGCCAGTGAGCCGTGGAACTCGGAGGATGGCGGCAATACGGACTTCCGCGTTCCCTACATAGGCTTCAGCCCGAACGCCGTACTGTTTGAGTCTGTGGGCGTCTCGGCGTACGATTCGCTGCAAGTGCATGTCGTCAAGCGTCTGTCGTACCACTTCCAGGGTGGCGCCAGTTATACCTATAGCCATGCGCTCGACGAGCAGAGCGATCTCGGGCTCTTCTTTACCGGCGACAACCCAGACGACCTGCGTAACTCGTATGCGTCAGCGGACTTCGACCGTACGCACATATTCAATGTGAACTTTCAGGCGCTGATGCCGAACCTCGTCAAGGAGCATTCCGTGCTCGGCTATTTTGCGAACGACTGGAGCCTGACGGGTATCGGTGTGGTGCAGAGCGGCCAGCCCTACTCGCTGGATGAGTTCAATGGCGCAGTTGGCAGTGCCTTCTTTGGCAATTTCCCGACCCTGTTGAATCCCGTCCTTCCAATCTCCAACCCGCAGGACGCAAAGAAAAGTGGACTGACCGGCAATAAAGGCAGTATGCGCGGCGCCGGTGGCGCTTTCATCCCAACGGTTAACCCCAGTGACATCGCGATCAACTACATTACTCCGGGCAACCTTGGCGTTCCTACCGCGGCTCAAGGAAATCCCGATGATCCTACCGATATTTATGAAACCAATTTTGCCCCGACCAACCAGCGCAACATCTTTCGCCAGGCCCTGCAAAAGCGGTTGGATGTCTCGTTCCGCAAGAGTTTTCATGCCAGCCGGCGGATGACTGTGCAGTATGAGTTCAACATCTTCAATGTGACCAATACCACCAGCCTGGACATACCGAACAATCAGACCCAGATCCGTCAGAGCGATGCGTGCTCCAACTCGGCCATTGCTCAAGGAAACAACTGTTCGGCAACCGACAATTTTGTTAACTTCGGGCAGATTGTCACCAGCCCCGCTGCCGCCGATATGCAGTCGGCGAAGACCAACCTCGATCAGCTCCCCAGCTTCAACGGTACGGGCAGGTCGATTACGATTCCGACCACGTTGAATGTCGGCACGGGCTCGTGCACGACCCAAACTGCGATCATGGGTACATCGACCTGCCCCAACAACGGAGCCAACTTTGGCTCTGTTTCGAATACGATCGGTGGCAACCGGGCGATTACGATGGGCCTGCATGTCGTCTTTTAGCAGTCTCCGCCAGGAAATCCACTGCCTTCAGGCCGGGGATGAAAGGCGGGAATTTTATCCGCAACTAATTGAGGGATCTTTGTGGGTGGCAGCTCCGGCTGCTGCCCATTTCTTTTGGTGCGCCCAGCATGGACGCACTCTTAACGCCCTCCTGGTATTGCTCGTAGGGAAGATGCTGAGCCAGTGAAGCGAAGAGGGTCCGGCCTGCGTTCATCCCATTTCTGGTAGACCCCGCTTGTCTTCAGAAACTCTGCAAAGAAAGCCATTTGCCCGTTCGGCGTCGCCCTGGCCTCGTAGCCCCACTGAATCTGCATCCGCCGCTCCTAGCGGGAGTTTACTGGGAAGTGTAAAGTCGGGCATTAGCTTCTATAGCTAGGACCTTGCAGAGCAAGCGCTTGCGCGCGGAGCGACCATCGCTTTTTTGTATTACCCTTCGATACACAAAAATAAATACAAATGTTATCATTTTTTGCTTGCATTTCAGCCAATACTTAGCGTATTGTATTACCCTGTATATCATCCATTATTAAGAAGAAAAAAGGCAACACCGTTTACTACTATGTCGTCGAAAGCGCGCGCGTTGACGGCAAGCCGCGCATCGTCCATCAGACTTATCTCGGTACCGCCGAGGGAGTTGCCCGCCTGGTGCAGGACAGTGGTGCCCCGGTGCCGCTTGCGGCCACCACGGTGGAGTTCGGTTTGCCTGCTGCTCTGTGGTTAGCGGCAGAGAAGACGGGGGTCTTCGCACTGCTCCAGGCGCTTTGGCCCAAGCCGCGCTCAGGTCCCTCGACGGCGGATTATCTGCTGCTGGCCGCAATCCATCGCATCTGTGAGCCGGGGCCGAAGACCGAGGTTGCCGATTGGTATCGGGACAGTATTCTCTCCACGATATTCGGGTTTTCCCCCGGACGATTTACTTCGCAGGCTTTCTGGGATTGTTTTGACACCATTCACACCGGCGAGTCCTTGCCGCGAGGACAGCGCGATGATTTGGAAGAGGCTCAGTCGCGACTGCTGGGCTTATGGAACGAGAAGCAACTGATCAGCCATCGGCTGCTGGCATACGACACGACCAACTTCTACACCTACGCCGCTAGTAACAATGAACGCAACACATTGGCCCAGCGGGGACACAACAAGCAAGGCCGGAATAATCTACGCCAGGTGGGATTGAGCTACGTCCTTGATGGTGAAAATGGCCTCAGCCTTTGTCACCACCTATATCAGGGCAATGTGGCTGATGCAGAAGAGTTTCCTGAGGCGCTCCATCGGATGCGCACTCTGCTGGAACGTAATCAGATCGCGCCCGACACGGTCACCCTGGTGCTGGACAAGGGCTCGGCTGCATTGGCGAACACGCTGGAGTTGGAAAAGGCCGGCGTGGGATGGATCTCAGCGCTTCCCTGGAACCAGGCTCCTCAAGAGTTGCGCTCCAGCCAGCAACTAACACCGCTGAGCAGCCAGGAACCAGGCGTATCGGCAGCCGCTCAAACAATGCTGGTCCACGGTAAACAGTACCTCTGCGTGGTGAAGTACTCGGCGCCGTTTGCTGGCGAACAACTGCACAGCCTGACCACCAGTGTGAGCAAAGCCATGCAGTCGCTGCGCAGGCTGGCGCGCGACTTACAAGGGCCAAGCCCTTCCCCCACGGAAAAAGGGATACGCGGCAAGATCGCGCGCTGGTTGTCGCCGCAGCACATGCGGGATTTGATCCACTACCAGTTGGAGAAACTCGATGGCCGCTGGCATTTACAGTTCAACTTCGATCACCAGGCCCTGGAACAACTGATGGCCAACAGGCTGGGGCGAACCGTTCTGTTGACAAACCATCTCGATTGGACTCCCGAGCAAGTGGTCACAGCCTATTCTGGACAGCAGCATATCGAGCAGGTCTTTCGCGGACTCAAAGATGGAGATTGGCTGGGCTGGGGACCAATGTATCATTGGACCGATCAGAAGATTCGTGTCCATGCCTTTTACTGCATGCTGGGTATCTCGCTGCTGCAATATGTCAAGCGCCAGGCACAGGCGGCATGGCCAAGCCTTTCGACCGAACAGCTGCTCGACCAATTACGTCAGATTGAGAAATACAATCTGCTCTATCCGCCGCAGGGAAATAAGGGACCGAACCGTGTCGCAACGGTTCTCTCCAAACTGACGCTTACTCAACAAAGGCTGGCTCAGGAACTAGGCCTGGACCAGCTCGGTAGTACCCAACGTAGGTAATACCGATCTGGCTGCATTAAGATATGCCAGAACAAGGACTTATGCTTCGTTTTTTTGACTTCGCAGTAAACTCCCGCTAGCGTCTCCACGGTAAGAGGAGTTTCCTCGTCAATGAACGGCGCTAACCCTTGCTGGCTGCTTGAAAATATCGCCTTGCGCATCGCACCCATTTGGTGAATGCTCCTGGTTTCGTCAAACCCGCTCCCAGTCTACCCTTCACTGCTTTTCTACTTCGTCAACTGCCGGATCTGGGATAACTGGTCCATTCGGCGGCAGCACACGATCACGGGGATCACCGACAAATTTGGGCGCCCGATGCTTACGAAGGCGCGCCAGCGGTGGCAGCTGCCTTCATTGCATCCGTTTCGAAGGTGGCCAGCTTCGCCCTGTTGCTTACCATCGGCGGCCAGCTCGTCGGCCCCGGCCCCACCAGCGGAGCGCGGGAAGCTGTCGAGCAGACGCTGCGCAATGGGTATCAGGCGTGGCAACCGCTGCTGCTG
>DATDLS010000488.1:0-7535 GCA_036519195.1 Occallatibacter sp. | reverse complement strand
AAAGTCGAGTTGCAGAAATTCGCCGACGAATCCGGTTTGGCCATCTCGGTCTGCCATTTCCCGCCAGGCACCAGCAAGTGGAACAAAATCGAACACCGATTGTTCTCCTTCATCTCCTCGACTTGGCGCGGGGAGCCTTTGTTGAATTACGAGACTATTGTGAATCTGATTGTCGCGACCACCACCGCCAAGGGACTAAGCGTGAAGTGCCGGCTGGATCGACGCAAATACCCAACCGGACGCAAGGTCACAGCCGAAGAAATGAAACAGCTTAATATCCATCCCGGCAAATTCCATGGTGAATGGAACTATCTTATCGAGCCTCATCCTATCCAACAGTAGATCAATAAACGGTACCTTTATTAATTACCGGACCCTAACCTGCGCCGGAGCAACCAATCCGCTCAGGCTAGCTGCCGCGACCCACACCAGGGTTTTGTGAAGCATCCCTTTGTGACATGAGCGATTCATGATGATCCCCCCCTGCGAAAGTCTCTGCATCCGCTGAAGCCGCATAGCGCATTCATCAGTAATACTAGACGGGAAATCACGTGGAGTGTAGGTCAATTTCGACAACGGAACAAGTGCAGCCATGGAGCGAAATCGGTATAGTTGGCACGTGGTCGCCGATCCGCAAGTAGGCGTGATCTGATTCACGTCGGGCAAGAGGGGCCGATCACGCCGGTAATCCGCCCGCAACCAACTTGGAACCAGTCTGGGGACCTAGCTGCCATCGCGATTGTGAAAACCATACCGGAAAAACAGATCCTTTCTCCGCAAACTCTGAAGGAAGTGCTGATCATTCTTAGAGAGTCATGGGCCTGCCCGTCGACTTGCGTCAGTTCCGTAAACAGTCGAGAACCGCAGGTCACGCTTTTGCTGCTGGAGCGCTTGCACGTCAGCACGAGCCGACAAGCCCACTCTGAAATCGATAAGACGACGAAATTCGTCATGAAACAGACAGCGCGTGTCGTCGAATAAGAATATGTGGCCTTTGAAACAGCCGCTACTGACAAGCTGAATCTGAATGGGCAGATTTCGAGTTCGGTCGAGCCGGTCCTAGGGAAGTTTCGACGCTGATCAATCCCGGCTCGAACCAGCCTGAGCCGTGCTGTCTCCGTGCTGCCGGATAACCGATCAGAATGCAGACTCGCGGTCTTACCCCGACAAAGTGAGCGTGAACCGATCGCGATCGAACCCGCTTTCAGAGTGTTTTATTTGGTCTTGCCAACCGAAACATCCAAAGTGGCGATGTACCGCTTCACGACTTCCGCGGATTGATGCAGCGCCTGCTTTTCTGCCTGATCCAAAGGAATTGAAAGTACACGAGCAACTCCGTCGCGATTGATGATGCTGGGGAGTGAAAGATACACCTCGCCAAGCCCCATCGACTCCGGTACCAAACTCGAGACAGCCAGAACTGCGTGCTCGTCGCGCAAAATGGCGCAGACGATCCGGGCCAGAGCCGCTCCGATTCCAAAATAGGTTGCTCCCTTGGCGGTGATAATTTCCAACCCGGCTGCACGGGTCTCGGTGGCGATCTTGTTTAGATCGTCCCCATCATAGGGCAGCGCCATTTGCTGGCAGAAGCCTTCGAGAGGCATGCCCGCCACACGAGCGGAAGAGATGACCGGCACCTGGCTATCACCATGCTCCCCAATGATATAAGCGTGCACATTATCGGAGGATACCCCGCATTTCTCGGCAAGGCGCCTGCGGAAGCGAGACGTATCCAGGGATGTGCCCGAACCGATCACCCTACCGGCCGGAAGTCCGGACCACTTCCAGGCCGCATAGGTCAATACATCGACAGGATTCGACGCGATCAGCAATATGCCGCGCGGGTTGTGCCGCGCGACATCGACGACCAGACTTTTTACGATTGCTGCCATCTCTTTCAAGCCATCGTGCCTGGACTTCCGACTTGACTGGCCGAGACCCGCCGTGATGATGATCACGTCGGAGGTACAGCAATCCCCAAAGTCGCCTACAACCACCCGGGTAGTGTGCGAAAACACTTCTGCGTCACGGAGGTCATGAGCATGACCCTCGGCGCGTCGTTTATCGCGGTCGATCAAGACAATTTCAGATGCCGTTCCGGACAGTAGTAGAGCAAAGGCGGTTGTCGAACCAACGAATCCCGCGCCGACGACTGCTACCCGCGGTACGCGACTGGGTAGTTCTCGCTGAGAGTTTGGAGTGTTGTCGAGAGTGTCGCCAACATAAGAAAAGATCGTCATACCGCCTCCCTCTGTCGCCGCAGCGGGGTCGCTGCCACTCTCTATCATTAGAATTCAAGTTGAAAATTCCGGCGATATCGAAAACCTCACAAAATGGACGAAAGTGATGACCAGGAGAAGTTGCAATCTGCGGTTCCGGGGCGGGGGGAGGAATCGCTTATGCCGGGGTGTTCGATGCGCTGCCGCCTCAACTGGAGATAGTCGATGTCGCCGGCACTTCGGCTGGCACACTTGCGGCGGCGCCGTTAGTGAGGTCATTGGGCAAGGAACTCAAGAAGACTCTTGAGGATCCCAAAACTGCCTCAGCGATTGGCGGTTGTGGATCTGAAGCCCAGGAAACGAATCGAGGTCGCATGGAACGAAGCCGAGCCAATCCTGGAGAGGCTCGAGGGACGGGCTAGCCTTAGAGACTTCTGAGGTCTGAGATCTTGGCAAAAAAGCTCCGTACGGTCGACGAAGATCTGAGAGAGAATTGGCCGAGTCGCGGCTTTCACGGGACAGACAAACTTCACGATTGGCTCGACAGGCATCTTCAGAAATTCACGTGTGAGCAGGTGGAAAGGCCGAAACACGTGCGGTCAATTCGAACCCTTGCATCGAAGATCGGCGGTCGCAAGTTTCGCGTGTTTTTTACACAGAAGCCAGTGAATGGGCTCCGCGTAGCTAAGCCTGTTCTCTCCTCCATTCTTCTTTGTGGCGCTCGAAGACGATCAAACGCGCAAGACAAAGGCCGCCGTGAAGATCCACGACGGCCTTTGTTGTTGTGGCAACCACCCGTGTCGGGAATTCCAGGTCTCGACATTGAACTCCGGGATGCCCGCGCACTGCGCCGATCAGGCACGCACTGCGCTCCTCATCCCTGGTCCGGATGAATCGTTCGGTAGCTCGCATTGCCCTTTGACCACACCAGAAGCAGAAGATCCTTCCCCTCCTCGTTCTGTTGTACCTCGCTGGCAAATTGGTTCGCCGAGTCAGCCGGCTTCCTGTTTACTTCGAGAATCACGTCCCCAGGCTGGATGCCTGCATCGTCCGCCGGGCTGGCCGGACGCACGCTCTCGACCACCACACCATGGAGCTGATCCGGCGCGTTGATTTGCTGCCGCGCATCGGCCGTCAGGTTGCTCACCGCCAGGCCCAGCTTGCCGGTATTTGCGCCGCCTTGCCCATTCTGGTTGTCGTTGCTCGCCACTTCGGAATTGCCGTTGAACTGCCCCACTGTCAGGTTCAGGTTCACCGACTTGCCGTTGCGAATCACGCCCAGCGAAATCTTCGTGCCTGGCGCCATCTCGCTTACTGCAACCTGCAGCGTGCTTCCGTTCACCACCCTCGTATCGTTGACCTGCGTAATCACGTCGCCGGTCTCTAATCCGCCGCGGCTTGCCGGCGAATCAGGCGTTACCTGTGCAACAATCGCTCCGCTGGCATCCTGAAGGTTGAAGAAGTGTGCGTTTGCCGGTGTCACATCGTTCATGCTGATGCCGAGGTAACCATGCTCCACCTTGCCGTTTTTGATCAGCTGCTCAGCCGAGGCATGCACGATCTGCGAAGGGATGGCAAACCCCGCTCCCTGAAACGAGCCGCTGTTGGTAATGATGAATGTGTTGATGCCCACCAGTTCGCCGTGCGCATTGACCAGCGCGCCGCCGGAGTTGCCGGGGTTAATGGCCGCGTCCGTCTGGATGTAGTCGCCCGGCTTGCGGGGATCATCCGAATAAGGATTGGGCCGGTTCACCGCGCTCACAATGCCGCGCGTCACCGAGAACTGGAAGTACCCAAACGGGCTGCCGAATGCCAGCACAGTCTGTCCCGGTTGCAGTTTGGCCGAATCGCCCCATGCAATGCTGGGTAGATTGGTCGCATTTACCTTAAGCACGGCCAGGTCGTTCAACTTGTCCACGCCCACCACCTTCGCGTTCAAAATGCGACGGTCGTTCAGCGTAACCTTGATGCTGGTGGCGCCATTCACTACGTGATTGTTGGTTACGATATAGCCGTCGGGGGAAATGATGATCCCGCTGCCCACGCCGTGCTCAATCTGCTGCTGCTGCGGGCGCTGCATCTGCCCGAAGAACTGCTGGAGCTGAGGCGGCAGGTTCTGCATCTGCCCTCCCTGCATCTGCCCGTCCGAGGCATCCTCATCCTCGCCGCCGCGCGAGGTCACTGCGACGTTCACCACAGCCGGAGTGACCCGCGCCGCTACTGCTTCCATCGCGTGATCCAGCGACGTGAGCGCTTCCACGCTGTTATCGTCGATGGCCGAGGCCGCGTGAACACTGCCGTGGCCAACGAAGAGAGCCGCACCGAGGACGAAGGCACCCACGACGGCCGCCGGAGCAGCCAGCTTCTTCGCTGTTACTAATTCATTAGTTGAAAATTTCATGGAAGGTCGTCTCCTTGTTCGTTGCTTTGGTTGAAAGTTTGAGTCATTCCGCGGCCGAACAATTGGCCGCGGAAGTTTAATGTGCAATCAGATTCGCCGTTGAATCGTCCTAAAACTGCCCTCTAGATCTGCCCTCTAAATCTGAAAGATCAACCACCCATTTGCAAACGGAACCGCCGCGTACCTGGGCATGGCCTGTTCTACCTGCTCGGCCCGTGTCATTCGATCCGCCGGTGCTGATTGCGTTTCGTTCTGGTCCCCTGGTTGTGTTTGCTCAAGTTGCAGCGTCTGGTCGAGCTCGGCCATCGCCGCGTGATCCTGAACCAGACGCCGGACGCGGTGCTCAACGGTCAACACCAGGTGTGGGGCCACCTCGGTCTGGGTCCAGGTGGTCATCATGACCCACGCCTGCTGTCTCGGCATGCGGCTGCGCTTGCCGCTCTTAACCAATACGTTCTTCTCAATCAGTTTGGGTGCCGGAGCCGGCTTGTGCGTAACCGAATTCTCGAACGAAGATGCCCCTCCCGTCGGCGGCATCACTGCCTTCATCAGCTGTGCTGAAGCTCCAAAATGCGAACCAGATGTTTGTCTCAAATCAGAAATCGGCAACGGCTGCGCCTGCGCAATCGCGGGTTCCGGCTCAGCAAAGCCCACCAGTTGCGGCGAGCGTGACAAACCTGCCGCGCACACCACCACCGCTGCCATCAGGCTGCCTGTCAGGAGCAAAGTCTGCTTCCTGCCCATCGATTTCCCAGGCCTCCCAAGAATGCGATGGACACGCCGCACGAGCTCCGACTGGCGCTCCCACGCTCCCAGGACCAGGGAAATGCTACGCTCGAGCATCGAGTACTCGGCCAGCCGCGTCAGACAAACCGCATACGTCTTGCGCCCCCGATTCGAACGCAAGACACTGTCGTCGCAGGCCAGTTCGCGTTCTGCGCACAGCCGCCGTTCGACCCACAGCAGCGCGGGATTCAGGGGGAACAGCACCAGAGCCACCTTCTGCAGCAGGTTGGTCCAGTCATCGCCGCGGCGCAGGTGCTCCATCTCGTGGACTACGACCTGCTCTAACTCCACCGCGCTCAATCGCTCGAGCAGTGCCGGAGGAACCAGGATGCGCGGCCGCAGAAAACCGATTACGCTCGGCCGCTGCACTTCGCTTGAAGTCGACAGCTCAGCAGTGCGAACAAGCTGCCCGCGCCGATTGCGAATTTCGAGCAACCCTCGAAGAGACGGAAGAGGAGAAATTGTCGTCGCACGGCTTGCCAAACTGCGCAGTCGAACCGCGCTCACCAGCAACTGAAGTCCTCGGAAACAAGAAAGCATCGCCCAAACGCCGGCGATCACCAGGCTCCAGACCGGATCCAATACGAGCGACGCTGAACGTCCTGCGCTCCCAGCCAGTATGTGTCCATCAGAGGAGGGAAGCGCATTGAGCAGCACCAGCAACAGAAACACGTTGAGCCACACAACCGATCGCGCCGCCGCGCTCAACCCCGGGAACATCCGCAGACAAACAAAAACACAGCCCGCCAGAACCATTCCCTCCCAGGCAGCGGAGAAAAGATGGCTTGATGCCAGCGCCGCAAGGCGAGCGAACGGAGAATCGAAACCCGGAAGGGAAGACCAATCGAGAAGAGTTTCCATTTAGAGTACCTCCTCCGCATCGTCGGCTTTCGGCTCCTCTGGCTGCTCGTCATCGGGGGCTAGGGCGATGGCTTCTTTCAGCCGCTTCAATTCCTCCGCGCTCAGCTCGTCGTCACCCAGCAGTGAAAGCAGCAAACGCTCCCGCGAGTTGCCGAAGAACCGCTGCAGAACATGGCGAACCTCGCTTCGCCCCGCCTCCGCTTCGCCCACGCAGGAGCTATAGAGAAACGCGCGCCCTTCCTGGCGGTGGCTCACATACCCCTTATTTTCAAGAATGCGGATCGTCGTCAGCACCGAAGTATAGGCCAGCTCGCCCTCGGACGAAGTCGCCGTTACCATGTCCGCCACGCTCGACTCACCACGGTCCCACAGAACCTTCATGAGTCGGAGCTCGGCTTGCGTCAGCGTGATGGATCTCTTGGGAGGCATGAAAACCAAATCCTTCAGCAAGCCCGTTCTTTGGCTTGCCCTGTTGTTACAGACGCGGAACTAATCAATTAGTTTCTAAGATTCCGAAAAGATTCTTTCAGCGACGCCGAGCGGGACAGAGGCTTCATTGAAAATCAGAAGAAATTCTCGTAAGTATAAGAATAATAGCAGCTTACTTGGTAAGCATGATCGGCGCCCGCCAGAAATTCGTCTTGCTCGTGGCCGGATCAAGCACCGTCACCTGGCAATCGTATTGACCAGCCGGAAGCCCGTTCACCCCCAGACTGAAGGTCAAAGGCATTGTTCCCAGCCGGCTTTGGGGATTGGGAACGATCGCTGTGGGCGGGGTCTCGAAGACCTTACTGCCGGCCGAGTAAAGCGTGACAAAGGCGAACAGTGGCTGGGGCTCCGGTTTGGCCGCAGTAGCCGGCTCACTGGCATCCGGTTGTTTGTACGCCTGGAAGTAAACATAAATCTGCCGCGTGGTGCTGAACACCCGCGTCACGCTCGGAACCAGCTTCCTGCCTGCCTCGACCAGCGGATTGACGGCGTCTTCCTTCTGCCGGTCCTTGGACTTGGCCGCGTCATAGAGCGCCTGGTTCAGCTCCAGGCGCTGACTGCTGAGGACAACGGAACTGATCGGCACCCGCTTGAGCTCTTTGTTGAGGTTTGGAATCGTGAACGTCGTTTCGTAGGTGCCGATGCGTCCCGTCTCATCGTCCCGGGCCAGGAACTTGATCATGTACTTGCCCGGCAGCAAGGTGAATCCCGTGTCGTATTCGATGGGCAGATGCGCCAGTTCCGCCGCAGTCGAGTCTGACAGCTTGATGTTCACATTG
>DATDLS010000487.1:0-58260 GCA_036519195.1 Occallatibacter sp. | reverse complement strand
CAGCACACCGTGAAATCGCATCCGCGAAGGGCCGCCCCACACGAGCACATCGCCGTGTTCCAACAGAAGGCGCTTTGTCTTGTCGGTGCGTTCCAGGCCACCCAGCAGAAATACACACTCCAGGCCAAACGAGATGGAGACAATCGGCTGGCTCAAGTCGCATTCATGCCGATCCTGGTGCAGACCGAGTTTCGTGGCCGCCTGGTACCGGTTGACGTGGCAGGAGTCGGGCCGGAACAGCGGAAACCCGGCCCGCAACCCACAGCGCATCGCAAAATCCTCGAGCACGCGCGGTGTCGGCGGCCAAGTCTGCCTGACGGCGGGGTTTTGTGGGTCCCACCGGCGCCGGAAGGCTTCCGGCGTGCCGCAGTCCGACACCATGACCCCCATCGGCAGCCCTCCAGGAGTCGTCGCATGATGGAGGGGGGCAGCGACAACAATTGCCTCGATGGCATCGAGAAACTCGACATCCTGTGCCAGCGCCAGCCCCCGCATCAACACCGCGCCGGGGAAAATCTCCTCGTGCGTGGGCTCGGTCGTCAATTGGGAGAAAAGGTTCATCGCCGCCAGAGCATCATCTTAACCTGAAGGGCGAACAAAAAGCGAATAAATTCTCAAACTCTCCGCTCACCCCTTTTATCCGTCCAAATCCGGACACTTGCATGCGTTCCTTCCGCAGCCTGAAGATGCCGAGCTCCCAAGCATCATTGAATCGCCTCGAATCCGGAAGGGAAGCTGGAGAGATCAACACAATTTCCCCGGCCCAGGCCCTCTCCCTTGAGTGCCTTACAATTGCCACACCACGAAGATGCGAGGTCACTCCCATGCGCCCATCGTTCTCGCTCGGCATTGAAGAGGAATATCAGACCATCGATCCGGTGACGCGCGATCTGCGCTCCCATATTCAAACCGAGATGCTGGCCCAGGGCAAACTGCGCCTGCAGGAGCGCGTGAAGGCCGAAATGCACACCTCGGTCGTCGAGGTGGGCACGCGCGTCTGCCGCAACATCGCCGAGGCCCGCGAAGACATCTACGAGCTGCGCCGCGAAATGATCAAGCTGGCCGGCGAGCATGGGCTCAAACTGGTCGCCGGCGCCACTCATCCCTTCGCCGACTGGCGCACCCAGGAAATTTACCCCGATCCGCGCTACCACCAGGTCGTCAAGGATCTTCAACTGGTCGCCCGCGCCAACCTCATCTTCGGCCTTCACGTCCACGTCGGCATTGAAGACCGAGAGGCCGCCATTCGCATCATGAATTCGATGCGCTACTTTCTTCCCCACATCATGGCGCTGGCCACCAACTCTCCCTTCTGGCTGGGCCTCAATACCGGCTATAAGGGCTACCGCGCCAAAGTCTTCGAGAACTTCCCCCGCACCGGCATTCCCGATGCCTTTTCCAGCTACTCCGAGTTTGAAAACTACGTCAGCCTGCTGGTCAAAACCAACTGCATCGACAACGCCAAGAAGATCTGGTGGGACATCCGCCCCCACCCTTTCTTCGATACGATTGAGGTGCGCGCCTGCGACATACCCCTCCGCGCCGAAGAAACCGTAGCCATTGCCGCGCTCATCCAGGCCACCGCAGCCTACCTCTACAAACTGCACGAGTCCAACCAGGACTTTCGCCACTACAGCCGCCCCCTGCTCATGGAGAACAAATTCCGTGCTGTGCGTTACGGCCTGGATGGCAAGCTGATCGACTTTGGCCGCCAGCAGGAATTCCCCCTGCGCGACCTGCTCGAGGAGTATCTGCACATGATCGATCCCGTCGTGGACGAACTGGGCAGCCGCGAAGCCATCAATGGGATCCGCAAAATCCTCGAAACCGGAACCGGCGCCGACCGCCAGTTGAAGGTCTTTGAGGAGTCCAAGGGCGACCTGAAAGCGGTTGTAGATTACATGGCCCAGGAGACCGCCCAAGGCTTATAAGGCGACCGCGGCAGGCGGAGGAGTGGCCGTAAGCAGGCATCCGATCCCTCCCATGCTGCAGCTCGATCTGAAGGCCATCGGAACTGAATCTGAACAGCCAGGTGGCTCTGTGCTTTTGGGAAATTGCCCTTCTCTGGGGCCATTTTGACCGATCCCGGGGACGCGATCCTCGATGCCGTAACCGGTCCTGGTCCTCCCGTTGCGGCAGAATCGCTGCGATCCTTCTTCAATCCTGCCTCAAGCCGGGCCATGGGGCTATTGCCGGCGCAATGCCTGCACGGGCTCAATCGAAGCCGCACGGAGGGCGGGTGGCACGGCGGCAGCCAGTGCCAGCAACAGGATTCCCAGAGCGGCTGCCGTCAGCACCAGCGGGTCAAACGGACTGACATCGAACAGCAACGAGCGCAGCAGCCTTGAGGCGGCAGCCGCGCCAGCCAGGCCCAGAATGCAGCCGATAGCGGCCAGCTTCACACCCGACTCGAGCACCAGGCGCACAATGTCGGCGCGCTTCGAACCGAGCGCCATGCGGATAGCCATCTCCTGCGCGCGCGAGGCTACCGAGAAGGCAATGACGCTGTAAATGCCGAGAACGGCCAGAAGAACAGCGGCAAAAGCGAAGCCCGTGATGAGCGCAGTGTTGAAGCGGCGCGGCACTTCGCTTTCCGAAATTACCTCTTCCATGGTCTCGACCTGGGTGAGCGGCAACTGCGGATCGATGGCGCGGACGGTGGCGCGCAGGGCAGATTCCATCTGCTCGGGCGGCAATTGCGCTCGCAGCACGATGAAGCCGCCGTTGTTCACCAGGCTGCCGGGAGAGCCGAGCTCGCCGAGGCCTTCTTCCGTCTGAGCAACAGGCCAGTAGAACTGCTCATACGGAGGGGCGTCTGGCGAACCCTCTTTCACGTCGGCAACTTCGCCGACAACGGTAGTCCAGGGTGTCTTCATCTGCGCTGTGCCGATGCGGATGCGCCTGCCGATGGGATCCTGATTGGGCCAATAGTGCTGGGCAAACTTGTGGTTGACGACGACCACCAGCTGCGCACCGGCCTTATCGGCTTCGGTGAAGGTTCGTCCGCGCAGCACGGGTATGCTCATGGCGCGGAAGTAGTCTCCGATGACAAAAGTGGGTGTGGCCGCATTGATGGATACGCCCTTCGGAGCAACGTATCCTTCGACCACGAAGTAGGTCCCCTCACTGTTGCCCGAAGCGGGGAGCAAGCTGGTGAGTCCGGCGGCCTGGACGCCCGGGATCTGGCGCAGCCGGCGGAGCAGATCGTTATTGAAGGCGTCGACCGCGGGCTGGGTCGAGTATTGCTTTTCGGGCAGCCAATAATCGGCAGTGGCCACGTGGTCAGGGCGGAAGCCGAGATCGACCGAGCGCATCTTCTCAAAGCTGCGCAGCAACAGGCCGGAGGCGGCCAGCAAGACGAGGGCGATGGCGATTTCGGCAACCACCAGCGTCGAGCGCAGCCGGGCGTGGCCGCCACCAACCGTCCCGCTGCGGCCGCCCTCCTTAAGTGTTCCATTGACGTTGGTGCGCAGCGCAGCGAAGGCCGGAACTAATCCGCAGAGCAGGCCGGTGACCACGGCGAGAAGCAGGGCGAAGCCGACGACCGCCCAATTCAGCGAGATTTCTTCAATGCGGGGCAGGCTTTCCGGGAGCAGGCTTCTGCCGACACCAAGAGCCACCCCGGCGCCAGCGAGGCCGAGCAGGCCGCCGGAGACACTGAGTACCAGGCTCTCGAGGATGGCCTGGCGCAGCAGGGCCAAGGCGCGCGCTCCCAGGGCCAGGCGGACGGCGATCTCGCGCTGGCGGCGGATGGCGCGCACCAGCATGAGCCCCGCCAGGTTGACGCAGGCGATGAGCAGTACGACGGCAACAGCCAGGAACAAGGTGCGCAGCAGCGGCCGGGTCCGAGCAACAGTCTCTTCCTCGAGCGGGCGAACCAGGGCGCTGATGTGCAGGCCGGCCATCATGGCCGGGTAGTTGCGCATGATGTCCTGGGCCACGCGCTCGGCGTCGATCTGGGCCTGCTGGGGAGAGATTCCGGGCTTGAGGCGGCCCACCATCTGATAGCGCCAGCTGGCGGCTGCCAACGGCGTCAGCTCCTGCCCGGCAAAGCTCATGGGCACCCACAGCTCCGTGCGGTTGAGCTGGCCGGGAATCAGGGGAAACTCGAAGCCGCGTGGCATGACGCCGATAACGATGTAGGGCTTGCGGTCGAGCAGAATCTTGGTGCCCAGAACCTGGGGGTTGGCGTTGAAGCGCGTCTTCCAGGTGACATAGCTCAGGACAGCCACCTGCTGGCTATGCTCCTCTTCGTCGGCCGTGAAGAAGCGGCCCAGCTCGGGCTGAACCCCGAGCGCGGGCAAGACGCCGGAAGTGAGCCGGGTGGCATTGACCTGGGCGGCTTCGCCGGCGCCGGATAGCTCATATCCAAAGTACGTGTAGCCGCCGAGCGCCGTGAAGGAGTTGGTTTCTCGGGAGTAGGCGCGAATGTCTGGCACGGTGACGCCGATCTCGCCGTTGCTACTCGGGGCACTGCCTTTGATTTGGTCGGACAGGACGACCAGGCGGCTGGGATCTGGGAAGGGCAGCGGCCGGAGCAGGATGCCCTCCACAATGGAGAAAATGGCGGTGGTGGCGCCGATGCCGAACGCCAGCATGAGAACGGCCGTCAAGGCAAAGCTAGGCGACTTGCGCAGCCGCCGCAGGACAAAGCGGAGATCGAAGAAGAAATTCTGCATTGAGGGGCCCTCGGCACCGCCGCAGTACCGCTGAGAAACATTCTGTCGACGAAAGTTGCGCTGAGATAAATTTATACAAAATGACCTGGACAAATATAGATAAATCGACAGTAGGGGCGACTTTCTTTGCGAAATCCTGGGCGACGATCCGCAAGACTCTCGATACATTCAGACTGTCGGCGGCCTTGGCTATCGCTTCATCGCTCCGATTCAGCAGATCGAGACAGTTCCCGAGCTTGCCGCTTCAGCAGTGCTTGCTTCATTCCTGCGCCGAGATCCCGTTTCTTGCCTTCCGCATCGAACCCGCTGCAGATGGAACTCGGAATGGAGAGGTCCCGATGTTGCGTTTCGTCCTCGCTGCGGGCGGATTCATGGCCGGTTTTGCAGCTCTCATGATTTGGCGGGATCGTCAAAAATCCATTTATCCCATCCCTGCGAAACAGGCCGCGGACCGAGTGTGCCAGCCCTGGGACGACCACCACGCCCGCGCTTAGGGTTGCCTCGGCTTTCCCCAACAACAAGGCGTTTTTTCCAATCCGGCCGGGCACAGGTTTGGGCCGCCATTTCCTCAACGCCTCATTTCATTCCCATCAAAAATCAGTTAACCTCACCAGAGACGTACTGATTTGCCGCAGCCGTTGTGCAGCGTCGCCCACTTGATGGAAGGCTATACCTCACGCATGACCGAATCTTCCCGCCACCTGCTTGCCCTTGACTACCCCGCTGAATTCAAACCCGGTGCTCTTTCCGCGGTCACCACCTGCCTGCGCATCGATCCGGCGGAAAAGGTTACGCTGATCACCGACCGCGCCACCGAGCCCATTGCCGCCGCCCTCGGCGCGCAACTGGCCGAGCGGGGTTGTCCATGGAATGTCTTTGTTCTGGAAGATCTTGCCCCGCGCCCGCTGGTCGATATGCCGGCAGCGGTGCTCGAAGATATGGAAACCTCCCAGGTTTCCATCTTCGCCGTGCAGGTGCAGGCCAATGAGCTGCGCTCGCGCATGCAGATGACCGACGTCGTCAACCGCCGCAAAATGCGTCACGCGCACATGGTCAACATCACTGCGGAGATCATGTGCCAGGGCATGCGCGCAGACTTCAACCTGGTCGACCGGCTCTCGCAGAAAGTTCTCGACCGCGTCAAGAAGGCCACCCGTATCCGCGCCACCACGGCCGCCGGAACCGACATCACAGCAGAAATGAACCCTGGCTACAAGTGGTTCAAGACCTCCGGAATCATCTCTCAGGAGAAGTGGGGTAATCTTCCCGGTGGCGAGTGTTTTACGTCCCCCGGCGAAGTGAACGGCCGCTTTGTCGTGGATGGCGTGGTGGGCGATTGGCTCTGCGCACGCTACGGGCTGCTCGCGGCCACTCCCCTGACCATTGAAATCGCCGCCAACCGCATCGTCAGCTGCATCAGCCTCAACAAGCAGCTCGAAGCCGATTTCTGGGCCTACACGCATACCGATGAAAACTCTGACCGTGTGGGCGAGTTCGCCATCGGCACCAATCTCGGTGTGGAGCGCGTCATTGGCAATATTCTTCAGGACGAGAAATTTCCCGGCATCCACATCGCCTTCGGAAACCCCTATGGAGAGCACACTGGAGCGCCCTGGCGTTCAGGAACCCACATTGACGTAGTCGGCCTGGGCTTCAATATCTGGCTGGAATCAGAAACCGGTCGGGAACAGATCATGCGCGACGGGCGATTTTTGATCGCGGCATAGCGCTCCACGGGCAAGTCTTCGGTCAAAGCTGGAGACGGCGAAAAGAAAAACCCCGGCCGAAGCCGGGGTTTTTCTTTTCAGAAGGGAAAGCACTTACATGGCTGCTACAAAGTCGGGAACCATCATGGGGTTGTTTTCCTGAAGCAGCTGAGTCATGCGGGCGGCCATCCCGGTATACATGGTGGCGGCGCGGAACGCATTCACGCGAACTCCCTCGCTCGCCTTCGAGAACCCGTATTGAGCCAATGCCATCACCACGCATACTCGAATCTGCATCGCATCGCTGCGCAGAGTTTCCAGCAGCAGGCGATCCACTGCGGGGCTGTTCTTGGCAGCGTAGTCAGCCATTTCCAACATGGTGCGGGCATTCTGATACATTACCCACAAACCCTTGGGACCTTCCATCCTCTGCCAGGCATCTTCGGGCGTCGCGTTCAGCCCTTCCTTCCACAGGAACTGGTCGCTGAGCTCACGCGCACTCCAGTCGAGGCGCAAACGCGCCAGAAGCGAATCCCAAGTCTGAGCGTTACGGCGACGTACCCCGCTGTGCCAGCGGAAGAGGTAGACGGCAAGGCCTGAAACTAACGCAACTTGCAACGCAATCAGAATCATCGGTGTTCCTTTTAGCGGCCCTTGGTAACGGGGCGTTCTTTTAGGTACCTCCTACTAGTAACAGAAATCTTTTCCTTTGTGGAGAATTATTTTGCGTTCCTGCCACAAAAGTTGTAGACCGGCGGTTTCAAGCCAGGACCGCCAGCGGAGGACTGACGCATCCACAGAACTCCAAACAGGCCGCTTGAGGGCTCAGGCATGGGGAATGAGCGTGTTCCGGGCACGATGGAAGGCGAAACAGTAACCCGAAACCGCCGGTCAGATCGGACGCGAGTCAGGGTACTCACAACCGAGGAACCGTCGGTTACTCAGTGCGGTTACGATCTTTGCGGCGGGTGGCTTCTGTAATGTCGATGCGGCTGGCGTGCGCGGTGCCGGCCACGGCCAAAAGGAAGTTCTCCATCTGGGGCGTGAACTCTCGGGGCGCTGCTTCCTTCTGCGTAAAACTGAAAATCCAATAGAAGAGGGAGCACATGTAGCTGACCGCCGCAATCTGGTTCAAAACGGCCCAATTTTCGGTCCGCTGGTGTTGATTCAGGATGTCGACCGCCAGACTGACCAGGGAATAGACGCCGAGCCCCGTTGCGATTTGCAGTTCGCGGTCCCGCCAGCCAATCGAAAGCAACTGACTGCATCCGGCCAGCAAAACGAAGAATAGTACCCGCAGGACCGGCGTGGTTTGCTGCAGGTGAATGATGTTCTGCCATGCCGGTGGTAGATGGGCCGCGCCATGAATGCTGGCAAACGGCCAAATTGCTGCACCCAGAGCCAGGATGAACAAAGCGACCAACATTAGCGCACGGCTTGACAGGCGGGAGCGTAGCGGACGAAGGATGGACCAGGCAAGCTCGATCAGGACCGAGAACTGTAAAACGGAATCCACGATTTGCGCGATCAAATAACTGATGAGGTATCTGTGAGAAGAAAGCCCGACGGAGTGGCGCTGAAATATGTAGCTACCCAGATCCTCTGTCATTCCCCAGGCCACGTAGATCATGAAGACTGGGAGAGTCCGCCATGCGCGCTTAAACACGAGAAGCCCGACGACCGCTGCCTCGGCCGCAATCCCAGTAAATAAGAATGCGTTGTCCAGAGCCACCTTGAGCACCCCGCCCGAACCAGTCGGCGCGACGAATTCAGATTAGCAGTGAATCCTTTGTACCCGCATCGTAAAAAACTGAATTGAGTATGCCGCTGACGGGCGCCGCTGGAAGAGAAGGGAAAAACCCACCGGCCATCGCGTTGGCGAATCGACGCTCTTCTGGCTTTGTAACAGGAGTCAGCTAGTCCACAGCGTGCGGCGGCAGGGTCGGCGGCGGCGTCAGGGGCGAAGCAGCGACCACAGCGTGCGGTGGCATGGTCGGCGGCGGCGTCAGGGGCGAAGCAGCGACCACGGCGTGTGGCGGCATGGTTGGCGGCGGCGTCAGGGGCGAAGCAGCGACCACGGCGTGCGGCGGCATGGTCGGCGGCGGCGTCAGGGGCGAAGCAGCGACCACTGCGTGCGGTGGCATGGTCGGCGGCGGCGTTATGGGCGTAGCAGCGGCGAAAGCGTGCGGTGGCATGGTCGGCGGCGGCGTTATGGGTGTAGCAGCCACAATAGCGGTCGAAGCGGTTGCCAGAAATGTTGCTAGGACGAAACGAGATTTCAACGAGATCAAAGACATGGTGGCGTTACTCCCTTGGTCGAAACGTTTGAATTGGTGAGACTTTGAGTCAAATACTACCCTAAAAGTTGCATCACTTCTCCAACAAAAGTAACGATTTCGTCAAATTCCGCCCATTTTTTCCACAAAGTTGACTGGAAATTCACAGGAGAAAGCGGGGCAACCTTTCGGGCTTTAGCTTTCGGGACGGTAATTGCACCTCCCGAGTCGCTAAACCGCGATATGTTGATTACTAGCTAAATAGCAATGGAATGAGGACAAACCATGGTCCCCGAGCTGAGAAGTCGTTTCAATGCACGATTTACACCGCAGCACTACGAGACTCTTTTGCGACTTGTCGAGGAGCGCTGTGGCGCAAGAGTAGAGTACCGCATTGCGGAATCGCCGGTTTTCCTGCCCGCGAGCCTTTTGGAAGAGCTCTCGACTGCCGGGATCGGGTTGACGGAGGCCCTGCTGGGAAACGCGAACTATCTTGCCGAAGCGCGCCAGGCGATTCCGGCCGCGTATCGTGTCGCGCGGGAAAATGCCCATCCCAACTTCCTCACCGCCGACTTTGCTCTCATCCGCGACGTTGACGGGAAGCTCGTTCCCCGGCTCGTCGAAATTCAGGCGTTCCCATCCGTCTACGGCTACCAGGACGTCCTCAGCAGGGCCTATCGCGAGGCCTATGCGCTGCCGGAGAGCCTCGGCGCCTACCTGGGAGGCCTGGACGAGGCAGGATACTGGGCGCTGCTTGCTGAGACGGTTCTAGGCGGCCACGCGCCGGAAAACGTTGTCCTCACCGAGCTCGACCCCACGCACCAGAAGACCTTGCCGGACTTCAACGTGACGTCGCGTCGGCTGGGCATTGCGGTCGTCGATATCCGCAGTCTTGAGGCGTCCGCAGGCAAGCTCTTTTACCGCGACCAGGGCGGCCGCCAGATTCCCATCCACCGCATCTACAACCGCGCCATTGCCGATGAGCTGATGGCCCGCCAGGTGCGGCTGCCCTTCGATCTGACCCATCCATGGGATGTTGAATGGGCCGGCCATCCCAACTGGTACTTCTTGATCTCGAAGTTTTCCATTCCATGGCTGTGCCGGCCGCCGGGCTCCCATCCCGTGGTGCCTTCCGCAGTGTTCGTGGATGAGTTTTTGGACGGCAACGGGCGCGCCGAGTTGGCCGCGGGCGGTGTTCAGCTGCCCCACGAGCCGGGGCCGGAAACCATCTATCCCGAGCTGCTCCTGAAGCCCTTGTTTTCCTTTGCCGGCAAAGGAATTCAGTTTGAACCGGCGCAAGCTCAGCTTGAGGCGATCCCCTGCAAAGACAGAAAAGAGTTCCTGCTGCAACAGCGGATGCGCTTTGAGCACACTGTTGAAACTCCCTGTGGGCCCACCCAGGCCGAGATCCGGATTCTTTACCTCTGGCCCGACGCCGGCAAGCTGACCCCGGCGCTCTCTCTCGTGCGCCTGGGACGCGGCAAAATGATGGGGGTCGACCACAACAAAAATCAGGAATGGGTAGGCGCTTCGGCAGCGTTTTTCCCTCTGAATCCAAAAACTTAGAATCGAATGCAGCGAACACTGCCTAGCGACCCCATCTCCCTAGCTACGCCCCCGTCGAACGGAAGTGAGCGATTGACTCCTGAGTACGAGTAACTCCATCGAAACCACCGTATGTAGGGCGTATTGAAAAGCGATGGTAACGGCCGTTACGGGAACGGACAATCGATTGCGCCACCGGCGGTTACTTTGATCAGAACTTTGGTGCCGTATGTTCGAGCGGCGCGGAGGGTTTACAGTAGGCATCGCGCCCCAGGTGGGCGCAGGATGCTGCCAATGAACGTATTGAATTCGGAAATCGCGAGTCCGGCGATTGTCTCTCATCCGGGCACGGCACGGCAGGAAGTTCGTTGTGCGGTCCGCTTCCCGCTGGCGCTTCCCGTCGTCCTTGCCACCAATCACGGAGAAGTTAAGGCTTTCTCCAAAAACGTGTCCGCGAGCGGCGTCCTTTTCCAACTGGACGAGGAGTTGGCGACCGGTCTCGACATCCGTTTTTCCCTCCGCATGCCCGGCGCCGTTCTCGGCACGCTGCACGATGTCCTAGTTCATTGTCTGGGACGTGTGGTACGCTGCTCTTTGAGCCAAACGCAATACCTAGCTGCCGCCACGATCGACGAGTACCAGTTCGCGGAACAGTGACAGCCCAGGTTGAACTGGCCGCAACCAACTATGGAATTCTTGGACGATTCCTCAGAGAGCGAACGGCTCGATTCCCCGGTCAAGCCCGGAACGATCCGCATTATCATTGCGGATTCGCAGGCTATTTACCGCGTTGGAATTCGTAAGGTTTTCGCATTGGAAGACGATTTGCGCGTCGTTGCGCAAGCGGATTCGATCGAAAATCTGCGTCTCGCCGTCGAGCGCTATCCTACTGATGTTGTTCTGCTTGAAGGCAGCATGCTGGCCGGAACGGCGAATGTCATCCCTGACCTGTTGCGGTTCGCTCCGGATATGAAGCTCATTGTCCAGGCCGTCCAGGCAGATGAGAATCACACCGTGGAGCTCTATCGTCGCGGTGTCCGCGGCATCATCTCCCGTGCCATCTCGCCCGATCTGCTGGTCCGTTGCGTGCGCCGCATCGCTGCCGGGGAAACCTGGATCGACAACCAGTCCGTGAACTGGGTCATCGAAGCTTATCGCTCCCAGGCCGCCGCTTTGGTCAGCCCCCGCACCCAGCCCCGCCTTTCGCCCAAGGAAATGTCCATCATTACCTGCATCACCCAGGGCAAGCGCAACAAGGAGATCGCCTTCCAACTGGGAACCACGGAGCAGGTCATCAAGAACTATCTGCGCAAGATCTATGACAAGCTCGGCGTCTCGGACCGTCTTGAGCTGGCGCTTTATTGCTTGCACAACAAGATCATCCAGACCGATGCCGACGAAGAATCCGTTGCGCAAAAGGTTCTTGGCCAATAGCCAATAGTCGAGTTCCGCCAAACCAGTTCCGCTCCCCGGAATCTGATCCTGCTTCAACCTCACACCCACCTCGACGCACTACCGGACACCTCCCTACGTTGGCGTTGCGTCCGTAGGGGCTTCGCCCTGGCTACAGTGCTCGCCAGTGCAGCTTACCGGCGCCTGGGTGTCTTCGCTTTGCCGCCGCGCCAGTTCCAGCAGCCGAATAAACTCCGCCAGTTCAGCCTTGTTCAAATGGCCCAGCAATTCGATTGGAACCCTCTGAATTACCGGATCCATTTCCTTGAGCAGTTGTAGCCCGCTCTCGGAAATCTGCGTCCAAACCACGCGGCCATCGTGCCGGTCCCGCCGCTGGCGAACAAATTTGAGCGCCTTGAGCCGCGCCAGCAGCCGCGTAATATCGGGTTCAGCGGTGATCATCCGCTCGCCAATCGCCGAGCAGGTAAGCCCATGGGGATGTGCCCCACGCAGAATGCGCAGCACGTTGTATTGCGTCGATGTAACGCCCCAGTCGCGCGTCTTGCGGTGGAAGGCGCGATGCATCGCGTCGGAGGTGCGCATCAGGTTCAGCAGCGCCTCCTCTTCCACGCTGAAGAAGGGCAGTTCCTGCACAATTTCAAGTTTCAGGCCGGCCATCCACAAACTCCTGCATTTGGTGACGATCTTCGAACAGGATCATACGCTCAGGCGCGCGGCAAACCGCGCGCGTGAGCCAGTTCCAGCCGGATGCGGTCCCGGCAATCGGAAACCGCATCAAAGAATTGCCTACTGCGAATTGCCTACTGCTTCACAATTTCCAGCTCAATGTCCAGTTTCACCTCTTCGCCCACGACTGCGGCCGGGAACTTGGCTCCAATGCCAAAATCCGTGCGCTTGAGGGTGGTGGTGGCGGAAAAACCTGCGTGCGGCTTGTGATCCATGCCGGGCGCCGGCCCGCGCGGGCCTTCGGCGTGCAGCACCACCGGTTTGGTCACCCCGTGCACCGTCAGGTTACCGTTGATGGTCAGCCCATTGTCGCTCTTGGCCACGCTGGTGCTGGTGAACGTCGCGGTCGGAGTCGCCGCGACATCAAAAAAATCGGGGCTTTTCAGGTGGTTGTTGCGTTCTTCCTCGCCCGTGTCCAGGCCGGAAACGTCAATGGTCGCGTTCACGGTGGACCTGGTCACATCCGCTTCGTTGTATGCGATGCTCGCATTCACATGCCCAAAACGCCCATGCACATTGGAGACAGTCAGGTGCGAAACGGAGAAGTCAACTTCGCTGTGAGCCGGGTCGGAAGTCCAGGTAGAGGTCTGGGCCAGGGCCAGGGGAGCAGCAAGCGCCAGAATGCCGGTGAGGAGTGTCAAACGCTTCATGATTCAAATTTCCTTTCAGTGCTGGTCCCCGGCGTTTCCCATCCGGGGCCGATGAGGTGCTGGCTGAGCCGTCAAGGCCCCCGCCGATTGCGCAGATCAGTCCGCGGGGAAGCAACGGCGCACAGCCGTCCGCGCGGAATCTTGGTTTGCAAATAAGACGCATCCGGAGCGTTACTCGTTACAACAATTATCTCGCCGTTGAGAAAAAAGGTTGGCCCCTTTCCGGTGCGATTGACGAGGGCCCGGCTCGATCTGTCCATACCGCCTCTCAGGCCCTCATCGCTCGGCTGCGCAAGGCGCCGGCCTTCCGGTCTGGAGATCTTTCGAGAGCCGGTCTGCTATCCTCCCGCCTATGTCTTCGTCTCTGCTCGACCATTGCCGGTCTGTTCTCGAAAATTTCCGCTCTCTGAGCAGTATGCAGCGCCACACCTTCGTCGCCGCCTTCCTGGGCTGGACCATGGATTCGCTGGATTTCTTCATCCTCGTTTTTTGTGTTCCCGCCATCGCCAAAGAATTCCACACCGCGGCCTCCGAGGTGCTGGGCGCAGTCTTTCTCACCCAGGCCTTTCGCCCCTTCGGAGCCCTGCTGTTCGGCATGCTGGCCGATCGCTACGGTCGCCGCCCCGTGCTGATGGCCAATATTTTGAGCTTCTCCGTCATTGAACTGGCCTGCGCCTTCGCGCCCTCGTTGACCGTCCTGCTGGTTCTGCGCGCACTGTTCGGCCTCGCCATGGGCGGCGAATGGGGCGTCGGCGCCGCACTGGTATTTGAGACCCTCCCCAAGGAAGGCCGCGGCACCTTCTCCGGCATTCTTCAGGAGGGATACGCGGCCGGATCCATTTTGGCCTCTGCAGCCTTCGCCATCTTCTTTAACGGATTCGTTTTCGCCGGACTTCATTTCCCAGGCCTCGGCTGGCGAGGGCTGTTCATTATCGGCTCCATTCCCGCGCTGCTGGTCTTCTATGTGCAGATGCGGGTCGAGGAGTCTCCCGTGTGGCTGGCCTCTGTGAAGGACCGTTTCCCCCGTTCCGCGGGTGCAGTCCCTGACAGCCGCGCCTCAACCGGAACCCTGCTCAAGCAGTTTCTGCCCACGTTCCTCTTTCTGATCCTGCTGATGACCGCCTTCATGAGCTTCTCCCACGGCACGCAGGATGTGTATCCAACCTTCCTCACCACCTATGCCAAGCTGCAGCCTTCGACCGTCGGCCTGATCGGTGTGCTCTACGGCTTCGGCTCGATTGCCGGCGGCATTGTGTTCGGCACACTCTCCGAGCGATGGGGCCGCAAGCGCGCCATCATCACAGCCGCGTTGCTTTCCATCCCGGTCATTCCGCTCTGGGCCTATGGCCACTCCGCCTTCGCGCTCGGTTCCGGAGCCGTGCTCATGCAGTTCATGGTGCAGGGCGCCTGGGGAGTGGTGCCGGCCTATTTGACCGAGCTTTCCCCGGCTCCGGTGCGGGCCACCGCTCCGGGCCTGGCCTATCAGTTGGGCGGACTCGCCACTTCATGGAACGGCAAGGCCCAGGCCCTGGCCGCCGAGCGATGGGCAAACTATCCCGCCGTGCTCGCGCTCACGGTCATCGTGGTGGCGTTGGCGCTCGCCGGCCTGGCCCTGTTCGGCCGCGAAGCCGGTGGCCAGGACATGTCCGTCGCGTAAAACGCGGGATCGCACCCCTGCCTGCGTTCTCTCGCGACCACTTTGCAGCCTACCCGCCAACCAATCCGCAAATTGGAGTTGAAGTCCATGGCTCCGCAGGCCAGAGACAGTGTCCTTGTCGCCACTGGGCGTAACGGCAGAACGCGTGAGGACTTCTCCAGAGGCGAATCAATCGCGCGCGCCGTGGATCGGCGTCGGCCTGGCTCTCGCGCTTACTTGGCTGCTAGGGAAGTTGCCGCTGGCCAAGGCGACCTTGGCTTTTGCTGTCGTGTTGGCGGTGTTTTCAACGCTCGGCTGCCACTATGGCGAGCGCCAAACCGACCTGGATTTGAACCACGCTGCGACCGAGGAGCAGAGGAACGCAATCGATCGCCGGGAACGATGCATACCTACATGCCGATCCTCTGGAAGCGCAAGGCGTTCGGCTGGGGCATCTCCACGCTCAATGGCCAGCTGTCGATCGACAACCATGACCTGTTGGTGGCGGCCACGCAGGGCCTGACCGGCTTGGGTCTGTTCCCGTTGATTCGTCCGGGCAGCTTGGTTCGGCTCTAGAGGCTCGCGCAGTGTCCTCTTCCAAGGGAGGACACTGCGCTGGTGTTTGCGCCTGTGACAGAGCTGATGGGGTTGATGGCCGGCCTCACCACCGTATAGCGGTAGCGAGCCGAGCAGTCTCGAATGCTCTTCATCGCCGGCTGACTTCATGGTATGAAGCCAACTTTGCTGGAAATCGGGAGCGTCGATGCGCCGGCCCCGGGATTCCAGATTCAGAAAGTAATGGTTTGAAAGCTGGAGCGGTTTCACCGAAGTAATGCACAAGTGTGACTATCGAACACGGGACCGAGCAAGTAGCGATAGACGAGACGGCCGGAGTCGAGGATAGTGAGAAGAAAGAAGCGATTCAAAGAAGCGATTCATAGTGGAGCGAGTTTTCATCTCGGCGCTTGCGGTTGCCATGGCGATGTTTGCCGCGCCGCTATTCTTCGATCTGTCGTTGTGGATGGGGGGCAATCTTTTCCGCCCGTATCGGCCGAAGCCGTCGCTGCGCCCGGGCATCGGCGTGGCGGCAGCGATTCCAACTCACGATGAACCGGGAATGATTGCGCCTGCCGTGCGATCGATCCACGCCTCAGACGCCCAAACAGATGTTTTTATCGTTGCCCGTAACTCGGTCGGTGCGAGGGCCAAAGAAACTGCTGACGCCGGACCCCATGTCGTCGAGTTGAGCAACTGCAAGCTGCGCGGCAAAAGCGCCGCCCTTGGCCTGGAGCAAGGCGCGGACGAGAGGCAATGCTGCTATGAGTTGGGTCTCCCCACCGGCGAGTTCGGAAACGGGTTTGCATTGACCGCCGAAATGCTGGAGCGTGTCCCCTTCAGCGTCAACAACATCGCTGAAGATGCGGAGTACCACGCCCGTCTTGTTGCATCCGGAATTGCAGTCCCATGGACTGATAAGGCCTTCGTGCGCGCCCATCCGCCGGCGTCCGCGAAAGCGCAGGCCACGCAGGAGGCGCGCCGGGAAGGCGGACGCCTCTGCGTGGCCAGTCGCGCCACTGGGCAACTGCTTCTGGCCTTGCTGCGCGGAAAATCTCAGGCGTTCGAAACCCTGGCCGGCGTCTGGCGCGCGGAAGCTCTGCGCTGGTGCTTATGGCCTTTGTCTCCCTACCTTGGCTGCATGCTTTTCGGCTGGCCTGCGTCGCAATCGCGCTCCTTGAGGTGACGCAAACGGCGCTTCTGAGCGATGAGCCTTGGCGTGATGCGCCGCATTGGCCGGCGCGCCGCTTTACGTTGTAGGACGTGCTTCGGCCTAGTCTATCTCGCAGGACTGGTGGCCGTGTTCGATCCCCGGGTGTTGACGGAAGAGGAAAGGCAATTGGCATATCGGTTTATTCATCGGGCCCTGGGAGTCTTCCGTGGCCGGGAGGCGACGGCGTGAAGCTTCAAATCGGAACGGTCAGGGAGACGGACAGGCTCGTTCCCGGGCTCGTTTCCAGGGTCATACTCCGGACCGCTGTTCTGCTCGCGATCATCGGCTGGATGAGCGGAGCGGTCGATGCGCAGGCCGCCTCAGGCCGGCAACCGGAAGCCAAACCAGATCCGCAACTGAAAATCAGTCCCCTCGAGACGCTGCGCAATTTTGAGCCCGCCAGCGACGAGGAATGCCGTCTCGGCTGCGGTGATGAAATCATCGTTGATTTGGTCGGGCGCGCTGATCTTACCGCCAAGCTCGTTGTCGGCCCAGATGGCCGCATCACGCTGCCCTTGGCCGGCGATCTGATGCTGGCAGGAAAAACCCGCGAGCAGGCAGCCAAAGGCATTGACGCCGCCCTCTTGTCCTACTACACCAACCTTGCCGCCGCGGTCACGGTGACCAGGTATATGGCCAACAAGGTGCTCGTTCTGGGCGCGGTCGAGAGGCCCGGCGTGCACACGTTTGACGCCGCCCCCACCCTGGTTGAAGCTGTCTCCCGCAGCGGTCACCAGACCGGCCCCAACAAAGCCTCCCGGATTCCTGAGTGTTGCGCCTATCAGGTCGCGCCTGCCGTTGCACCGCTGACGCTCGGAAAATCCGGTGTGCTGCTGAATACCTTCATGATCGCACTGGCCGGTTTGTTCTTCGGGGTCCTGGCCGCGGTCATGGCGCACAAGGTTGATCCCAAGATCTATATCGCCGCAGATGTGGAACGCGTGCTGGGTTTCGCTCCCCTGGCGCAGCTGCCGAATTTCAACGAAGTCTCTGAAGGTGTGGCCGAGGAATATATGCTGCGCCTGGCCTCAGCCATTGAACACGGCCGCAAGCAAGGCAGCCTCAGGAACTGCATCTTTACGGGAACCGGTCCTGGTACCGGCGTCAGTACCTTGGTCAATCGGGTGCGCGCAATGCTGGAGGCCATCGGATGCACCACGATTCTGGTGGATGCCGCAGGCGCTCGACCGCCCGTGCAGCATTCCAGCGCGGATCCGAAGGGCGCCGATTCGGGCAGCCCGGAACGCGCGCTCCACCTGGTGCCCGGCGGGCGAGCAGCCCGGCCCGCCGCGCTCGAACGCATGGCCGAAGAAACCGGGACCGAGGAAGACAGTCTCGTTCTTACCGATACCGCGCCCCTGTCGGTTTCGGCCGAGACCGAGTACCTTGCCCGCTTTGTCGATTGCGCAATTGTTGTGATCGAATCCGGCGTCACCACCCGGGACGAGCTGCGGAAAACAGCCCAAACGCTGCAACGGCTCAATATCGGCACGGTGGGCTTTGTGCTGAATCGCGTCGCATTGGCCAAGGCTGATCCCGCGTTCCGCCCCTCGGTCGAAGCGGTCGAAACACATCTGCGCGCGCAGGGAGCCAGCGCCTCAAGACGCCAGGAACCTAGCAGCCCATCCGGTTTCGAAGAACCAGTCGGGGAAAACCCAGCACCATCCAGAGCGACGTCGCCGCGCTCCTTGTTTGAGCCCGAAGTCGCTGCCGCGGCAGCAGCCGTCGCGCGCTTCTCTGCGCCTCCGGCTCAAAAGCCCGGAAGCCGACCGGCAGTCTGTTTGCCCTCCTTGCCCATGGGGCCAATCCCGGTTGCCCAAGCCGTAAGACGGTTTTCATTGCCGTTCTCGACTGAACTTGCAGCCGAATCCGGAGAACCCATTGCTGTGCCGCCGATCGACGAGCCTGCAGCACCCGGGCCCCCATCCCCCGCTTCCTCCCTTCCTGGAGCTGCTGAGCCTGCTGTGACCAAAGCAGCGCCCGACCCGCAGCCCGACCCGCTGCTCATGCCGGTCGATCTGCGCCCACGATCTCAAGAGCAGGAGCCGCCTGCAGCCATCGCGGACCCTCCGGTTCGAGTCGCTGAGGACAATCCGCTCGCACCATTTCCCGGGCCTGCTGAAGACGTCGCCATCGCCGCCGGGCTCCCAACCGATCCACTGAGCTCGTCGCATCCCATCGCCGCGACGGTTCCATCCAGCACGTCAACCCCTGTCCAGGAAAACTCTGCGCCCGCGATTGCGGTTCGCGCGAACCTCCCTATGTCAGCTACCGGACCGAAGGAAACGATCCGCGCACGGTCATCGATTGGGGACAAATTTGCTGTCCCAAAAGAACCTCCCGGCATAGCAGAGCCACCGATTGCGCCCGATCAAGTCATCGCGCCCGAACCGGCGAAGGACCCTCGGCCCGATCCAGCAGCCGTCGGTCCCGCGCCGGATCCGCCCTGGTGGTTGAGCGATCGGCCGCACAACCCCGAGCCGGTGCGCCCTCCGGTTTTGTGGCAGCCGGCCAGAATGCGGACGTCAAACCCTGCCTTCGCGCGGCCAGCCATTGGGAACGCGCCCAACTCTCGGACTTCAGCGATCGCAGCAGCGCAGAAATCCGATTCCCACTCCGATTCCGACTCCGCGCCCACCGATCGCGATTCCAGGCTGAGCGGGCTCAGAAATCTGCTCTTCGTTCTGGGATTAAAAAACCCCCGCAGCGGAGAAGAGTCGCCGCCGCAGCCCGCCACAAGCGGCCCCAAAACCGATCCCGAACCCATTGTTGGAGCTGAGCGAAGCATCGCCGAGGATGATCCACCCACCGCCGCCGCGGCATCGCCGCGCTTGGCCACCGAGCCGCCCGAAGTGCTTCCGCCAAGGCCGGTGGTTATCGAATTCGACCAATTGGAGGAACGTCCAGGCGAGTCCTCCCGTCCAGATCGCTGCCCTCCCGACGATCGCATCGCAACCCTGCCCTCCAAGCGCGGCCAGTACAAAAAGAGCTGAATTGCGCGGGCCAATCGATTCCAGCGCGCCTCTCAGTGCTGATCCGCTGCCCTGATCGCTACGGCCGTGTCAACTCGATCCGTTCGCGCGTGCGCGCCCAAGTATTGCCCGCCATGCGGCCCACCGCATCCAGTCCCTCCGGGTCAACCCGGAAGTTATTGAACAGGTCCTTGCGTATGTGGAAGCGGACAATCTCGCCCAGCACAATCACTCCGCCGCCTGGTTCGCGGCTGGTGTAAATCACCTGCAGCAGCTTGCACTCCATCTGCGCGGGCGACTCGGCCACGCGCGCTGGCCGCACCAGTTCGCTGGCCTGCGGCGTCAGCCCCGAAAGCTCAAACTCGTCCACCTCCGGGGCAACCTCGGCAGCCGTTCGGTTGGCCGCTGCGGAAATCTCATCGCTTACCGTATTGACGACAAATTCACCGGTCTGTTCGACGTTACGCAGCGTGTCCTTGCGCAAGTCGTTCCCCGCACCCAGGCCGCGCGCCCGCACCGCCGGGCAGAACAGCAGCGTGGGTGGAACCGATCCGACGCCGGTAAAGAAGCTGAAGGGCGCCAGGTTGGCCACGCCGTGGGAGTCCACCGTGGAGACCAGCGCCACCGGCCGCGGGACAATAATGCCGGTCATCATCTTGTACACCTGGCGCGGTTCAGAGTCGCCGGGACTGAGGGAAACAAATGCGTCTTCTGAAGCGTTCGCAGATACCATCCCGTAAGCCTATAGCGGTGCTCCAATTCCTGTATACCGAAGGCAAACTCTCAAGGGGAATTGGCTCCGGAAGATCCGACCCTGCTCAAGTTGAGGGATCGCGCCTCAATGGGAGTTCGAGAACATCCAACCGGCTCCGGGCACGTCTAACGGGCATCCGCCTTCGGCTCTTTTGGATTACCGAAGTGGTATGACAATTCTGATGCGTCTTATGAAATTTGTCTTCTAGTAACAATCCATGATGCACAATCGTTGATGAGGGAGAAAAAGGCGTGCCGCGTATTCATTTCCAACTGCAACTCGCCGAACTGAAGGATAAGCTCCTTGCCATGGCTGCCTTGGCGCAGCAGGCGGTCGAGTCGGCGGTGGACGCCTACCTGCAGCGGGACAAGGGCCTTTGCCTCTACGTGAAACAGAATGAAACCGCCATCAATACCGCCCAGCGGGAACTGGATGAGATGGCTTACGAACTGCTGGCCAAGGAACAGCCCATGGCCATTGACCTGCGCTTCATTCTCGCCGTGATCAAGATCAATGGCGACCTGGAACGCATCGGCGACCAGTCCATGGGCATTGCGCGGCGGACCAAGGAAATCCTCAAGGTAAGCGAAGTGGATCTACCGGTTGATTTTGCCGCCATGGGCGAGTTCGCCGGCCGCATGATTCGCTCCGCGGTGCAGGCCCTGCTCGAAGGCGATGCGCGACTGGCTGACTCCGTCCGCGCGATGGACGATGAGATCGATCGAATGAATCGTCGCGCCCATGCTGATCTGCTGCAAATGATTCAAGAGAAGCCGCAGTTCACCCAGCAGTCCATGAACGGCATTCTCGTCTCCCGCAACCTGGAGCGCATTGCCGACCACGCCTCAAACATCGCCACCGATGTCATCTTCTGGATTCGCGGTGCCGATGTGCGCCACCAGCTCAGCATGTCCATGGATTGAGCGGCTTCTACGAAGCGGAAAAAAGCTCCCAGGGAAAAACGCCCCGCATCCGAGATCGGATGCGGGGCGTTTTCCTGCTGCTGCTCGGGCCCAATTCCAACTCAAGTTCAGCTCAAGGCCGAAAGCCAACGCCTGCTACCGCGTTGCTTCAAACAGGAACCACGCACGGCGCTCAGCTTCGTCAATCCAGACTTCGATCAAGCTGGTTGTGGCGTAGTCATTGGCCTTGTCGGTCACTTCATGCGCCGTCCGCAAGCTCTCCACCAGCGCCCTGTTGTCGGCATGAAGCTCTAGCAGCATATCCCGCGCCGATACGAACTCCTGGTCGTTGTCGCTGAGCCGTTGCAGCTTGGTGATGTGGCCAATCGAGCGAATTGTGGTGCCGCCCACCTTGCGAACACGTTCGGCAACATCATCGGTAATGGCGAAAATCTGTTCGCCCTGCTGATCGAGCAGCAGGTGGTAGTCGCGGAAATGCGGTCCGCTCATGTGCCAGTGGAAATTCTTGGTTTTGATATAAAGAGCAAACAAATCGGCCAACAAGGCGTTCAGAACGCTGGATATATTCTTCACCTGCTCAGCGTCGAACCCGTCTGGGACGTTGGTTTTAGCTACCTTGGAACCCTCAGAGGTGTGTGTAGACATTGGGCGAAGCTCCTTTGCTGGGATGGCGTCGCGATGTCCGGAGCGGATCCTCCCCGGCCAGCCACCGCAGGGAGTTGGATGCAGCTTGCAGGCAGGAAGTTCCTCTGCACTTTCGACGCCGCCCGAGTTCAGACCGGTGAAGAGACTTAGACGAGTGATTTTCTGGTGGTGGCCATCGCCAGCCCGCGCACCTGGTCCGGAGCCATGGCGATCGCGTCCGCCTGCGCCCACTCTGCTCGCGATCCATATCCCCACGCAGCAGCAATCGAGCTAACTCCATTTGCCTGTGCGGCCTGGATATCGTAGCTTCGATCACCGATCATCCAGCTCGTAGCTGCTTGGAGGCCGCAGTCGCGCATCAGCCTGGCCAGCAGGTCCGCCTTGCTGTGGCTCAGAAATTCAGCCTTGTCGCCATAGACTGCCCGAAAGAACCCGGAAAGTTCGAACAGGTCAAGGATGCGCACCGCGAAATGATGATGTTTGGAGGTACAGACGTAGAGAGGAAAGCCCTCGCTCTCGAGAGCGGTCAGCATTTGCTGAACTCCGGCATAGACGGAGTTTTTATTCCATCCCTCGCGGCCGTAGCAGGCGCGATACTCCTGGGCAAGTTCGGTGCGGGTCTGCTGTGTCCCGCCCGGAGTCAGTTCGGCGACCCACTCTTCCACCGGGGGACCCACGAAACGCTCCAGAGACCCCTCAACTGTCATGCCATGTGCGTCAAGAACCTTCCGCAGGCAGGCAACAATGCCCGGCTTGGAATCGGTGAGCGTTCCGTCGAGATCAAAAATGAGTGCTGGCCGTTGAGGAGGCACGTTCATAGTTTCGCAGAGCCGGGGCGAAACTTCGGCTTTTCCTCTTCAATCCCCGGGGCAATTGCACCTAAAAACATCTTCGGGAGTCGGCGGAGGTATTCGTCATCCCATTCCGCGCGCTTGAACTTTGCTCGCAACGAGCCTTGGGAGCCCTCTTTTTCGATGGCGTCGATGGCCGGTTGGGGCAGTAGGGCGAGATTCCGTCTGGCCCATTGCCGTCCTGTCCAGATTCCTGTTCATGACCACGTCAGGCCACCGGTGGCGGCAGTTTTCCAATTCTGAGTGCTGGCGAACGACCTGGTTAGACCGCTCCGGTGTCAGCGTCCGGCTGAGCAGATCGTATGCCGTTTCTGCCGTGGTCGTGTCCACCGTTTCGCCGACCGTTGACGACAAAACTATTTGTCCGGGGAGCCGACTCCCCGGACAAATGGTCCATCGTTCAACTTTTCAGCGACCATCGAACACATCCAGATATAAAGCTGGCCGCGGCTACGCCAGCACCGAGAGCATGGGAGCAAGTATAGCGGCGTCGGAGGGACTCGCCGCTGCGAATGCCGGGGGGCCTCCGCCAGGGCCACTCGGCGCAGCGACAGGAACACTGGAAGATGTGGTCGAGATGCCGAGGTCGCTATTAACCGCGCTGACGGTGAGGCCTGTGATGACGGCAATCGTGGGCGCGCTGTCGCCTCGCGTGGCCATGAGCTGAATCTGGGCAAGCTGGGAAATCTGCACGGTGTCTACCGTGCCCTGAGCGGGGGCTAGGGGAAGCTGTACGGGCTGCTGGTGAGAGGACGATTGTAGGGATTCCTGATGGAAGGCCGGTTTGGTGTGCGAGAAAAAACTGGTGATGAGCGGGACGCTCAAGGTGACCTCCTTTGATCATACGAGTACCACGAAAGTTGCAGTCCTTGGTAACTATCGGCAGATGAGGGGAAAAAGTTCTGTCCGGACAGGGATTTTTTTTGCAGGCGGCTTTTTCGCTTCCTCTTCGCCCGTTCGAGACTTATCGATTCATCGCCTCACAGGTCGGTTCACCAGCATCAAGATTCCCTGCTCAACGAACGAGGAAGAGGAGGACGGGGCTTTCGCGATGACTGCCGCCATGGAGAAGGGAATCTTGAACTCTCACAAGCGGAAAATCGATTCATCAGGGCTCCATGATCGCCGCGTAGCAAATCGGGTGGGAGCCGAGCTCTGGAATCGGGGCCTCCCAGAGGCGCCCCACCCCGAATTGTTTCCTGTAATTGCCTCGTAATTGCCCTCGACCCTTCGACACTTGACCCATTTCCGAACGGATCCGGCTCATGTAAAGCCCCGGGCCCCTTCAGGAGTTCACCGCATGCCTCCAGGATGCAGACAACCAATTTCCCGGTACTGAGCGATTCTGCAAGAGGTACCGATGTCTGGGCGCGAAGGCCGGTCGCGGCAAGCCAAGCCCTGTGATGAGCGTCCCCGAGATCGCGCTCCACGCAGCAGAAGGTGTGGTGGCCGGGCAGGCCGTTGGCCAGGATGAGAAAACCCTGAACAAGCGGCTCCTTCCCCTCGGCAAACAAAGCCATGTCCACCGCCCCCTCACCCCCCGCAAGCACAGAGCAAAAGGCAATCAGCAGCAACTCGCGAGAATCGTGCCGGGTGGCATCAGCGCTGTGCAGAACTTCAAGACCCTCCCGGCGCGAACCAAGTTGCTCCAGAGCTTCGTTCGAGGACATCAATATCCCGTACAAGAAACTTCCGACCTGCGGCCATTCGACGAGGGGAGTGCCACTGGTTCAACTCGATGTCCACTGCGCTTGCCCAGATTCGATCGTTGCTGTGAGAGAATCACCCAATCCCGGTCCTTGCTCCAATTCCACGCGTTTTCCGCACGGAGGTTTCATGGCTGATCAAGCAGTTGCCAACGTTCTCAAACTGTCGGTTGAGCGCAAGGAAACCGTGGCAATCGTCCGGTTACGTGGCAAGCTGCTGGCAGGCATGGGCGGCAAACTCTACTCGACCGTGTGCCCGCTCATTCCGGAGTACAAGCGAATTGTGATGGACCTGTGCGAACTGGAATACATGGACAGCATGGGACTGGGCACCCTCGTGCGTCTGTACGTGTCGGCCAAGGCGGGTGGCTGCAGTTTGGAACTGATCCATCTGGGAAAGCGTGTCAGGGAGCTTCTTTGCGTGACGCAACTGATGGCCGTGTTCACCGTGATTGGTGAAAATAGCGGGACCATCCGCCTCTGACCGCTTCGTTCCCGTCGCTCTGGAAAACAGAGTCATGGAATGCGATCGCTAAGCCATTCGAGACCTTGAACTGCGGCTGTGTGGCAGACTGCAACAAAGCAAAGGAAAGCCGGCCAAAACCACCCGGTTGCAAGCCAAGCAAGCGCGATCGCGAGCGGTCCAGCGCTTGCCGCTCAGTGAACCGCCTCGGCCAGCACTTCAATCTCCTGGCGACGAGTGCTGCCGGGAACCTCGATCGAGCCCAGAACCAGGGGCTTGCCCAGCGCCAGTGTTGAAGTACCGTTGAGAACATTCTGGCGCACCACCGGGTCCTGAGGACCCACGCCCGACTTTTCTTCCGACACAGTGCTCTGCTCGACCTTCGAGTTCAGCCGCAAGCCATCTGGAAAGGTGTCCACGGTTACTTCAAGCGACAGGCCAACATCTTGATACTGCACCTGCGAGTTTGAATTTGAAGATCCCGTGTCGTACATGCCGGTAACGATAGGTACCTTGCTGCCTTGCCTGAAGATCGTCTTCTCGCCGGATGTGGCGACAAGGGCAATGCTTTGTGCACTTGTGAGCTTGCCGCCGTCTGTCTCGGTAAAGGTGAACGCCAGCCGGTACGTTTTCCTTGAGCGATCGAGATCGGTCACGATCTTCTGGGCGAGTTCGATTTCCTCAGCGGTGCCGTGAATGGAAATAGCCTTTTGAGAAGAGTCGCCGTATACCCTGGCACGCGGAATCATATTGCGCAGGTCGGTCAGAATGTCGTTCATATCGCCTTGCTGCACGGCGTTTGAAAGGTAAATGGTTTGATACTTCTCCAAAGGCGCTGATTCACCCGGCTTTGTATCGCCCGGCTGAGCCAGCAGTGCAGCGCTTGGAACCATGAGCACCAAACTCACCAACAGAGGAGTCACCGAGCGGGTAAAATGTGTCGTGCCGGATTTGTCCCGGCGAAAACTCAATTTCATGCCTTGCCTCCTCAAGTTTTGTTACGGAATGAACACGGGGCCGCGGCCCTCGGTCGTGCCGCGCGATGATGAACTGCGATCGTCTATTCACACAGACGTCGCGGCCCCGTGAGCGCTCGACAAAATATCGCCCGATATACCGATTGGGCAACGTCCTTCAGCCCGCTGCTGTACTAAAGTCCGTCGCCCCGCTCCAGAAACTTGTGCCCCTGCAGACTGTCGCCGTGCAGGTTCCGGGTGATATCCTCGGTGCGCCGAGAAAAGCGATTTACATGAAGGGAAGAGCGAATATGTGGTTCCTTGGAATGGACATAGGCACAGGCGGCACGCGGGCAGTCGTCGTCAACGCAGAAGGCAAGCTGATTGCCGGTGCCTCCGCTGAGCATGAGCCCTTCAGAACCGAGCATCCCGGATGGGCCGAGCAAGACCCCGATGATTGGTGGCGCGCAGCGCAAGAGGCGATTCGAGGAGCGCTCGAAGCTGCCCCCGAGCCGCGTGAGCCCATTGCCGCCATCGGCCTCACAGGCCAGATGCATGGCGCGGTCATGCTCGATGAGGCAGGCGCAGTCTTGCGGCCTGCGTTGATCTGGTGCGACACCCGCACCCAGGCCCAGTGCGATTGGCTCACGGAAAAAATTGGTTATGAACGATTGATCGAGCTCACTTGCAATCCCGCATTGCCCAACTTCACCGTCACAAAAATTCTTTGGGTCAAAGAGCATCAGCCGGAGATCTTTGGAAGAATTCGCCACATCCTTTGCCCCAAGGATTACGTCCGCTATCGGCTCACCGGCGAGTTCGCCATTGACGTACAGGAGGCCTCAGGCACACTGCTGCTCGATGTAACGAATCGCCGCTGGTCGAAGGAAGTTGCCGAGGTCGCAGGCATCAGTGAGAGCTGGCTGCCCCAAGTCTACGAGTCGCCCGAGGTCTGCGCGCGCATCAGCGAAACCGCGGCAGGTCTCACCGGACTCAAAGCCGGAACCCCCGTAGTCGCCGGAGCAGGCGATCAGGGTGCAGGTGCTGTGGGCATGGGCATTCTTCAGCCTGGCTCGGTGTCCGCTACCATCGGCACTTCCGGCGTCGTGTTTGCGGCCACCGCTGCTCCCAGCAAAGACCCGCACGGCAGGCTGCACACCTTTTGCCACGCCGTCCCCGGACTCTGGCACGTCATGGGAGTCACCCAATCCGCAGGCCTGAGCCTGCGCTGGCTCAAGGAAGCCTTCTTTCGCGGGCTCGATTACGACGCGCTGACCTGGGCCGCAGGCAAAATTGCTGCCGGCAGTGACGGCCTCGAGTGGGCGCCTTACCTGCTCGGCGAGCGGACCCCGCATCTTGATCCCGAAGTGCGCGCCGCTTTTGTTGGTATCTCCACCATCCACACGGAGGCGCATTTCGTGCGCGCCGTGCTCGAAGGCGTGGCCTATTCGCTCAAAGACACCTTTACGCTCTTCTCCGAGCTAGCCATTCCAGTCAGCGGCATCAGGCTGGGCGGCGGCGGCGCGCGCGGCCCACTCTGGCGCAGCATTCAGGCCGCAATCTACGGCCACGCCGTTGAGGTGCTCACTGCGGAAGAGGGCGGCGCCTTCGGCTGTGCACTGATGGCCGGCGTAGGCGCTGGTCACTGGGCCAATCTCGACCAGGCCTGCCTGCAGGCCATCGAAGTAGCGCAGAGAATCGAGCCCGACCCAGCCGATCAGGCAACTTACGCGGCTGGATACACCAAGTGGAGAAAGCTCTATCCGGCGTTGAAGAGCCTGCGCTAAACGGAGCGGGCAGGCCGGGCCCCACGCCGGCACTACCCGGTTGGTAACACTTCCTAACGAACTCGCGATGATAGGCTAAGGGCACAAGCAAGCCGACCCCTGGGGAGTGTTCATGCGCCTTCATCTTTCTCTGTTCCCGGTAGTGCTCTGCGGCGCACTGTGCGCAGCTGCAGAGATCGCGCCCGTTGCTGCGTCGAGCTGTTCTGATTTGCATCTTGTTCCTGCGCCGCGCGAATGCGTTGCTGTCGAATCCATTCCCATTGGCGACGTCGGTTTCTTCGTCGCGGCCAGTGGCGCGGAAGACGGCTTCACCGCCGAGGACCTGACCGAACAAAGCCTGGGCAGGCGCCAGGTCAAGCAGGATGCGCCCTTCATCCGCCTCTTGCGTGCCGATTCTGCACCTGCCAGAACCCTGCTCGATGCCCATCATCTCGCCTTCGATCCCGCCATGCACGACGAAGGCTACGTGATCACACCCGATGGCCAGGGCGGCCTCGCAGTGATTGCGGAGACCTCCGCCGGTATTTTTTACGGCGTGCAGACGGTCAAGCAATTAATTCGCGGAACCGGCAAAGACGAAGTGTTGCTCGCCCCCACGCTGCGTGACTGGCCGGCCATGGAACATCGCGGACTGTCTGACGATTGGTCGCGCGGCCCGCTGCCCAACATGGAGTTTCTCAAGCGCGAAATTCGCACCCTCGCCGCCTACAAGCTGAACACCTTCTCTCCTTATTTCGAACACACCTTCGCATACGCCAGCACGCCTGTGGCCGCGTTCCCCGGCGGATCAATGACGCCGGACGAGGCCCGTGAACTGGTCGAATACGCGGCCCAATATCACATCACCGTGATCCCCGAGCAGGAGGCCTTCGGCCATCTGCATAACGTGCTCAAGTTCGAGCAGTATTCGCCCCTTAGTGAAACTCCACATGGTGCGGTGCTGGCTCCGGGCGATCCGGGCACAGTGCCTGAAATCGCCGGATGGTTCAATGAACTGGCGCAGGTGTTTCCCGGCCCGTATGCGCACGTAGGCGCCGATGAGACCTTTGAGCTCGGCCTCGGCCGCACCCGTCAGCAAGTCAAAGATCGCGGCCTGGGCGCCGTCTACATGGACTTCCTGACCAAAATCCACACTGCGCTTGAGCCCAATCACAAGCAGCTTTTGTTCTGGGGAGATATTGCTGTGAACTCGCCCGAACTGGTGTCCACGCTGCCCAAGGACATGATCGCCGTACCTTGGCGCTATGATGCCGAGCCGGATTTTACCGGGTTGATTTTGCCCTTCACCCGGGCAGGGCTTGAAACCTGGGTCGCTCCCGGCGTCAACAACTGGAGCCGTCTCTACCCCAATAACAATGAGGCTCTGGGCAATATTCGTGCCTTCGTGCGCGACGGCCAGAAGCTGGGCTCCAAAGGAATGCTGAACACCGTTTGGAACGACGACGGCGAAGGCCTGTTCGATCAGGATTGGTTCGGAGTGCTGTTCGGCGCTACGGCCAGCTGGCAGCCCGGCGAGGCCTCTGAGGCTGCGTTCACCGCTTCCTATGGTCTCGCCTTCCACGGCGACGCCACCGGAAAAATCGATCAGGCGCAGCAGGCCCTCATGGCCGCGCATGCGCTGCTGAAGAGCGCCGGCCTGGGCGACGCGCGCGACAGCTACTTCTGGGTCGATCCTTTTTCACCGCCCGGGCAGCTGCTCGCTGCCCAGTTCCGCCCCATCGAAAGCCAACTGCGCCTCGATGCCGAGAGAGCCATTACCCTGCTGGCCGAAGCGCGCGCCGCCGGCAAGCTTGAAAATCCAGAAGCGCTGGACGGGCTTGAACTGGGCGCCCGCCGCATCGACTTTGTCGGACTGAAATTTCAGGCAGCCGACGATTGCATTTCGCTCTATGACCAGGCGCGCGCTCTGGCCGCCACCGGAGACAAGACAAAATTTGCCGAGGTATCCAATCTTCTCCACACCATCGGCTCTAACAATGGGCGCATGCAGGACATTCGCGACGGCTACACGCTGCTCGGTGAGCTCTACAGCCAGGCCTGGTTGCGCGACAACCGCGTCTACTGGTTGCAGACCAATCTCGACCGCTATGAACAGTCCGCGCAATTGTGGATCGCCCGCAGCGACAAGTGGCAGAGCACAGTGATCCAGCAGTGGCATGACTCGCACACGCTGCCCCCTGGGGAAGAAGCCGGACTTCCCGCTGCCGGCGCTTCGCCCCAAACCCCGGCCCAGAAGCCACCCAAACCAAAGAGGTGGTGGCAGCTCTAACCCTGGACCGGAACAAGCCAATCGGGGGAGTGAATCTGGCGAACCATCAGGCCGTTCGAGTTTGCGCATCTCGAACGGGCCGCCTTTCCAGGTTTGCCGCTTTTCCAGGTTTGCCGCCTTTCCAGGTTTATCGTTGTTCGAAGTCGGCAAACACGAAGCCGTCGCGCTCGACGATCTCTCCTGTTTCCAGATTGAGCGGCGCGGTAAACATGGGGCCCGCGTATACGCAGGTGTGAAATTCCCCGCGCTCCCCGCATGGGTCTGTTCCCTCAGGCAAATCGCGCAGCAGCGTCTGATCGAAATCGCGTCCGGCAAATCCGGCAGGGAGCCGCTTCGTGTCGATCGAAGCCAGCCTGGCGCGCAACCCGCCCGCAATCATCTCCCGCGCCAGCACATCGGTAGGAGTCTCCCAGAGCGGAAACAACGGCTCGATGCCTGTGGGCTTGAGCTCGGTCTCGCGGTAGGCGCGCACGTCGGCGAGGAACAGGTCTCCAAAAGCCATCGCGTCCACGCCCTCGTCCCGAGCGCGATCGCACACTTCGCGCATGCGCTGTTGATAGATTTCATTCGAGCAGGGCCACGGCAGAGGAACAATCCATAGTGGCAGCTGCACGCGAGCGGCCTGCGCTTCCAGCACCGACCGGCGCGTCCCGTGCATCGCCACACGATCGAACTCCGTGTTCAGCGTCGTAACCAGGCCGACCAATTCGATCGCGGGGTTACTCCGCAGTATATGCAGGGCCCACGCACTGTCTTTGCCGCTGCTCCAGGAGAGAAGGACTCGCTTCATCTTGTGATCATAGATTGCCCTGAGGGCATCTCATCCAAGCGCTTCATTGTTCCCCTGGCGGTCCAGTTTGAAGGGCACGAACTTCAAGCCGTCCATACGCTCCTTCATCAGCTCCTTGATCGACGCTGGGCTTTAGCCGCTCAAGGGGCGGCTGCATGCAAACCGATCGACTCCCCGTTCACTTCTTCCCTTGAGAGCCAGGGTGATCCATCCTCATGCTCGGCGGCCAGATCCGCTCACTCCTCGGGCCTTAGAGTGGCGATCCGGGCATCGGGCGGGGCGCGCCGCTCAATGCCGAGTTCGATTTGAAGATCCTCATTTTTTGACCGCCTATCAGTGATTCAACGAGCCGAAAGGTTCTCAGCAAAGAAAACCCCCGAAGCGGGGGATTCTTTGGGGCTCAACGAAACCGGCGAGGGGATGAGCGGCGGCCGCAGCATCCATTCCCTCGGTCCTCTGCTACGACAAATGCGTAAACGGATGCTCGGCAAGTCTGCCCGGACGCCGCGCCGGCTCAAGTCCCGCCGTGTTGGTCGCCATCACTTCCTTGAACGCATTGCGGAAGGCGATCATCTCGTCGCGAGTGCCCACGGTGACGCGCACTTGCGTCGGCCACGCCGGCCAGATGCGGCCAATAAAGATCTCCTTGGCCGCCATCGCCGCAAGGACCTGATTGCCGGGGCGTCCGGTCTCGACCATGAAGCAGTTGCTCACCGAAGGTGTGAACGAATAGCCATTGCTCTTCAGCCAGGAAAGCGTCTCCACGCGCACATCGCCAATAATCTTCTTGCGCGAAGGCACCAGTTCCTTGTCGAGGAGGCTGGCCTTGGCCGCGGCCATTGCGGTGATCGGCAGGGGGTTCATCCCGAACGCGTTGTACTTGGCCAGCAGCTCAGGCCGCGCGATTGCCAGGCCCATCCGGATGCCGGCCATGCCATACAGCTTCGAGAAGGTGCGCAGCACAATGACATCTTTTCCGTCCTTCACAAAGTCCAGCGAAGATTGCATGTCGGAAAGATGTATGTAGGCCTCGTCAATCAGGAGGATGGTGCCCTTGGGCGCCTTGGCCACCGCGTACTCAATATCGGCGCGGCTGGTCACGGTCCCGGTCGGGTTGTTGGGATTGCAGATGTAGATCACGCCCGGCGTGCTGGACGCGGCCAGCATCGCCTTCATGTCATGCGACGCCTCGCCCTTGGGATCGGCCAGCGGTACTTTGATTACCTCCGCCCCAGACACCTTCGCGGCCCATATTGGCGCTTCATAGCCGGGGTCGGCAATGATCAGGGGCTTGCTCTTGTCGGTAAATGCCAGCACCGTGTAGTGCAGTGGATCGCTTGAGCCGGCGAAGGGAAGAACCCACTCCGGGTTCAGGCCTTCAATCGTCGCAAAGGTCCTGGCCAAGTCGTCCTGCATTTCGAAGCGATAGCGGCCACCGATGGGAAGCACATCGATAATCGCCTTGCGCGCCCCTTCCGAGGGTCCAAGCGGATTCTCGTTCGCGTCGATATGAATGCCCTTGTTGGGATCAGCGAACTGGGGCCGTTGCGCGAAAGCAAGATGAGCTTCGGTCAGGATGGGCATGCTGGCCAGTGCGGATGCGCCAGCGGCGAAGCGGAAGAAGCTGCGGCGGGAGAAGCCGCTACAACCGGTGGGAACATCAACAGGCGAGTCGATCATGGGCAAGACTCCTTCTGGCTTGGCTCGATTGCGTGGCTAGCGCGGCTGGGAGCGAGTATAGGTGGGCAAGCTCGGTACCCTCGAACACAGAGCGAGGATGACGGTTTTGTGCGTGAACGCGCAACGACAGAAACCATGTTGCTCGGTTGCATGCTTTAAGGTATCTCTGATTGGGGCGGAAAACAAGGGGGAAACGGCTTGTTTACGCGCTAAATCGCATGTCCCGGCTCACCTCACTCAAGCGCCGCCTCATGCCCGCATTGTCCAAGCTCTGCTACCACTCCTCTTGAGCGCGAGCGACGCATCCAGCCCGCGGAAAAGGTTTCAAGCCTTCCTGATTCACTCCAATATGCACGCACCTTCTTTCAGCCCGAATTGCGGACAACGGACGCGCAACACCGAAGGAGGTTGCCCGTGCCCGATTCAACTCGCATTCCCCCCCCCGTCCGCTGCCCGAGCGTTTCGATCTTCGCCATCTGAAAGGGGAAGCGAAGACGCTAAAGCGTTCCGGCCAGGCCCTGCCCCAGTCCGCGGCTTTGTTCCAAATTGCCGATGCCTCCGGATTCCTCAGCTGGCCAAGTCTCAAAGCCAAGTCTCAAGGCCAAGTCTCAAGGCCCACCTGGAATCGCTCCAGACCTTCGCGCATAAAACAGCCCGGCTGAAGTAGGCCATCGACACGAACGATCATGATCTCGCGAAAGCTCTGATGACGCGCAATCCCCAGTTGCATCGCGCTCCGCTTGGCTAGCAGAAAAACGGCCCCCTCACCCTGGGTGGCCGAGTGCAGGGTACTGTGGGAGCCGCCGTCTGCTGCGCGGCTGGCAATGGCCCAGTGGATGATCGACCACGGATCGGATGTGCCGCCAGGGCGGCAACGGGCCTTTGATGCGTGCCGCGCTGATGGGCTCGAGGATTCCGAAGATCGAGTTGGTGACCGCCAACGGCCGAGATGTGAATGCAAAATGGAATGGATAGGATCCGATTGACTTTTGCGGCAAAAGCACATTCAGGATAGAGTAGGTAATATCACTACATTTCTTGGAACAGGGGAAATGGATATGCAAAAGTCGGTTTCGGCAGCGGATGCTAATCGGAATTTTTCTCAACTCCTTCACGGGGTTCGTCAGGGCCGCAGTTATGTCGTGACAAGTCACGGACTGCCGATTGCGAAAATTTCCCCTGTTGATGAACCTGGGAAGGTGGCGGTCGGCGCACGCAAGGCGCTGCTTGCCAGATTGCGGCAGCAATCGGTGGTGAAGATCGGTCGCTGGACACGAGACGAACTGTACGAGGATGCACGTTGAAAGTTGCATTGGACACAAACGTCCTGGTTTACGCCGAAGGTGTAAATGGCGTTTCGATGAAAAAGGTGGCGCTTGAATTGGTGGATAGGCTGCCGCAGGCTTCCGTGGTCTTGCCCGTGCAAGTGCTTGGCGAACTTTTCCAGGTACTGGTCCGCAAAGCGGGTCGGTCACCGGCAGACGCCCGCTTGGCGATCCTCGATTGGCGGGATGCATTTGCTCTCATGGAGACTTCGCCTGGGGTCCTGCTGGCCGCTGCCGACCTCGCCGTCAATCAGTTCAGTCTCTGGGATGCAGTGATTCTCTGCGCTGCTGCGGAAGCAGATTGCCGGCTACTCCTGTCCGAGGATATGCAAGATGGATTTGTCTGGAAGGGCGTCACGATCGTGAACCCCTTCCTAAAATCCCGGCATCCGTTGCTTCAGGCATTGCTGAATCAGCAACCATGACAGGTGACCACGCTCACCAGACGATGCGCCCGAGACGTGGTTTTCAGTCACCTACCGCGCCACGGGCATTTCAAAACATGGCCAAAAGCCTGGAGAGGGAAGCTGTGGTACACTTCGTTCGGTAAACGCTTTCTCATGCCACCTGGCCACATTTTTTCACCAGCGTTCGAGCGCTTTCCTGGACTCTTACCTGGCGGCAGGAGTTTATTTCCTCCGGCCCCCTTTGGTGCTTGACAAGTATAACAGTAAACCCATTTACTTAGGGGCGAATGTCCGCTGGCCCCTCGACCGACTCTCAGGACGAATGCACCCCCATCAGGTGACTTAATGCTCGGATTGCTCCCAACCGCTCTCACTGCCACCGCTCTGGATCCCGCAGCGGAGGCGGCGTTGTTGCTCAGTTCGACCGCGCTGGCGCACCTGAGCCCGCTCGACATTGCCGTCATTGCCATTTACTTCGTCATGGTCATCTGGATCGGCTTCTACCTCAAGTCCAAGGCCAACACCAGCGAAGAGTTCTTTATGGCCGGGCGCGAAATGACCGCCTGGATCGCCGGACTCAGCTTTGTCTCCGCCAATCTCGGTTCGTTGGAATTGATGGGCTGGGCGGGCTCGGCTTACCAGTACGGCATCCTCGCCGCCCACTGGTACTGGGTCGGCGCGATCCCCGCCATGCTGTTTCTGGGCATGGTCATGATGCCGTTCTACTATGTCTGCAAGACCCACTCCGTGCCCGGATACTTGAAGCTTCGTTTCGGCCAGGGGTCCAGCACGGTCGCCGCCATATCCTTTGCCTTCATGACCGTGCTGATGAGCGGCGTCAACATGTTCTCCATGGCCAAGGTCATGGAAATCGTGCTCGGCTGGGATCTCACCTTCTCCATCGTCGTCTCTTCGCTCGCCGTCGCGGCCTACGTGGCGCTCGGAGGCCTGCGCTCGGCCATCTTCAATGAGGTCCTTCAGTTCATGCTCATCTGGGGCGGCGCATTGCTCGTGCCCATCCTTGGCCTCATTGAAGCGGGCGGTTGGACGGGTCTGCAGGCACGCATCAAGGCCAACATTGCCGCCGATCTGATTCCCGCCGGCGACTACACCCACATGTGGCGCAGCATGGGCCACTTCGCTGATAACCCCATGGGCGTTCACTGGACCGGGATCGTGTTTGGCCTCGGCTTCGCCATCAGTTTCGGATACTGGACAACAGACTTTCTCGTCGTGCAGCGCGTCCTGGCCGCCAACAGCCTCCGCTCAGCGCGCATGGCCCCGGTCATCGGTTCCTTCTTCAAAATGGCGGTGCCATTCATCGTCATTCTGCCCGGCCTGCTCGGCCTGGTCGTTCTCCAGAATCCTGATGGCACACACATGCTGCTGCACGGTGAAAACTTCGTTGCCGCCCACGCCGGCCAGGGCCTGCACAGCTACAACGACGTACTCCCGCTGATGATGGTGCGTTATCTTACCCCGGGCCTGCTGGGCCTTGGCATCACCGCGCTGATCGCCGGCTTCATGAGCGGCATGGCGGGAAACGTAAGCGCCTTCTCTGCCGTGTGGACCTACGACATCTACCGCCCCCACATCAACAAGAACGCTACGGACCAGCATTACGTCGCCATCGGCCGCTGGGCCACCATCCTGGGCGTCGTGGTGTCGATCGCCGCCGCCTACTCCGTGCAGCACGCGCCCGGCATCATGGATTATGTCCAGGCCTTGTTCAGCTTCTTCATCGCTCCCTTGCTGGGCGCCGTGCTGATGGGCATGTTCTGGACCCGCGCTACCAAGGCCGGCGGCTTCTGGGGCCTGCTGATTGGCACGGTGGCTTCGATTAGCCTCTGGGCCTGGGTCAAGGTCGATCCGTCCGCGCTGCGCTATGTGGCGCTTTCGCCCGATGCGAAAGATATGGCGGAAAACATGTATCGCGCTCTCTGGTCGGTGAGCATCTGCGTCATTGTCATTTTTGTGGTCAGCATGTTCGGCAAGGCGCGGCCCTTGGCAGAGTTGGATGGACTTGTCTATGGAGCCACGACGATTCCCAAAGAAGAGCCGGTGCCTTACTACAAGAATGAATACTTCTGGATGGTCCTTGCCATCTTTTGCTTCCTCGCACTCAACATTTATTTTTGGTAGAGGAGTTGCCCATGCATAACTCGGGAATCTCGATCTGGTTTTTCATCGGCGTCCTGCTCACCATTTATGGCGTCTTGATTCTTGGCTACGGATTATTTGAGCTCGTCAGTGGGCAAACCGCCCCCGTGGTCCTGGCCAACCTGCATGCGCCGGTTTGGTGGGGAGCTCTCCTGCTGGCGCTCGGCCTTTTTTACGGCGTCCGCTTTCGCCCCGGGCGCAACCACTAACCGGAACAGAGGATCGCAGCATCAAGGAGCAATGAAGAAATGACGGCACCCCGCACCATGACTTTTGGAATCGTCGTAGGCAATCGCGGCTTTTTCCCTGACCACCTGGCCAAGACCGGCCGCGAAGAAATCCTCTCTGTCTTAGAAGCCGCCGGAGCCAAGGCCATCGTGCTCGGCCCGGAAGACTCCAAGTATGGCGCGGTCGAAACCTACGCCGAATCGCAGAAATGCGCAGCGCTGTTTAAAAAGCACGGCGAAGAAATTGACGGAATCATCATTACCTTGCCCAACTTTGGCGAGGAACGCGGCATCGTGGATGCCATTCGCCTCTCCGGCCTGAAGGTTCCGGTCCTCGTCCAGGCCACGCCCGATCGCTCCGACGCCATGACCATCGCCACCCGGCGCGACAGCTTCTGCGGCAAAATGAGCGCCTGCAACAACCTCATGCAGTATGGCATCCCCTACTCGCTCACAACGCTGCATACCGAGAGCCTCAACTCGCCGGAGTTCAAGGCTGACCTGGAGTGGTTCTCGCAGGTCTGTCGCGTCGTGAAGGGCTTGAAGAACCTGCGCATCGGCGCCATCGGCGCGCGTCCGACGGCCTTCAACACCGTGCGCTATTCCGAGCGCATCTTCGAAACCAGCGGCATCACCATAGAGACGCTCGACCTGTCGGAGATCTTCGGCCGCATCAATCGCCTCAAGGATAACGACGATGCCGCCCAGGCCAAGCTCGAGTCCATCAAGAAGTACGTCACCACCAGCGGTATTCCCGACGCGGCTTTGCTCAAGATGGCCAAGCTCGGCGCGGTCATGGATGGCTGGATGGCGCAGGCCAACGTCACCATCAGCGCCGTGCAGTGCTGGACTTCGTTCGAGGAATTTTTCGGCGTCGTCCCCTGCACCATCATGAGCATGATGAGCGACAACCTGATTCCCTCAGCCTGCGAAACCGATGTCCCCGGCACGCTCAGCATGTACATGCTGGCTCTGGCCTCGGGGACCCCGTCCGCATTGCTCGATTGGAACAACAACTATGGCAACCATCCTGACAAGTGCGTCTGCTTCCATTGTTCCAATCTGCCCAAGCATTTCTTCAAAGACGTGAAGATGGATTATCAGGAGATCATCGCCGGCACGGTAGGCAAGGAAAATACCTTCGGCACCTGCGTGGGCCGCGTGAAGGCTGGAACTATGAGCTACGCGCGCTACTCTACCGACGACCGCAACGGCGTCGTCCGCGGCTACACCGGCCCCGGCAAGTTCACCGACGACCCTCTTGAAACCTTTGGCGGTGCCGGCGTGGCCGAGATTCCCCAGTTGCAAAAGCTGCTCAGGTACATCTGCCGCGAAGGTTTCGAGCATCACGTGGCCGCAAACTTCAGCGATGTCTCTAAGGCCATCCACGAAGCCGCGCGCTACATGGGCTGGCAGAGCCATCATCATCCCAGACTTGAGGATTAAGCGAAAGCTGGGCAAGTCCCTATCAACGCTGGGTACCCCGCGATGGGCGCGTTTTTTTGTTCTTTGCGCCCAAGGTGGGATATCCAGGCTCTCGACCCGCCGCGGGCGATCGGAAGGAAACACAATGAGCAACAGAATCGGCAAGAGCCTGATTGTTGGCGGCACTACGCTGGTCACCGAAGCGGCCTGGAACGCGGAGTTGGATGCCAAGCACGAGCGCCTCGTGGAGTGGCTGAAAGCGCAGGACCTGGCCGGCATTCTCATCCGCCGCAACGAAAATGTGGCATGGCTCGCCGGCGGCGCTGTTGAGCTTCGCGTGCTCACCCCAGGGGAAACCGGTGTCGCTTCTCTCCTGGTAACCGCCGCCGGCAAGCGCTACTACTTGACGACCGAGAATGAAGCGCCGCGCCTCAACGACGAAGAATTTGGCGCACTTGATTTCGAGCCGGTATTGTTTCCCTGGTTTGCCGATGATACCAACGCGTTTGCAGTAAAGCTGGCCGGTGGTCGGCTGGGATCGGACACACCTGGAGCCGGCCTCACGCAGGTCGATCTTTATCCCCTGCGCGCGTCATTGAGCGAAAGCGAGATTGCGCGCTATCGCTGGCTGGGAACCGAAACGGCTGCTGCCACGGTGGAAGCATTGCACCAGGTCGAACCGGGCCTGAGTGAATTTGACTTGGAAGCCATCACCGCCGCCGGTTTGCTGCGCCGCGGCATTCTGCCTTCGGTCGCGCTCTATGCCGTCGATGAGCGGATCTTCAAGTATAAGCACGCCGTCGCGCGCGGCCAGCGGTTGAAGCAGTACGGCATGTTGAATCTTTGTTCACGCAAATGGGGCCTGGCGATTTCGATTACCCGCTTTATCCATTTCGGCGCGCCACCCGCAGATCTTGTCGAGCGATTCAAGTCTGCTGCGCGTGTCAATGCACAGCTGCTGAACGCCACGCGAGCCGGAGCAACCTCCGCGGCATTGTTTAAGGCCGCGCAGGCAGCTTATGCCCGAGAAGGTTTCGCCGGAGAGGAGCGGTTCCATCATCAAGGAGGCGCCACCGGGTATGGTGAGCGCGAGTGGGTCGCGACTCCTGATGGGGCTCAAGTCGTGCTCGACAATCAGGCCTTCGCGTGGAATCCCAGCATCCGCGGCGGAAAAATAGAAGACACGGTCATCCTGCGCGACGGTGTGATTGAGAATCTGACCTCGACTCCCGAGCTGCCCATTCTTTCCGAGGAGCGTGTCGAAGGAAGCCATTACACCGCGGCCGGCGTAATGGTCAAATAAAGGAGAGAACAGAACAGAAAAGGCCTCGCCGCAAGAGCTCTTCGCTAATCTGCTGATTGGTTAGCCCACTCCTCTTTCGGCACAAGTGTAAGTCTTGCTGTGAGCACCACCAGTGCGGTCCACAGCAGGTCTGCACCGAGCAGATGCGTCAGCTGCATCCACAAAGGCGCGAGCAACCAGACATCGAGCACCCCCAGCACGTATTGCGCCGCCAGCAAGCTCACCACAACCGTGACAAGCCTGCGATTGTCCCACTGCCCGGTACGCCGCGCCGCGCGAATCAGGAGCCATATGACAAAGATGCTGGCCAATATGGCGATGGTCGGATGCGTCCACCGCCAGCGAAGCAACCAACTGCTCTTGGCGGAGAAATCCTGATCAAGCGAGTCTCCGAATGAGGTAGCGGGAAACAGGGTATCGCCCAGAGCCGCCATCGAACCCGTTACGCCGACGATCATCACGCAAATCATGCCGATGGTCGCTCCGAGCGGCTCGGTCATGCGAACGTCTCTCCACCGGAAACCTCGAGTGCGGACCAGCATATGTGCCGTCAGAGCAATGGCGGCCACCAAAAGCAGCGTATTCGACAGGTGAAGCGCCAAAAACGGGGCGCGCAGCGGGGACTGGCTCTTGCCGGTGAGCCCCAGCTTCACGAGCATGGCTCCGAGGAATCCTTCGGTAAGGGTAAAAAAGACAGATGCGCCCGCAAACCATCGCGCCAGATGTCCCGCCGGGGTTCCCATCCAAACCCAAATCAGCAAACCAAGGACAAAGATTGAACCGATGGCCCCAGCCGACACTCGGTGGGTGAATTCGATCATGGTCTCTAGCGACGGTGAAGGTTGAACGACTGTGCCATTGCAAAGTGGCCAATGGTTGCCGCAGCCGTCGCCGGAACCGGTGGCGCGCACGATCGTTCCCCAAAGGATGCTGGCAATGAAATAGGCCAGCACGCCCCAGGCAAAGCGTCGCAGTGGCGGCGAAGGAAGGCGCTTGGAGTCGATTTGGCTGGTGGTTGCAGACATCCGGCAAACTCTGAACGGTACCCACCAGTGTAGAACAATGGCGAGGTTCCCATTGCCGCCGCTCTTCACTCTCTTCACTCTGCTTGGTTTACCGGTTATCCTTGGGAAAGCTCTGTCCTTCAGGGCGGGACGGAGAGCGGATGCACTGCGCGATACTGTTTTTGCAGGAACGATAAGCCGAGTTCTGCAATGGAATACGAAGTTTGTCGAGTACCCAAGGGCCGGCGAAGCCCGGATCGGCTGTGAAGTGAGCCCTGCTCGAAGGGGGGCAGCAACAGGAACCCACCGAGGGACTCCCTCTCTCTCTCTCTCTCTCTCTGAGTCCGGTAGGAATCTCCTTCCGGTAGGAATCTCCTTCCTTTCGTTCAGGAGGGGAGGATTGTCAACCGGGCAGCAGCCGCACCACATGATTGACCATGATCAGGTCTTCGGCCGGCGGAATCACACGCACCAGGACCGGTGAATTCGCCGCGGAGATCACCGCTTCCCCGCGCACATTGTTGCGCACCGGGTCAACAATGATCCCCAGTGCACCCAGCCCGGCGCAAATCTCCGCCCGGCTATCGATGTCGTTCTCGCCAATGCCGCCCGTGAACACCAGCATGTCCAGCCCGCCGAGTTCGGCCACATAACCGCCGATCCACTTAGCGATCGTCCAGGTGAATTTGTTGACAGCCAGCCGCGCCTGGGCGTTGCCGGCTTGGATCGCTTCGCGCAGGTCCCGCATGTCATTTGAGAGATTGCTCATGCCGAGCAGCCCGGCCTTCTTGGCTGCCACGGTCTCCAACTGATCAGCGGCCTCCGCGGCGTTCTTTGCCGTCTGTGCAATCTTGCGCAGAATGAACAGCAGCACGCCGGGATCGATGTCTCCTGTGCGTGTGCCGCTGATGATGCCTCCGGTTGGCGTCAGTCCCATGGAGGTATCGAGACTCTTGCCGTTGCGGATGGCCGAGATCGATGCTCCATTGCCGAGATGCGCGACGATGAGTTTTTCCGGCACGTTCGGTTCCAGATAGAAAACAATCGATTCGCAAGAGAGGCCGTGCGCCCCGTAACGGCGAACGCCCATCGCCGAATACTCCTCGGGAATCGCCAGGTGGGTTACCACCTCCGGCATGGTGCGGTGGAAGTAGGTGTCGAGCACCACAAAGTTGGGGATCCCGGGAAACAAGCGCAACGCCTCGCGCATAATGTAGATGGCAATCGGCGTATGCAGCGGTGCGAATGCCGTGTAGCGCTCCATCTCATCGATCAACGCAGGTGTGAGCCGTTGATTCTCCCCGACGTTCGGTCCGCCGGAAACCATGCGATGGCCGATCGCCGCCGGCTGAGGGAAGTCTCCCGAGTGCAGCGCGTCAGCCACCAGTTTGAAAGCGACCGCGAGACTGGGAAGGGCGGGTGACTGATCAACAAGTTTGCTCCCGTCCGCATCCTTGATCCAGAATTCGCCCTGATCCGTGCCAATCCCGTCCACCGCGCCTTCCTGCAGCTTGCGGCGTTCGCCCGCGGCGGCTTCATACACTGAGAATTTGATCGAAGAGGAGCCGCTGTTCAGAACCAGCACGGGCAACGAAGACATGCAAAAATTACCTCTCGTGATCTAAGGCAGAGCGAGCCAGTGAGCCCATGGGCGAAATCGCTTTGATGCCTCCCAGGTCTCAAGCTCGATACCTGGGAGGCATCCTCCGACGGAGCGGTCAGCGCGCTGATTATCTCTCCGGCCAGCGCCAGTCCTTCACTTCCGGCAAGTCATCCCCGTTTTCTGAAACATAAAGCCGATGCCGCTGAATCTTCTCCGAGTACCACTGCTCGGCTGAGGCTACTTCCGCTTTGAGCCGCGGTACGCGCCGGATTGCATCCACTGTGAGCTGAAAGCGATCGATGTTGTTCAGCACGCACATGTCGAACGGTGTCGTAGTCGTGCCTTCTTCTTTGTACCCACGCACATGAATGTTCTCGTGATTGTGGCGCCGATAGGTGAGCCGGTGAATGACCCACGGATACCCGTGAAACGCAAAGATGACCGGCACGCCCACCGGGAACAGCTGATCGAATAGCTCATCCGGCAAACCGTGTGGGTGCTCCGATGTCGGTTGCAACGCCATCAGGTCCACCACGTTCACCACGCGAATGCGGAGATCGGGAATGCGGGTGCGCAGCAGGCTGACAGCGGCCAGAGCTTCCATGGTCGGCACGTCGCCGCAGCAGGCCATCACCACCTCGGGACCGCCTTCATCGTTCGATGCCCATTGCCAGGTGCCGAGTCCGATGGTGCAGTGGGTAACGGCTTCATCAATCGTGAGCCACTGCGGCGCGGGCTGCTTGCCGGCAACGATCAGGTTGATGTAGTTGCGGCTGCGCAGGCAATGGTCGGTTACCGAAAGCAGCGTGTTGGCGTCAGGCGGAAGATAAATCCGCACCACGTCGGCTTTTTTATTCAGCAGATGATCGATGAAGCCGGGGTCCTGGTGCGAAAAGCCATTGTGGTCCTGCCTCCAGACCAGCGACGTCAGCAGGTAATTCAACGACGCAATCGGTTTGCGCCAGGGAATCTCGCGCGTCGTCTTGAGCCATTTGGCGTGTTGATTGACCATCGAATCAACAATGTGGATGAAGGCTTCATAGCAGGAGAAGAATCCGTGCCGGCCGGTGAGCAGATAGCCCTCAAGCCAGCCCTGGCACATGTGCTCGCTCAGCACTTCCATCACGTGGCCCGTCTGCGAAAGATTCTCATCGACCGGCAGCGTCTCCGCCATCCACGCCTTCCCGGTGCCTACTTCCACTTCGTCAATGCGGTTGGAAGCGGTTTCGTCCGGGCCAAAGACGCGGAAGTTTCTTGTATCCAAATTAGCCTGCATCACAGCGTGCAGCAGGTGGCCCAGGATGCGTGTGGCTTCCCCATCGGTACGGCCACGGCCCTCAATCTTGAAAGCGAAATCCCGAAAATTTGGAATCGTGAGCGGTGTCAACAGCAGCCCGCCATTGGCGTGTGCATTCATGCCCAGGCGTTCGCGCCCCTTGGGCGCAATCTCGGCAAACTCCTCGCGGAATTTTCCTTTGTCGTCAAACAGCTCGGCCGGTTTGTAGCTGCGCATCCACTCCTCAAGCTGGCGCAAATGCTCAGGCTTCTGACGCACCTCATCGAGCGGAACCTGGTGCGCGCGCCAGGTATTTTCAACCGGCTTGCCATCCACGAATTTGGGTCCGGTCCATCCCTTCGGCGTGCGCATAATCAGCATCGGCCACGAGGGGCGCGCCGTCGAGCCCTCTTCACGCGCCGCCTTCTGAATCGCCGCGATACGGTCCAGCATCGTGTCAAACAGCCCAGCCGCCTGCTGATGCAGAACTGCAGGATCGTCGCCCTCAAGCGTAAACGGCTCATAGCCGTAGCCGCGCATCAACTCTTCCAGCTCGCTATGCGGAATGCGCGCCAGGACTGTCGGGTTGGCGATCTTGTAGCCGTTCAGATGCAGAATGGGCAGCACCGCGCCATCGGTGGCCGGGTTGAGAAATTTGTTTGAATGCCAGCTGGTGGCCAGCGGACCGGTCTCTGCCTCGCCATCGCCCACCACGCAGGCCACGACCAGGTTCGGATTATCGAATGCCGCCCCATACGCATGCACCAGCGAGTAGCCCAGTTCGCCACCTTCATGAATCGAGCCAGGCGTCTCCGGCGCAACGTGGCTGGGAATGCCGTACGGCCAGCTGAACTGGCGAAACAGCCGCTTGATTCCGTCCGCGTTCTGCTCGATGTGCGGATAAATCTCCGAATACGAGCCTTCCAGAAACGTGTTGGCCACAATCCCTGGTCCGCCGTGCCCGGGGCCAATGATGTAGATCATGTCCAGGCCGCGTTCACGAATCAGCCGGTTCCAATGGACGTAAAGAAAATTGAGCCCGGGTGTCGTTCCCCAGTGGCCCAGCAGCCGCGGCTTCACATCATCCAGGGTCAGCGCCCGCTCCAGCAGCGCATTGTCTTTCAGGTAGATTTGGCCCACCGACAGATAATTCGCGGCGCGCCAGTAAGCGTCCATTTTGGAGAGCAATTGAGGGCTTAAGGGGCCGTTGACCGCTGATTCTTCGCTCATAGTGCACCTCGGAGCTTCGATGCGTCTGCTCAGCAGAAGGCTAGCAGCCGCAGGTTACAGTAAAGTGATTTGTGTCGCACGGTGATCAGAGGAGGGACGAGTTCATGCGCCTTGCAGAGGGGGGTTTTCCTGCAAGCTTCTCCCGGCGGGTGTCCTCATCGGGTTAGATGCGCGCCTCGCGTCGTGGTCTCCGAAACCACGTAATCTTGACATCGAATGCCTTTCCGGGATTCAATCGGTTGCTAACAGGCGTACGCCGGGTCTATGTTGTAGAAACCCGGGAGCGAACACGAAGGCTGGTGAGGAGCAAGATGAATACGCTGCTTTGGATTGTGCAGATCATACTTGCAGGTGTATTTCTCTTTACCGGATTCTCGAAGATCTTTGCGTACGGGCAGTTTGTCAAGGTGATGGAAGCCCGGTCCAAGTCCGGCAGATTCGGCCTGTCCCGGGCAACCGCCGCGCTGGTGGGGGTGCTTGAAATCATCGGCGCCGCCGGAGTTCTGGTGCCCGTCGACCTTTGGCCTCCCGATGTATTTTTGAGGCTCGCCGCAGCCGGTCTGGCGTTGCTGATGGTGGCTGCCGGCATCTATCACATTCGCCGCCAGGAATCGGCCGCTCCCAGTGTCGTGCTCTTTCTCCTGGCGCTTTTCGTGATTGTGGGCCGCTGGCCGCGTTAGCCGCACCCTTGTCGGCGGCGGCGTCCGTTGTTCGTACGCCGCTCCAGGGATTTCGAGCGTTCCGGCTCGCCCCTGCCGCCAAATCGCGGACTGCGATGGCGGGAAGACTGCCTCTTTGTCGCTGCGGGCAGTTGCGCTGCGGATGATCTCCCGCATGAAGTCCTCAGCAGACAGGCCGAGACCGGGTCGGCGATCGCGTGGCGCCGCCTGCGCGCATCCTTGCGGACTCGTTCAGAGATCATTCCGCCCAGTCTTCTGGAAGATGATTTTCATGCCCCCCCGGTCAGCTTTCAAAGTGCCCAACCCGGTCCACAGGATAGAAAAACAGATCCCCTACACCCATGGGGCTCTCAAACCGATCATGGGCTTAGGAAAGTAATCGGCCCTCCAGTATTCCGTTCTCCAGTATTCCGCCCTCCCAAATTCAGCTCTCCAGAGGCCTGCCCGGGTGGTGGCTCAGTTTGAAAGGCACGGGCTTCAGCGGGTGCATCTGCAGTCATTTCAAAAGGGTGCTGCGGGCTACGATCTGGCTTGCGCCTCAAGCTCAAGATTGCTTTGGGACTTGAATCGACGAGGGACGGCTGATGACAAACTGAGCGACGACCGATGCGTGGGGAACCCATGCTGCGAGACGACTTTTGCTTTTCTCGCCCGGGTGGGCCGCCCGAAATCACATCTTGCACCTAAAGTCAGGCCAATGCAGGAGAAAAACCTGGGCTAAAAATGGCGCTTGAGCTTGAGGACCTGCGCTTCGAAACCGTACCACAGCACGGTAGCCGCAGAGGTGGACGCGGCCAGGCGGAAGACGACCACCGCCAGGTTTCCCGCAACCCCATAGCGATCCATGCGCGCATCGAACCAGCCGAAGTAAATGAAGATGGAGATATGAGCCATGTACAAGCCGTAGCTGATGCGCCCATAGAAGGCCAGCGGACCGCGGCGAAGCATCACGTTCAGCGGGTTGCGCGCCCCCGTGGAGGCGACGGCGGCGAGCACTGCGCCTGCGAACCCAAACGCCAGTGCGGAGTCCAGAAAAGCCGTGCCGCCGGCAATGGTTGCCGTCGCCCATAATCCAACCACCAGCGCGCCCAGCCCAATCCCGAGCCACAGTCGTCGGCTCAGGTTAAGCGTGTACAACCCCAGCGCCAGCAGGCTGCCGAGGGCGATCCCGTCCAGGTGGATCAGCGTGTGGGTCAGCGTCATCCAGCGCAGATTGAGGAGCCGCAAGATCGGCGAGGCGATCAACGCTGTGGCCAGCACCAGCGCCAGCGCCCAGGTCCGATGAAGAAAGCGCACCACCGGCGCCCACAGAAAGTAATACTGCTCTTCGATGCACAGTGACCAGGTTGGCCCAATGGCCGGCGGCAGCGCCAGGTGAAACAGGTTCTGCACAAAAAAGATGTATGCCAGCCAGGGTGCCGCCTTCACGGCCTCCGCGATGCTGGGCCCAATAAACCATGGCGCGCTGAGATAGACCACCACCAGCAGCAGCACATAAACCGGCCAAATGCGCAGCGCCCGCCTTCCATAGAAATTGCGGAAGTAATGCTCCTTGCTGCGCGACTCAAGAAGAATCGAAGTGATCAGAAATCCGGAGAGAACAAAAAACAGATTGACACCGGCCCATCCCCACAGGCTCGCATAGTGAACCGGCGTTCCTTCCAGGCGCGGATGGCAATGATAGAACACCACCGCCAGAACCGCGAGACCGCGCAGACCCTGTAACTCCGGGATATAACTGGGTAGCCAGGTTGGGCGTTGAATTGACAAGAGATTGGAGTGAGTTGAGGGTGCGTAGTTGCTAAGTCAGCGTTGCCTGGGTCCCCAGGTTGTATCTGGCCCGGCGGAGAAAGCCCGAGACAGCCGTTCTACCCCAAACGTTTGCGATCGACAAGCGGCGTCTCGGCCTGATGCGCCGAATTAGCCGGCAGCAAGTTCCTTGGCCCGCTGGGTAGCCCGCATCACAGCTTTGATCAGGGTAACCCGCAGCCCGCCTTCTTCCAACTCAAGAATGCCGTCGATCGTGCAACCTGCGGGCGTGGTCACCGCGTCCTTCAATAACGCAGGGTGATACCCGGTTTCAAGCACCATTTTGGCCGCGCCGAAGGTCGTCTGAGCAGCCAACTGCGTGGCCGTATCGCGAGGCAGCCCGACTTTCACGCCGGCCTCGGCCAGCGCCTCAATGATGATGTAAATGTAAGCCGGGCCCGAAGCCGACAGGCCCGTAACCGCGTCCATATGCTTCTCGTCCACGATGACCGTGCGCCCAACGGTCTCAAAGATCCGCTGCGCCAGTTCCATCTTTTCCGCGGAAACAAAGCGCCCCTTGCACAGGCCTGCCGCCCCCGCTCCCAGAGCCGAAGGCGTATTGGGCATCGCCCGGATGACGGCAATCTCCAGGCCTGCCGCCTCTTCAATGGCGCTGGTCTTTACCGAAGCCGCAAACGAGACCAGTGTCTTTCCCGCAGTAAGCGCCGGCCGAATCTCGGCAATCAGATCCGGCACCTGAAACGGTTTCACGCCGATCAAAATCAGGTCCGCCCGCTCGGCCGCTGCAAGGTTGTTGGTGCTCACGTTCACGCCCCACTGGGTGCTCAACGCAATGGCTTTTTCCGCGTGGCCCACGGTGGCGTAAATCTGCTCGGGAGCAAACAGGTTTTGCTTCAGGAATGCCTGCAGCAGTATGCCGCCCATCTTGCCGGCGCCGAGAACGGCTACGCGAACCTGGGGCAATTGCGCGGGTACTTGAGTGGCCTCAACGGCTATCTCCGCCATGTTTTTTCCTTGTTTGAAATGAGTCTCGGCTTCAACATTCAAGGATACTCGCTCGGAGCCCCGTATGCCGGAGCAGAGCCTTGGCAGTTCTTTCAGCAGTTCCATCGGAGCAAAGAATTGCCAAGGCAATTCTTTGCAGGGAAAAACTCTATTTCTGGCTCGCGATCCACGCGTCGATCCGGTCCGAGAGCACGTCCAGCGGCAACGCTCCGGCATCGAGCACCTGGTCGTGAAAAGCGCGCAGGTCGAACTTGTCGCCCAGAGCCTTCTTGGCGCGATCGCGCAGCTCGAGGATTTTTAACTGGCCGATCTTGTAGGCCAGCGCCTGGCCCGGCCAGCCGATGTAGCGGTCGGTCTCGGTCTGGATGGTCGTCTCCTCAATGGCCGAGTGGTCGTGGAAGTACTGTACGACCTGGTCGCGGGTCCAGTGCTGGGAGTGAACGCCGGTGTCGACTACCAGGCGGATGGCGCGCCAGATATCGGCCTGCAGGCGTCCGTAGTCGGAGTAGGGATCCTGGTAGAAGCCGATCTCCTTGCCGAGCCGCTCGGAGTAAAGACCCCATCCCTCGACGAAGGCGGTGTAGCCCTCGTATTTGCGAAAGGTGGGAATATCGGTGAGTTCCTGGGCGGTGGAGATCTGCAGATGGTGGCCGGGCACTCCCTCGTGGTAGGCGATGGCCTCGATGGCGTAGAGGTTGCGGTCGGTGGCGTTGTACTCGTTGACGCGCAGGCGGCCGGGGCGGCTGCCGTCGGCGGCCCCCTCTTCATAGTAAGCGGGGTACATCACTTTCTCGAGGTAGGCGGGGACGGGGACGACTTCAAGCTTTGCCTTGGGAAGGTGGCCGAACAGCTGGGGCAGTTTGGCTTCCATGGGGCCCAGGTAGCTCTTGTAGGCGGCCATCACCGCATCACCGGAGGGGGCTTTGAGCTTGGGGTTGGTGTTGAGGCTGGCGCGAAAGCTGGCCAGGTCGTTGAAACCGAGTTTCTGGGCGATGGCCAGCATCTCGGTTTCGTCGCGCTTCACCTCATCCAGGCCGATCTGGTGGATCTGTTCGGGCTTCAGGTCGGTGGTGGTGTTGCGGCGGATGAGGAACTGGTAATACTTTGCGCCATCGGGCAGGGAAGAGATGCCGGGATCGGTGCGGCCGGCCGGCACGTAGCTGACTTCCAGGAAGCGCGCCAGACGCATGTAGGCTGGCAGCACATCCTGGGAAATTGCGTCCAGCGTCTGCTTCTTGATGCGTTCCTGTTCGAGCGGCTTGATCGTTGCCGGGAAGCTTTTCAGCGGCAATGCCAGCGGCGAGTCTTCGGGCTTCTCGGCGGCCATTGCCTTCACCTGGTCGAGCGCCTTTTGAAGCAGATACTTCGGCGGCACGCGATGGTCTTCGATTCCCAGGGCCATGTTGGCGGTGACCTGGTCGAATGCTTTCGGGATCAGGCTCAGCCGGGCAATCCAATCGTCGTAGTCTTTGACGGTCGTGAAGCTGAGCTGCCCAGCCAGGTCCGGATACGTGGTGTAGATGCCGCCCATCTGGTTAATGGGCATCTCCCACTCTTTGAACTCGGCGCTCTCCTGATCATCCACAATCTGGCGCAACAACAGGTCGCGGCTGATCTTCTCCTGGTCGCTCAGCCCGGCGGTGTCAATGGCCGCCAGGCGCATGAGGAAGCCCTGTTCGCGGGACAGGCTCTCGTTGTACGCCTTGACCGAGTAGTCGGAAATCCGGTCGTTATACCGCTTGTCGCCCAGCGTCGAGGCAAACTCGGGTGAGTGAACCAGGTTGTCTTGCCAGTAATCCTCAAAAATCTGGTTGAGGGCTTTGCGATTGCCGTCCGCAGACGCCGGCACGGCACCCGGCGCCTGGGGCCGTGCGACGGGTGCAATGACTACGAGCGCGGCCGCGGCAGCAGACAGGAAGAAAGGAGGCAGGCTTGGCAATGGATTGGAACCTCTAGAGCCGAATGAAGGCTTCGACATCGAGTGTAGAGCACAGCAGCCGGAGAAGGAGTTTGGAGAAGTGCGTGGCCAGGTCCTAGCGGAAGCGCTTGGAAGGCTCGTCGGAGAAAATCTGGCCGTCGCGAATGTGAATCACGCGATGAGCGTATTCGGCTATATCGGGCTCGTGGGTGACCAGCACGATGGTGTTGCCGCCGGCGTGCAGTGTATCGAATAGGGACATAATCTCAACGCCGGTCTTGGAGTCGAGGTTACCGGTCGGTTCGTCGGCCAGGATGATGGAGGGCCTGTTCACCAGCGCACGCGCAATGGCCACGCGCTGGCGCTGGCCGCCGGAGAGCTCATTCGGCTTGTGGTTCATACGCGTCTCCAGTCCCACGCTGGCCAGCGATTCCTTGGCGCGTTCCAGCCGGGCAGCGGCCGGAGTGCCGTTATAGATGAGCGGCAGTTCCACATTATGCAGTGAAGTGGCGCGGGCCAGCAGGTTGAAGGTCTGGAAGACAAAGCCGATTTCCTTGTTGCGAATACGCGCCAGCTGGTCGTCGTCGAGCTCGCTGACCAGCTGTCCGCTCAGCCAGTACTTGCCTTTGGACGGTGTATCCAGGCAACCGATAAGGTTCATCAGGGTCGACTTCCCCGATCCGGATGGCCCCATGATGGCCACGTACTCGTTGTGCTTGATGCGCAAGGAGACGCCGCGCAGCGCCTGCACCTGCTGCTCCAAGCCCATGTCGTAGGTGCGCCACAGGTCTTCGACGACAATCACGTCGCCTTGCTTGCCGGCCTTGGCCTGCGCCAGTTCTTCGCTGCCGATGCTTTCCAGAGCCATCCTGATCCTGTCCTTTGCCCGAGCTGTGCTGGTCTGTCCCGGTGCGGGCGTTTCCTCTGCCCGCTATCCTCGCGGCGGTCCATTGGAGCTCATTCCCCGAGAGTTCTTCTGGATGCTATAAGTGCTGAGTGCTCAATTGATTGACGATGCCGACTTTGAAATGGTTCGTATGCTGCGTCCAGAACTTGGCTTATGTATTGGCCGGCGCCAGCGGCTTTTCCGTATCGCGCTTGACCAGCGAACCGCCCTTGAGCGTGCGCAGTGTCTTGAACGGTCCGGTCACGATCTCTTGCCCCTCGGTCAGCCCAGACAGCACTTCAATGTCGGTGGCTCCTGTGATTCCAGTGGTCACGGGCTCAAACTTCACCCGCAGTTTCCCGTTCTTGTCTTTCTCGAGCACGTAGACCCCCTGCACGGGAGCGCTCTTGGGAGTGGAAGATGTGGATGCGGCCTGTACGCCACCCTGGCTCTTGGGCTTGTCGTCGTTCGGGTCATGCATGGTCAACGCTTGGATGGGCAACGACAGCACGTCTAACTTGTGCGCGGTGGTGATCTTGGCGGTAGTGGAAAGCCCCGGCCGCAGTTCATTGGTCGGGTTATCCAGTGTCACCACCACCTTGAAATCCTTGGCTTCTTCGGTGCCCGTGGTGGACTGCGAAGTAGCCACACCCGTGGAGCGCAGCAACGCCTGGTCCCCTACCAGGGTTACATGCCCTTTGAAGATCTTGCCGGGCAGCGCGTCCACAGTCACCTCAGCCGGTTGGCCCATCTGGATGTTGACGATGTCTGTCTCATCTACCTTCACCTCAGCCGTCACCACGCTCATGTCGGCGATGGTCATGATTGTCGAGCCTTCGGTGTTCTGAATGCCTTCCACCACCGTTTCACCCTCGCGCATCGGCTCGTTGGTCACGATGCCGTCAAAGGGGGCAATCGCGCTGGTCAGGTCGAGGATGTTCTGGTCGCCGCGCAGAGTGGCCTCGGCCGTGGCCAGGTGCCCGCGTGCCGAATCGGTTTGCGCTTTTGCCTGGTTCAGCTGCGCAACCGCCTGGGCCACAGACGCCTCGTCCAGATCATAGGCAGCCTTCTTGGCGTCAAAGTCCTGCTTGGCCATGATGCCGTCGTGAAAGAGCGCCTGGGCACGGTCCCAGTCCAGCTTCTTCTGCTCCAAATCCGCCGTGGCGTGGTCTAAATTAGCTTCCGAAGTCTTTTCCGCTGCAATATATGAGGCGATATCGGTCCTGGCCGCGGAGATGGCAGCCTGCTGGCCTTCCACGCTGGCCTCCTGCTGCACATGCTCAATGGTGGCTACCGTCTCGCCTTTCTTTACCCGCTCTCCCTCTTTCACGTAGAGATGTGTAATACGGCCCATGGCCGTGGCGCCCAGGTTTACATAGTATTTGGACCTGATCTGGCCGGTGCCACTGACCACCGTCGACAGATCCTGCTTGACGATTTTGGCGGTCAGGACCTTGGTGAAGCCGGATTGCTGCTTATAAATGAAGGCTGCCACCAGCCCGGCGGTCACCACTACGGCGAGAATAATCAAAAGTATTTTTTTCATGGATGATTCGAACTCCAGGTATCTCCAGATTCAGTCTACGCAATTGTCTCCATTTCAGTTCCCTCGAGATGGTTAAAACCGACCCCCGCTCAGCCGGTTTCGCCTGCCGTGCTCCCGGAAGGGAGCCAGCAAAAATGCCGCAACGCAGGCCGCAACGGCCAGTCCGTTTCCGGCGGGCTGATCTCGGACGGCATCAAGGTGCGAAATGTGCGAAAAAGCCACTTTCGGATGGATTGCGCTTGGTTTTTGGACGCGTGCCCCGGCCAGAGGGTCTCAGCCCAGCCTGGCGCTGCCAGTTTTCCTCAAGTCTGAACGATATTTCAGGTGACAATCAGGTGACATTTGAGCTGCCCAGGCGTCCAAACCCCAGCCAACTCCGAACGGAACCTTGTCCAGCCTGATTGGGACACGTAGAATAGAGAATCGCAGGAGTTTTGAAGGCAATGATGCTCAATCGACGCACACTTGTGTTCGCAGCACTGGGTTTTGGCCTGGTGTTCACCCCCGCTTATGCGCTGCGGGCTCAGGAGCCCGCAGCGCCGTCGGCACAGCAGGCCCAGCCGGCTGCCGGCCAGGATCAGGAACCGGATCCGTTGAAGCGCAAGCGCTCTGACAAGGAGCAACTCGAGGCGCAGAAGGCCTTGAAGCACGAGTTAAAGGGTGGCTACAGAACCTGGCTCAACCAGGACGTGGTCTGGATCATCACCGATGAAGAGGCCAAGACCTTCAAGTCGCTGAGCAACGATGAGGAGCGCGACGCGTTCATCGAGCAGTTCTGGCTGCGCCGCAATCCCAATCCGGACTCACCGGAGAATGAGTTCCGCGAGGAGCATTACCGCCGCATCGCCTATGCCAACGAGCATTTCGCGGCCGGCAAGCCAGGGTGGAAAACAGACCGCGGGCATATCTATATCTCCTTCGGCAAGCCGGACTCGATCGACTCCCACCCCTCCGGTGGCGCCTACGAGCGGCCCATGGACGAGGGCGGCGGTGAGACCTCCACCTTTCCCTTCGAGGTCTGGCACTACCGTTATCTCGAAGGCATTGGCGACAACATCGATCTGGAGTTTGTCGATACCTGCCAGTGCGGTGACTACCACTTCACCATCGACCGCAGCGAAAAGGACGCGCTTGCCAAGGTTCCTGGCGCTGGTCTGACCCAGTGGGAAGAGATGGGCATGGCCAAGAAGGCCGACCGCTTCAAGGGCGGCATGGAGAATCTGGGCACGGGCCCGAATTCCTCTTCGCAGGCCTCCAAGGAATTTGACCGCATCGAGCTCGCGGCCAAGATTTTTGCCCCACCCCCGATCAAATTTACTGACCTGGACAACTTCATCTCCGAGCACAAGCTGTTGAACGGCCCCGTATTCCCGTTTGATGTACGCACCGACTTTGTGAAGGTCACCGACAGCACCGTGCTTGTCCCCGTCACCGTGCAGCTGAAGAACAGCGACATCACCTTTGTGACCAAGGACGGTGTGTCCAAAGGCGTTGTCAACATCCTGATCAAAGTCACCACTCTGACCCACAAGACGGTGCAGAGCCAGGAAGACACGGTCGAAGTGGACGAGCCGGCGGAGCTGCTGGAGAGAGCACGGACCGGAAAGCGGGTTTACTGGAAGGCCTTGCCTCTGGTTCCCGGTCTTTATCGCCTGGACATTGCCATCAAGGATGTCAACAATCCTGACCACCTTGGCCTGTTCGGAAGCAGCCTGGAAGTGCCCGCTTTCCACGATGAAAAGCTGGCCACCTCTTCGCTGATTTTGGGCGACGAAATGAACCTGGTTTCTTCCCGGGATATCGGCGAAGGCAGCTGCGTAATCGGCAATACACACATCTGCCCGCGGGTAAGCCCCAACCGGGCCACTCCGGTGAGCTTCAAGCGCAACCAGCAGCTGAACTTCTGGATGCAGGTCTACAATCTGGGCATCAATGACACCACCAAGAGCAACGAAGCAACCGTGGTTTACCAGATTGTCGACACCGCCACGAACACCGTGGTCTTCGAAAAGGAAATGGAGTCAAAGGACCTGGGGGCGCACAGCGACCAGTTGACGGTGGAGAAAAGCTTGCCTATGGCCGGGCTTCAGCCAGGAAAATACGCGGTGACCATCAAAATAAATGACACAGTCTCGAAACAAGAGATTGCACAATCGGCGCCTTTTGTCGTGGAATAGAGTGTGTTGCGCACATAAGGCTACCGGACCGGAGATTTGGATGCCTGCGCAGATTCAACTTGCACGAATTCAGCCACCGACGCCGACAAATCACCAATCGTGATCATGTGCAGGCCACATATCGTGTTGTTGCTGTCGCTGATCGCTCTCGGAAGTGCTCCGGTCCATGGAGCCGCACCGGGAACGATCTCCGGCGCGGTGCGCGATTCCCAGGGTGTAGCGCAAATCGGTGTCACAGTGCAGTTGCTTCGGCCGGATCTCACTGTCATTGCCAGCGTCTTTACCGACAGCAGAGGCCGCTATAATCTTCCTTCCGTATTGCCAGGTCGCTATGCGGTCAAGGCCATGGGCACCTCGTTTCTGCCCTCATTGCGCGAAGATATTCGCTTGCGCTCCAGTGCCGTGGTTAATCTGACCCTCAACACCTTATATGAAGTGATGCAGTGGCTGCCTTCGGAGCCACGGGCTGGCGATACCCAGCAGGACGACTGGAAGTGGACGCTGCGTGCAGCTGCCAACCGACCCCTGTTGCGCTGGCTGGAAGATGGTCCCTTGGTCGTGGTCTCAGACCGCAGCGGCAGGTCACCTCGCCTGAAGGCGCGCCTCGTGGCCACTGGACAGCAAGGCAGCTTTGGCGAGAGCGGTGATCGCGTTTCGGCGACACTTGAAGAGACCCCGGCAAACAGCCGCGAATTGCTGGCACAGGTAGATTTCGATCCGGATTCAAATGCCGGCATGGAGTCGATGTTGGGCTTCCGGCAGGATCTCGGATTTGCCGGCTCAGTCGAGTCGGTAGCTGCCGTGTCGATTCACCCCGGCATCGATGCCGGGGGGAGTGAAGGGCTGGATGAGGCGGCGTTCCGAACCGAGGAGACGATCCAACTGGGCGATTCGCTGGATGCCGAAGTTGGCTCCTCCCAGGTGCTGGCCCGGTTTGCCCAGAACTCGCCCAACACCGTGGTCGCGGCGCTGCCCTTTGCCAACGTCGCCTGGCATAGCGGCGACTCCACAATTCATTACCGCGTAGACACCTCCCTCCCGGCTGCGCAGGACCTGGACGACAGTCAGGCGCGGGCCTGGCTTCCCGCGCTTTCCACGCGCGACGGAAAGCTGGCCATGGAGCATGGCCTACACCAGGAGATCGGCTGGGAGCACAGCACCAGCAGTTCGAATGTAGCCGTGCTGGTGTTTGCCGACAGCATCAGCAACCCGGTGATGGAGGCGATGAGCCGGTTTACCGCAGCCGGTCCCGGCGCCGAGCCAGGGCAGCTGCTCTACGACCCAGCCAGCGGGTTGGTCCGGGTTGCAGGGCCGTCCTTGTCCACAGCGGGGATGGAAGCGTCGTTCGAGCGCAGGCTCGCCAAAAGATGCCAGTTGCGGGCAAGCTACGCCAACGGCGATGCGCTACGCTTGACAGCCTCGACGCAGCAGGCGGGGCAGGGAATCGGCATGACCCAGCTGCTGGCCTCAGCGCGCGCACGCCACGCCCAGACGTACTCCATCTCCCTGTCCGGCACGCTGGACGGAACGGGAACCCGCTGGCGAGCCACCTACCGCTGGCAGCCTGAAGACACCGTCACTTCCGTGGCCGCTTTCTCTCAGGACTCAGCCGGTCCCTACATGAACGTTCAGCTGCGCCAGCCCATTGGATTCCGCCGCAATAACGAAGCAGGAGGCAACGGCTTTGAAGCGATGATCAATGTACACAACCTGCTGACTCAGGGTTACCGCCCTTATGTGTTAAGCGATGGTTCGGTCCTGATATTCGCCCAGGGGCAGCGCAGTGTCTCGGGCGGCCTGGCCTTCAACTTCTAGAGCTTGCTCCGTCTTCAACCTTCCTCTCGGCAGATTTACCCTGTCCAATTTGAGAATTCCCCCCCCCGAAGAGAGCCCGCGTCTGCAATCTCTTGGCTGGTCCGATATCGATGCTCCACTACCCGTGGCCGCTTGCGTCTGTCTTTGGAATCCTTCCAGGATTGTGCTATATTTTTCAAGGGTCGGCAGTGCACCGCAGCCTTGTCCCGCCGTGCGCAAAGTCTTCGCGGCATGGCATACCCCCGCTTGAATGGACGCGTAGCTCAACTGGCAGAGCATTCGGCTCTTAACCGACAGGTTGTAGGTTCGATTCCTACCGCGTCCACCATAGAATCAATAACTTAAAGAAGATTTTCATCTCCGGACTTTGCCCACTGTGCCCATTTTTATACCCACCGTTTCTAAGGTTCTCCCTCCCAGGACGCGCCGGATCAAAATCGCTGTCGGTGACAGTGAAAAAGGGGCCATTTTGGCAGGATAAAAGGGACCAGTGCTGTGTTTACGCAATGGTCAGCGGGTCGCGTGTCCGTTCCTGAGTATGCGATCTTAGCTTCAGGCGGTGTCGTTCTCGATTGCTTTGTCTTGTCAGCGCAGTAGATCCTGAGTTTGAGAAGCTTCTCCAGAATATCCGGGTGGTCGGCTTCGATACAGGAAGGAGGATGAATGGCGCAGGTATGGTTAGTCACCGGCAGCTCCCGTGGTCTGGGTCGCGCAATTGTTGAAGCGGGCCTTGCTGCGGGCAATATGGTGTTGGCGACAGCTCGGAGCATTGAGTCGCTGGGTGATCTGTCGGAACGATATGGGAATCAGGTCAAGCTCTTCGCGTTGGATGTTACCGACGAAGCAGCAGCAGCAAACGCGGTAGTGTCGGCGATCGATCTATTTGGCTCGCTGGATGTGGTCATCAACAATGCGGGATATGGCAATCTTTCGTCCATCGAAGACACGCCTCTGTCGGAATTCCGGGCACAGATCGAAACGAATCTCTTCGGAACGATTATTGTGACCAAGGCAGCTCTTCCGTATTTTCGCGAAAAGAACACAGGCCACTTCATTCAATTTTCATCGGTGGGCGGAAGGATCGGCCCTCCGGGGCGTGGGCCTTATTCGGCGGCGAAATGGGGCGTCGAAGGCTTTTCTGAAGTGCTGTCACGCGAAGTAGCGCCACTCGGCATCAAGGTCACAATTGTTGAACCTGGTGGATTCCGCACGGACTTCGCCGGGAGTTCCACCGAACTGAGCGAAGGTCATCCCGCATACGACTCGACTGTTGGAGCTACGGCGAGATTTCAGCGCAACTACAACGGGAAACAGCCTGGTGATCCGAAAAAGGCGGCTCAGGCGATCATCCATCTGACGCAGGAGCGAAACCCTCCGTTGCGACTGTTGCTCGGCAGCGATGCGTATGCCGCTGTGGAGAAAAACGATCTCGCGCGATTAGAAGAAGCACGAATATGGAAGGAACTCAGTGTCTCCACAGATTTTGAGACGGAGTGATGTAACGGCGAACCTGCCGCCCTTCGTTATTCTTTGAACGAAAAGCTCGGCAGGGATAACCCGCTCGGGTTTTCCTTGCACCCTCATCCAGGATGACAACTATATCATAAATAACTAGAAATAAAGAACATAATTTTCTATAATGTACCATACAAAGTCTGCACAGCCACGAAGAATCAATGGCTTGCAGAAATAATCTACACGGAAACTGCACAGAACGGAATAAACAAGAGGAGGCGACATGGCCTTCATTACCGAGAAAGAGGAGCTGAAACCGGGGTCTGATTCTCTTCCGGCGCGGCGACGTGGATCATCGCATGTGGTATTGCCGCATGAAGATGCCGAAGGCCGACCGCTATAAGACGGTTTCGCTCAAAACAACCGACATCAGCGCGGCCCGCGAGCGGGCCTTCGATCAGGACGCCGATGTCCGATTCCGCATCAAGCATGACGTTCCTGTGTTCAACCGCCCCTTCCGCGAGGTTGGGCGAGAGTATCTACTGACGCAGGAGGCGCGGGCGAAGCGCGGAGAGATCAGCGCCGCGCGGCCCAAGAAGCTCCGCGCCGTCATCGAGGGCACGCTAGACAGGTACGCAGGTTCAACGCAGGTACATCTGATCGGTGACGAACGATGGGGCGGCTATCCGGCATGGCGGCGGGAGAATGGCGCTGTGCGGTTGCGGTTAATTCACGGCGATTCCGGTGAATTTGTCTCACATTTTAGTGAGTGCTTTTTTGCTCTTGCTGCTGACCACATCGGGAAAATAGATTGCCCATGCCTTGGAAAACTCATCGAGAGACGCGGCGAAGC
>DATDLS010000486.1:0-2828 GCA_036519195.1 Occallatibacter sp. | reverse complement strand
GCGGCGTTGGCTTGCGCTTCTGCCGCGCGGACATTCGCTTCGGCTTGCACAACATTGTTTTTTCGCGCGCCGCTGTCGAACACCGTCCAGTTCAGGCTTAGACTCAATCCGCCCGTGAGTCCTGCTGTGTGGCCCCAGGGTAGCGTTTGCTGCAACCCATACAAGGATTGCGCAACCGGATTGACATTAACAGCTAGGGAAGGGTAGAAGGCCGCGCGCGCCTCCGTAACCTTTGCGTTCGACGATCTTATTTCGGCCACCAGCCGCATGAGATCTGGACGCTGCGCGAAGGCGCGGTTGATGGCGAGGTCCACCGAGTCGACCATCGAGTCGGGAGTTGGCAGCTCCTTGAGAGTTTCCGTGTGAATCGTCGCCGTTGGAGAGGTTCCAAGCGCGGTTGCCAAATCTCCTTGCGCTGTCTCTTCAGCACCCAACGCAGTTTGCAGCTCGTATTCTGCCTGTGCGGTTGCGCTTCGAGCTTCCAGCACATCCGGAAGGGTCGCCAGTCCATTGTTCAATCGCTCTTCCGCGGATTGTTCCACACCTTGCGCATTGGATAGACTGGCTCGGGCGGCGTCCTCTTGACCTGACGCATTTAGAATCTGATAGTAGGCTTGCTCGACCTCGTAAATGACTCTGCGGTGTGTGTCATTAAACTCGAAGTTGGCTGCCAGGACTTCCGCTTTGGCGGCATCGATTCGGCCTGCCCTTGCGCCAAAATCAAAGACCGTGTAGTTGAGATCCAATGCCCCCTGAAAGTCCTGAAAGGTTTGGCGGTAATAACGAGTTCCGAGATAAGTTTCCTGCCGGCTGGTTTGGGAAAGTGCAGCAGCTGCCAGGGTGGGAAACAATTCGCTGCGCGCGACGCCTAGAGCCGCGGCTTGTGCTCGGGCACGTTCCCAGGCGAGCTGTGTCTCGGGATTGTGCATTTCCGCCAGGTCGATCAACTCGGCCAAGGAATAGCTCTTGATCGGATCGATGCTGAAACTGGACTCTCGAGAATTCTTCGCATCCGCTTCGATTCTTTGTTCGCCGACACCATGCCACGGGTGATCGGGCGAAACCGGCGCGCTCTGGGCAAGAGCACAGCTTCCAAAGAGCAAAAGAACGCACAAGATTGCCGTATGCGCGCGAATTCTCCCCGTTGGTAGTAGAGAGAGCGCGGCTCGCATTGGATTCGGGCCGGTATCTTTTGCAAGGATTGGCAACTGATGTTCCATTCTGTTCAGCGCCAGAGATTTGTATCGGCGAGATCGATCAGTTCGTCGCCGCGCCCGCTGAGAACTGCCTTGAGCGCAAACAGGCCAAAACCCTTTGCCTGTTCAAGCGTTATAGTCGGCGGCATCGAGAGTTCGTGACGACTGACTGGAACTTCAAGCAAAGCGGGGCCGTCATACTCCAAAGCTGCCGCTATCATCGGCCGGACTTTATCTGGCGTCTCAGCTTTCAAACCCAAGATACCGGCGGCCTCGGCCAATTTTGCAAAGTCTGGGTTCTCGAGATTCGTTCCAAAATCAACAAGGCCTGCCGCCTTCATTTCGAGCTCAACAAAGGCGAGCGAATCGTTCTTGAAGACCACAACTTTGACTGGAGCTTTTAGTTGTCGAAGTGAAAGCAGATCGCCCATGAGCATGGCAAGCCCGCCGTCGCCAGACAGCGTCACAACTTGCCGGCCGGGATGACTTACTTGCGCACCGATGGCTTGCGGCAGAGCATTCGCCATCGATCCATGGTTAAAGGAGCCCAACAGCCGGCGCCTGCCATTCATTGTTAGGTAGCGGGCGGCCCAAATCGTCGGCGTGCCCACATCGCAGGAGAAAATCGCGTCATCCGCCGCGAGCTCGTCGAGTGTTCTCACGACATATTGCGGGTGGACCATCTCCCACGATCCCGGAACGGCGAGATCGTCAAGACCCTTGCGCGCTTTCGCGTATTGTTCGAGTGAAGCCTTTAGATGCTTGTCGCTTTCGTTCTGTGTCAGCTTTGGAAGGAGGGCTCTAAGCGTCGCCTTTGTGTCCCCGACGAATCCATAATCGACCTTGGTACGCCGCCCTAGTTGCTCCCCACGGATATCGATCTGAACGATCTTGGCGTCCTTTGGGAAAAACTGTTGATAAGGGAAATCGGTCCCGATCATTAAGAGTAGGTCGCAGTTCATCATCGCGTAATAGCCGGACGAGAATCCCAACAGGCCCGTCATCCCGACGTCGAAGGGGTTGTCGTACTCGATGAATTCCTTCCCGCGCATCGCATGAACAATCGGAGAGTTTAATTTCCCGGCCAGGGTGATCAATTCCGCATGAGCACCCGCGCAGCCAGCCCCAGCCAGAATCGTGATTTTCTTCGACCCACTGAGAAGGTCTGCCAGAGTGTCGATCTCTTCGTCCGAGGGACGCACTGTGGGTTGTGGCGGCGGGAAGAGAAGCCGTGGCGTGGCGACAGTCGCTTCCTCGATGGCAACGTCTCCGGGGATCACGACCACCGCAACGCCTCGACGGGAGATTGCCGTCTGTATTGCAATTTCCAAGACGCGAGGCATTTGCTCGGGATGCGACACCACTTCGCAATAATCGCTGCACTGCGCAAAGAGATGCTCTGGATGCGTTTCCTGAAAATATCCGCTGCCAATTTCACCACTGGGAATTTGTGCAGCAATCGCGAGCACTGGTACCCGGCTTCGGTGACAGTCGTAGAGGCCGTTGATCAGATGTAAGTTGCCAGGTCCGCAGCTCCCCGCGCAGACTGAAAGTTGCCCTGTAAGGTGCGCTTCCGCGCCAGCGGCAAACGCCGCGACCTCTTCGTGGCGTAGGTGAATCCACTGGAGCTGC
>DATDLS010000485.1:0-29602 GCA_036519195.1 Occallatibacter sp. | reverse complement strand
CGGGGCATCCTGCTCTTGGGCAGATCGGTCAATACGACACGCGCGCACAAGCTCTTCGATTTCGCCGAGCTCGAGCAACTTCCCCTCTTCAAGCCGCTGTGCAAGGTCAATAGCATTTTCATCGAGGAAGTTCTGGAAAAGGCTGAGTGCTGAAATAGCGTTCGCGATCGTGTTAGCAGCACGGTGACGGTTGCGGAGTTCAGCAACACAATAAACCGTTGGGCCATGAACGGGAATCCCGACGTCATTTACGAGCAAGGGAAACCGTTCTCCAGATTCGAGAATTAAGTTTTTCATTCGGTATTTGCTCATGTTGTTGACACGATTTGCGAGGTCCGTCCTACAGACAAAATCCTAGCTTACAAATTTACGGATGTAAACAAGACTTTTCGTAAAAAACAAGGAATGGACTGAGGTATGAAAAAGTTGAATGTATGCGGCTAAGTTGGGCCTGGAGAGACGGCGCAGAGGGGTCTTGTGTATTGGTGCAGGATCAAAAAAGCCGCAAGAATTGCGGCCGGCCAAAAGCTGTGGAAAAGTCGCGGCGGCCAAAGCAGGCGGTGGAAATGCCGGTCTGTGGAAAGCATGGGAAAAACGATAAAACTGTTTTTCCCACCCTTTCCACAGACCTTGGAAATCGATGAAGCCGATTTCCACATTCCCACCGCCTCGACTGCTACTACGAGGAGGATTAACTCCTCAAAACCCGCCCGTTGAGGGACACGCATTCTAGGGACAAGGTCATTTATTTACATTTATAAAGTAGGTCCGAACTAAAACGGAATATCGTCGTCCGAGATTTCCGCTGACTGTGCGTAATCCTCTTGGCCGCCGGCCGCGGCAGGAGTTCGCTGATCAAAGCCGGCAGAAGAACTGGAGCCAGAGGAACTGGATGCGCGGGTATACCCACCTTGTCCGCCGCCAGCGCCTTCTTCGCGCCCGGTCAGCAGCACCAGTTCATTCACAAGGATCTCGGTGCGGTAGCGCTTCTGGCCGGATTCCTTGTCGTCCCAGCTGCGGGTCTGAATCTTGCCTTCGATGTAGAGCTTGGAGCCCTTTTTGACATAATCGCGAACGATTTCTGCGGTCCGCGTGAATGCCACCAGGTTGTGCCATTCAGTGCGGTCCTGCCAGTTTCCCTGGGCATCTTTTTGCCGGTCGCTGGTTGCCAGCGTCAGGTTAGCCACCATGGTGCCACCGGCCGTCGAACGAATCTCGGGATCCTTGCCTACATTGCCCAAAAGGGTCACTTTGTTTACGCTTCTCGCCATATTCCTGCGCTCCTATAAGGAGAAAGAATACCAGATCGGGTAGAGGCCAAGGGTTGCGCTGTCGTTTGCCAAAATCTCTTGTCACTTGCCAAAATCCCGTGTCACTCATTCCTGTTACATTTCGACCAGCCGACGTGACCAGGATTTCAGCATAAAACTAGCGGAAAGAACAGTTTGCAGGTGCTTCGACATCCGTTTTTATGCCCGACGTTCGCCCAATCCTATTGCAACTGAATCCTTGTTTGTAGCTATGAGATTCAACTATGCCAGTGGCCTTCGAGGCTGGCGCGAAATAGCTCCTCGCGCGCGGCTACCGGTGAACGCATAGATTCGCCAACTGGCAACCCGCAAACCGAGATCGACGGAGACTTCCGTCTCGGTCTCCATCGCCGGTTGCACAGTCGTGTTAAAGTTGCCGAAATGGCTCTTGCAACGAGCTCTGGAGGAATGTATGGCAAGGGAAATTATTCGAACGACGAATGCCCCATCTCCACCTCCTGCATATAGCCAAGCGGTTCGGGCAGCGGGACTTGTCTTCGTCTCCGGTACTGGGCCGCATGATCCAGTGACGGGGAAGATTGTAGCGGAAACAATCCAGGAGCAGACCCGGCAGTGCCTGAAGAATGTCTCTGCCATCCTCGATGCCGCAGGCACGTCCCTTGACCGGGTTGTGAGTGCCACGGTCATTCTTCTAGAAGAAGCCGACTTCGCCGGAATGAATGAAGAGTGGATTAAGTGGTTTCCCGCGAACCCGCCAGCGCGGCAAGGTGCGAAGCTCCCCGTACGAATCCCTGGCTTGAAGGTGTCAATCGCCGCCATTGCCGAAGCTTAAGACTTCCGTTGAGCAGAGGCTCGCCGGCGTGACGACCCTCCAGCTGGGGCGCGAGAACAGATTTCGTCTCAGGAACCGGCCTCAGGTCCCTATTCTTCCTGGCCTGATTCGGTATCTGGAATCCTGCAAGCACCACCGGCGTAGATATTGTTAATCTGCGCGGCCGGCAACGAAACAGATCGGAATGGGCCGCCGACGCGGCACACAGGCTGGCGGTGCGATTTTTAGCGCAGCCTCGCCATCCGGCGGTTCCGGAACCACTTGGCTACTCCGAGCGCCAACAGCAGTCCGCCGAAGGGAATGCACATCAAGGCGACGATGAGAGCGAACCAACCAGTATTGGTGCTGGCTCCGGTGGGGGAAAAGCCGCCCAACACCGTAATCAACAAAACGGCGGCAGCAATTCCCGAACCAAGAATCCAGGCACCCCCTTGCAGAAGCTGACGCGTGCCGTCGTCGGGTTGGGACAGGTCGGATTCAGCTGGAATGCGATTCGTGGGGCGAGCATGCATCTCGGGCCCTACCCTTGCGCCAGGCGCAGCATCACGTAGGTAATCACTCCAGTGACCGAGACATATAGCCAAAGCGGGAATGTCCAGCGAGCGATTTTGCGGTGCTGCGGAATGCGGCCGCTCAGCGAGAAGAAGAATGTGATCAGCACCATGGGCAGCGCCACAATGGCCAGGATGATGTGGCTGGCCAGGAGCGGAAGATATACGGATCGCAGCGCAGCATGGACGGGATAGCGCACGTCCCCGTGGAGCGCGTGGTGTGCGATATAGCTGATCAGAAAAAGCGTCGAAAAAACAAATGCCGTCATCATGGCGGCGCGATGGGCCTTGATTCGGCGCCCGCGGATGAAGGTGAATCCGATCGGAAGCGCAGTTGCGCTCAGGCCGTTGAGAATTGCATTCAGGGCGGGGAGAAACGCGTATTGCGTGCTCGAAGCAGCGGCTGGGTGAACATAGATGAGCCAGAAAAGGAACAGCGTAGCCGCGATGCTGATGGCGAGGATCGCTGCAATGGCGGCCCGGGTGCTCGATTGCGGAGCGACAGCAGTGGTCATGATACGGAATTCCTTTAGTGTTTCCGCGTGGCGCAAAGCATGAGTGTGGTGAACAGCAGCGGCAGATAGAGAACGCTCACCTTGAGCAGATCGCGTGCCAGAGAGCGGCTTTCGGCCTCGTCCCTGGTGCGCAGGATGCCCGCGAAGCGGATGGTGTAGGCAAGGTAAAGCAAGCCAAGCAATACCGCCAGCACGGCGTACGTGACGCTTGCGACTCCGAGAAACCAGGGAGCCAGGCTGACGGGAATCATGACCACGGCGAAGAACAGCGCCTCAGCCACCGTCGACCAGCCGTCAGGCTGGACCACGGGCAACATGCGGATGCCGGCGCGGGCGTAGTCGACGCGGTAAAGCCAGGAGATGGCCATGAAGTGAGGGAACTGCCAGACAAACAGGATGGCGAAAAGAGCGACTGCCGGCCACTCGATGTGCGGTCGTGCCGCGGTCCAACCCAGCAGTGGTCCCATGGCGCCGGGAAAGGCACCAATAAACGTGGCCAGCGAGGTGAAACGCTTGAGCGGCGTATAGATAGCTACGTAGCAGAAAGCTGTGAGCAGGGCGAGAGACACGGTGAGCAGATTGGTGCGCAGCAACAGCCACCCCGCGCCCAAGGTGAGAGTGCCGAGTCCGGCAATGATCCCTTCGGCGAGCGAGAAGCGGCCGCGTGCCAGGGGGCGTTGCGCGGTGCGGATCATCCGTGCGTCAGACTTGCGCTCCAGAGCTTCATTCAGCGCGCCTGCACCGGCCGAGACCAGGCCGATGCCGAACAGTGCGTCCAACAAGCCCGGCTGGACGCTGGAGATCCCAGACTGCATGGAGCCGAGATAAAACCCGCCCCAGCCCGTAACCAGCACCAGGCCTACAACCTTGACTTTGAACAACTCGCGCAGATCGTGGATCAGCGTTGCCGTGGCGCCGGGCGAAGGCGCGTGAAGTGGCAAAGCGGCGTGGGGCCCGCCGTCGACGGCCAGCGAGGCAGGATGTGCGGATTGGGGGGAAGCGGGTGCCATGGACGTGGTGGGAAGCCTCAGCTTATGGCGTTCACCGCGGACGCATTTTGGCTGTCCGAGGATAGGAATAGGAAAATCCGGCCGGGCTTGCTGTGGCAATCCTCTGGTTCATGATAACAAGCCGGGACCCTCAGGCGGCCCGCATGGCGGTCAGGCGAGCCGGGCGGCCTCAAGAATTGCATTGCACACCTGGTCGGGGGTGAGCGCGTCGACGGCAATGTTGAGGTGCGCGGTGCGGTACAAAGGGAGGCGGCGGTTGTAGCGATCTGCGAGGTTGGCCTGGTCGGCGAAGATGGGGCGGGCGTGCTCTGTCCCGGCGCAGCGCGCCAGGGTGGTGGCCAGGGCTACTTCCAGGTGCACGAGCAATGTGCCGGGCGCGGTGAGCAGCAGAGCGCGCGTCTCGGCGCGTTCAATGGCACCACCGCCGAGAGCCAGAACCATTCGGTCGCTGGGGGCGAGCATCGCGATGGTCGCGTGCTCGCGATTGCGGAATGCGGCCTCGCCGTGGCGGCTAAACAGCTCGGCGATTGACACGCCGGCCTCGGCTTCGATCACGTCATCGACGTCAATGAACTTCCAGCCGAGCCGGTTGGCGACGAGCGGCCCGACCGTGCTCTTTCCAGATCCCATGAATCCGGTAAGAACGATCCGCCGCGGCGGCTCGGCCTGATCCGGTGGATTGGCCGCCCGAGTGAATGGATGAGTCGACATGATCCTCGTTGATCTTGACCGAATCTTCTCAGTATAGAGAAGCAGATGGCCGCGGCCGTCGGGTCAGGCGAGGACCATGATCACGGCGCCGGCGGTGATCAGCAGCCCTCCAGCGACGACGGGAAGCGTGAGCTTTTCGCCCAGCAGCAGCCACGCCAGGAGCATGACCAGCGGGACGCTGAGCTTGTCGAGCGGTGCGACGCGCGAGGCTGGCCCCAGCTGCAGTGCGCGAAAGTAGCACAGCCAGGACAAGCCGGTGGCCAGGCCGGAGAGGGTGAGAAACAGAACGGTCTGCCGATCGAGCGCACGAATCTCGCCCAGCAATCCCGCGTCCCGCCGGGCAAGTGCCAGCGCGATGCCCCAGGCAAAGACCACAACCACGCTGGTGCGTAAGGCCATGGCCAGGTTTGAGTCCACATGCGCCACGCCTAGCTTGGCCAGCAGTGCAGTGGCAGCGGCAAAGGCCGCGGAAAGCAGCGCCCATCCGATCCAGCTCATAGGTATGATCCTACGCCGGTGAGGCGCCTGAGTTTCGGTCGGTTAAACTGCAATGGATGGAGACCGGCAAAGCGAGCAAAACCGCACTGGGCGTGGCCATTCGCCGTGCGGCGCATCAGCTGATGGACCAGCCGCCGGTGCTCGACGACCCAATCGCGTTGCGGCTGATCGGTTCAGGTTATCCGCGGCACATGGAACGGGCGAGTCACCGGGTGGCGCGGGACTTTCGTGCCTTCATGGCGGTGCGCAGCCGGTATGTGGAAGACAAACTGGCGGAAGCCGTTGCCCAAGGCATTCGGCAATATGTGGTTCTTGGGGCGGGGCTGGACACCTTTGCTTACCGCAACCGGTTTCTTTCGCTGCGGGTCTTCGAAGTGGACTTTCCCGCTACGCAGGAGTGGAAGAAGCAGATGCTTGCCAGTGCCTTGATCCCCGTGCCTGCCGGCCTCACGTTCGTACCGCTCGATTTTGAGCACCATACCCTGAGTGAAGGGCTTCGCGACTCAGGCTTCGATGCCCACGAGCCGGCTTTCTTTGGATGGCTGGGCGTCATCCCTTATCTCACGCGGGAAGCCTTTCGCGCGACCCTGGGCACAATAGGGCAGCTGCCTGCCGGTAGTGGCGTGGGGTTCGACTACGCGATTGCGCCGGAGAGGCTCAGCCCGGAAGGACGTGTGGCCTTCCGGGCATTGGCTGCTCGTGTAGCTGCCGCGGGCGAGCCGTTTCAGCTGTTCTTTACCCCGGAGGAGATGCACTCGGAGCTCGGCCGTGCGGGATTCCATCGCATCGAGCAACTCGATTCGGAGCAACTAAATGAGGCCTACTTCAAGGACCGGCAAGATGGCCTTCGGTTGTCGTCCGTTGGGTTGGGAATGCTGACGGCTGCATGGGTTTAAAGCAGGTCGGCAGGCCTGAACGGGTTGTTCAACACCGGACCGGTCCGTTGAGAGCCGACCCTCCCAGCCAGCGTCATAAGGACCAGGCTCGTACCTGCAGGCGCATACTCGCATTTTGCCGCAGCTTGCGACAAAACTTGATCGCGCCGACAAAAAATGTTGATTCCACCGAATGCTATAGTAGGTTACAGAATCTTGGGTACGCCAACCCGAAGTTTCATTCATCGCGGCTTAAGAGTGTCGGCAATTTTTTGATTTTAAGCGCTTTAACAGCCTCTAGGCGCTCTGCAGGACCTGCACCACAACCTCATTACTCCACCGCTTGCCTGGCGGGTTCCTAATGTTCCCCCAAGCGAGGAGGGCGAGGCTTTGTTCGAAAGAGCCTTCGGTATCGCTCTGCAGGCAAGTGTGAACTTCCCCAATCCTGATTCGGAGCGAAACACGCTTTCCGGAGTTGAAAGAGTCCAGCGTTCCCGCCTCGAGCCGGCAAAGGCCGGCACGCGCAAGCAGAACTCTCGGGAGCTGACAAAATTATGGCAACTGGCCATCTCACCCCATCCTTGAGTCGAAAGGATGGGGCCGATCATCGCTGCCCCGGTTGAATCGGGTGCGCGGGAAACTTAGAATCCGGAGCCCCTTATCTCATGCCCAAACTTTCCATCTCGAGCCAGAGCCAGGCCATTCCACGGCTCGAAGGACACACGGCCACGGCCCCCAGTTCCAGGGGGCGAGGCGCAGGCGAGCGCATCCCCGCAACGGCAACCGAGCTGTTTGCCCGGTTTGGGGAGGACGGCGTCTGCGCCTGCGGCTGTGCCTCTGCCGCACCGGTCAATGTGGTCACTGTCTCCAGGCATTACCCGCGCAAGCGCGACCTCTACTTGGCAGTACTTGAATCGGAACGGCAGCAGTTGCGATTCCGAGGGGACCTGCTGACCAGGATTGCCGACGTTCCCGATGGGCGCGCTACCGGGGCGCGCGATTTCGATCTGCTGACCAAGGCCTTGATGCATCGGTCGGAGATCTTGCGGCTTTTTCAATTCAGCGCCTTGGAGTTGAATAAGAACTTTGATCGGCTGGTCGGCCGGCATCTGGGCGAACTGGTGGAAGCGGTTGCGCGCTATCTTGATCCGTGGATACAGAACGGGGAGCTGCGTTGCGGCAATGCCAAGACACGGATCCTGACGTTGGTTGGAATCGTGATCAGTCAAAACTCGTTGCAACGTATTTTTCTTGGCAAGGAGTTGGGGGCGCGAGCATATGTTTGAGGTGTACGCAGGCATTGCGTTTCTTGAGCCGGGGAGGGGGCAAAAGCAGGGAACTGGGCCGCTACGCGTTTGCTCGGATATCGCGTTTGTCTGGCCCTTGGTCTTGGGGCGCTTCGGCAAGCCAAGATGAATGGTCGGCGCGTGATTCGCCGCAACAGGGACGGAGGTACTTTGGACTCTTCGCTTTCTTACGACGGCATCGCCAGGAGGAGCCAGACTCGGCTCGAACTGCCGGCTCAGGATCTAGTCTATTTGCCAATGAGCAAATTCAAGGCGACACTGATGGACGCGACGGACATCATCTTCACAGCCCCTGCCGGCGTCATTCTGCACGGGGCACGAACACAGGAAGCGGCCGTGATGCAGGAAGCGAAACCGGTCGACGGGGTAATGATCTCTGCGCGGGATTGTGGAGCGGCTCTCCCAACTTGCACTTCGGGGGTGGAATGATTGCACATAGCGCGCTCTGGATGCGGCGCCAGCGTGGTTTGCTCGATCGGTTCCTAGGTCGCGAAACCTGGGCTCTCGTTGACCAGGCGATCGTGAGCGCCACGAATTTCCTGACCAACATGATGCTTGTCCGCTTCATGGGCCTGCGTGAGTTTGGCATCTTTGCCTTGGCATGGATGTCCGTGTTATTGGTCAACAGCTTTCAGAATGCCTTGATCATCGCTCCCATGATGAGCATCTGGCCCAAGCAGGAGGAGAAAGACAGGCCCTTCTACCTCGGTGCGGTCGTCTTTCAGGAGCTGATTTTGGCGATTTTCTGCCTCGTTCTTGTCTTGGCTGTATTGAGGACCGCGGCCAGTTTCTTTCATCATGCGGAACTGGTGGAACTTGCGCTGCCTCTGGCCGTCTCGGCATTTGCCTACCAGATGCAAGACTTTGTGCGACGATACTTCTTTGCCGCGCGTCAAAGCCGGCGCGCGCTTGCCGATGATGCACTCAGCTACCTTACGCAACTGCCCATCTTGTTTGTGCTGCATCGGGCAGGATACCTGACCAGCGCCACCGCACTCTGGGCCATGGCCGGCACCTCGATCGTCGGATTGGCGGTCGGCTGGTTCTGGGTTGAGCCGATCCAGTTTCATTGGGAGTGGATCAGATCCATAGCGAGTCGACACTGGAAGTTATCCCGCTGGCTCATCGGATCATCGCTGCTCACCTGGGCATCGACCAACCTCTTTGTAATTGCCGCGCCCATATACTATGGGCCTGCCGCAGCGGGTGTGTTGAAGGCTTCGCAAAACCTGATGGGAGCCACCCACGTTTGGTTTCAGGGGCTGGAGAATGTGGTTCCCGTGGAGACGGCTCGTCGTCTGCGCCAAAGCGGGGTGCCTGCCATGCTCGCCTATACCCGTTCGATCCTGATCAAATGGGGTGGCTTGACGGTTCTATTCGCTGCGATTATGGCCGTGGCTCCGAGTTTCTGGCTGCGGATCATGTATGGGCCGGCCTTGAGCCAGTACGGCTACATCCTGCGCCTTTACGCGTTGCTTTATGTCATCTTGTTCATTGGTGCGCCACTTCGCGCGTGCCTGCAAGCGCTGGAGTTTACGGTGCCCATCTTCTGGTCGTACCTGGCAATGACGGTGATGGCATTTGCGTGCGCTTTTCCCTTGGCTCGCAGGCTGGGGTTGAGCGGATCGTTGATGGGACTGATTGGGGCGCAGGTGCTTTTCCAGGGCATCCTGGGTGTGTCCCTGCTTCTGCGTTCCAACAAGGTGGCGAGGGAATTGCCGGCGCATTGCGATCCTGCTTTGTAATCCAAAGACCTCCGAACATGTCAGTCAGGATCGAGCGGGAATTTTCCATTGCGCAACCGTTGAAATCGGGGGACCGGGTTCAACCCTCAACTGTTTGCTTGGCCCACTCTGATGAGAATTGTCTTCCTCGTTACTGGCAAGAAAAATCCGCACAGCCTCAACGGCGTCGGCCCGGCTGCTCAGTGGATCGCGGCGATGCGGGCGGAACAAGGGTCCAGGGTTGAACTTTGGGCTTGTTCGATCGACTGAACCATCCAGATATGCGCGCGAATTCAAGCTTCGGCTTTCTCCCGTACCGCGGGGGTGCGCGTCGCCGCTTGGAGCGGAGTTGAACCCAGCGCTGAACGACCGGGAAGAAGGCACCTGGGAGCCGCGTATTCAGTTTTCTGACGACAGTTCCCGGCCGTCTCTAATGTACTGCGGAAACGCGGATTCGCATGCCGGGCACATCACACGGCGCCCTCCAGCTCCAGCAAAGACGAAGATGCTTCCTTGCAGGAAAGGTCTCTCCTGGGCTCTTCGCGAGACGAATGGATCCCTTCAAACGGTTGAGTACGAAGTCCGGATCGGAAAGCCGTGGTTTAATAAGATCGGCTGCCGAGTTCATGCCGCCCGGCTCAGATCGGCCTGGGATTGCAATACGTGGATATCCACTCAAGTTTCGTTTCGGCAAAAAAGGAGGATTGGATGAGCAATAAACTAATCTTGGTTACGGGGGCGGGCGGGTTCATCGGGGGGAGTTTGGTGGCGTCCTTGAGAAAGGCCGGGCACAGCCGGATTCGCGCTGTCGACGTGAAGCCGCTTGAGCATTGGTACCAAAGGTTTGAGGACGTGGAGAACCTGGCGCTCGACCTGAATGAAAAGGACAACTGCGAAGTCGCCGCCAAGGGTGCTGTGGATATCTATAACCTGGCAGCTAACATGGGCGGGATGGGGTTCATCGAGAAGAATAAAGCCTTATGTATGCTCTCCGTGTTAATCAATACGCATATGCTGATGGCTGCGCGGAAGTATAGCGTGGAGCGTTTTTTTTATTCTTCTTCGGCCTGCGTCTATAACGGGGAAATACAGCATACATCCGACGACGGCGATCGATTTATCGCGCCGTCCCTGAAAGAGGCCGATGCCTATCCAGCACTCGCCGAAGATGGCTATGGCTGGGAGAAACTGTTCTCTGAGCGGATGTGCCGCCACTACATGGAGGACTTCGATCTGTACGCGCGCGTGGCCCGCTTTCACAATGTGTATGGGCCCTGGGGGACCTGGTTTGGTGGTCGCGAGAAGGCGCCGGCGGCCATTTGCCGCAAAGTAATCGAAGCCAAGCTAAGTGGCAGGCACGAGATTGAGATTTGGGGGAGCGGCCACCAAACGCGTTCGTTCATGTACATCGACGATTGTGTGAAAGGGATCGCGATGATTATGAATTCGAAGATCCTTGAACCAATCAATCTCGGATCCAGCGAAGCAGTCAGCATCAATCAGCTTGTTGATATCGTGGAAGACATTGCCGGAATCAAGCTTGAGCGGAAGTATAAGTTGGATGCGCCCAAGGGCGTGAATGGCCGCAATAGCGACAATACACTCATCCAAAAATACCTGGGATGGGAGCCCAGCATCCCTTTACGGGATGGGTTGGAAAAGACCTACGCGTGGATTCTTGAGCAATATCAGTTGCGGGAACGGGGTGAAGAGGGCGTTGTTCGCGAGATCGACTTCACGAATCCCTAAGGATGATCGCGATGGTTGAAGGAGCTGAGCAAGAAACCCAATCCACTGGGTATCCGCTTGACTGACCAAGGCCCAAGGGGCTCTGTTCTGGTCGGTCAAGCGAATACCAAAGCCTCCAGGGCAATCGCATTTGGAATTCTTTGCCGCCCGCAATGCTTTGGTTTGACTTCACAAGCTGCGCGGCCTCCTGCTTGAACTCAAGCGTGCGTCTGCCCCCGCTTCCCATTCCTCATCTGCGTTTTTCTTCCGCTGTTAGAGCAGTCCGCTCAGGGATTCATTTTTTGCGGGGACAAGGTCGTCCCGTCTGTCGGCGATGATGAGATTCTTCATTGATAGGGCGATGAGCTCAACTGGCTCATCAGCCTCTGCTCAGCCGCGTCCAGAGAAAAGGATGAGGTTCGAGGTTTGGACTCTGAATTTGAAGAAGCAAAGGCGGCCATAACCGGCATCACATTGTCGGCAAGATGCTGGTACTCCTCGAAGACTACGCGGCGGGAGTCGCAGTAGGCCAGATGCACTTGCAACAATGCCCACTCTTCCTCAGTCAGTTCTCCCGAGGGGAACAGGGCGCACAGAGGCACAGAGTCAAGAATTCGTCATGCCCTTGAGGGGGCACCGGCTCGGCTCCCACTTGGAGCTATCTGTGCAGATTCTCTGACTTCAGACGCGTTTTTCTTGGGAGACGAAGGAGCGGAGCCGTTCCACGCCACGGGAATAGTGGTTTCTGACAATTCCAATCGTCCGGCCGGTCTTGTCCGCGATTTCCCGGAACGAGTAGCCCTCAAAAAAATGGAGTTCCAGGGTTTGCCGCTGCTCCGCAGAGAGTTCCCGCCGAAGCCTGTTCAGCAGTACCGTGCCGGCGAGCTTGTTGAGCGACACCTGCCCATCGGTCGTAAGTAGCTGCTCTTCCTGGAGTTCCTGACTGTCGTAGTGGTGGCGGACTTCCAAGTATCTTCGCCGGTCGATGGCACGGTGGTAGGTCATTTGGATGATCCACGATGTCGCCGAACTCTTCTCCGCATTGTAGAGATGCGCCTTCTGGAACAGGAAAAGAAAGAGTTCTTGAAGAAGATCATCGGCCTCCGTTTCGTCCCGCAAGATCCGGTAGGCTACATTGCGTACGGCGCGCGCATGGCGGCGGAAGAGAACGGCTAACGCTTCCTTTTGTCCGCCACTGATCATCGCGAGCAACTGTTCATCAGAAACTCCGGCATCGTTGCTCAGCGCAGTTGAAGACCGTTCAGCAAGATCGCGTTGAATCCTGGGAACTTCGAGAGACTCAGATTCAGCCTCCGACGCGTATTTACCCTCTCGGCGCGATGCCGGAGCTCTTGCCAGCGTATCGGGGAAAAAGGTAGTTTCGGAACTCATCTTGTTCATGCGCTTCAGACCCCGGCGTTTAGGCCGAGGAGGAAGCGCGTTCCTTTCCTATGAAGTGTTGGAAATGGGAGACGAGGTGATCGCCGTAGCCATCACCAAGCTGGATAAGACGGCAGTATCTGTGGCTGATGCCCTCGACGGTTGCGGTAGAGGCTTTGAGGTTGAACGACCCAGTCTCCCTCACCGACACTCGTCCGAGATATGTCCCCTGCTTCTTGCCTTTGGGAACCACAGCTTTCGCTTGATCTCCGGTCTGGAAGCCATGGACCGATTTGGACCGCATGAGGTAACCTCGCGGGAATCCCTTCTTGGTAAGCCGGGTGCGCTGGTATCCGCCGCGGCCATACGCGGTGATGTGCAAGGTGGTCTGTTTCGAGCCCCTGATCTCAACCACCGTATCCATGTTGCCGACGCAGACCGCTTCAAGGGCGTGTGTTCTCGGGATGAAGAAGCGGTGGCGGTTGAACTTGGTGTGTCCGCCGGTGCCGACCGAGACCGGCAAACCGCACGCTTGCAGTGCACCATAGAGCACCCACCGGGTGGCATTGACGGCAGCGGCGTCCTTGAGAGGCTGTCTTGCCTGCTTCAGGATGCGCTCTAACCGTGATTGATCCTTTGCCAGAAAGTCCTGAATGTCCTCAGCGCCTTTGTTCTGATTGCACGGTATGCAGGCCGGAACCAGGTTGGACGCTCGATCCGATCCGCCCTTCGAGCGAGGAATCACGTGATCCAGATTGAGGGGCACATTGACCGCATCGCAGTAGACACATGTGCGACCCCATTTCTCGAACAGGTATTCCTGAACCTCGTAGCCGGCAAGAGTTCCTTGCTGGTACTCGACGCCAGAGATCTCAGGGTTCTCGATCAGTTCGGTGTCGAAGCGGACAAGTTCCTGGGCGATGGCAGTCGCAGGAGCCAAGGACCGGAGCTTGTTTACGATCGAAAGCGTGGAATCGACGCGATGCTGGATCGATGGTGGCAGCAAGCCTTTTTTCCGGCGGCGGTTGTTGAAGCGCGGAGCGCGGTAGCGCAAGTTGGCAGAACGGCGCCGGCGGCGAAACGCCGCCCTTTGCTTCCGTTTCTTCTTGATCTCCTCGCCGCGGTGCTCGAGTTCGATCAGCGATACAACTTCGGCTCTTGGTCCAGCCTCCAGGGCCAGCGCCTTGCCCGTGGTCTTGCTGCCTGGATCGATCTTGAGGGTGAGCGACTTGAGGACTGAGTCTTCCTCGAGCCGGTCGACCAGTCGGATGGTAAAAGGGAACCTCTTGTGAACGCGGGCGCGCCCCCGTTCAAGGAACTGCCGAGCGCGTTTTTGGGAGCACGGCATCAGGGGCTTCTTTCTTTTGTCAAGAACGTAGACCATTGTGTCGTGCTCCTTTGTTCGAGAATGATTGCTCGGTAAGGAGCCTTGCAAACGCCCGCCTTTGGGGCGGGTCTCCCCTCGGGAAAGTTGTGAACCGGCCATATGCCCGAGACCGTTTCGTGCCTTACCCGGCGTGTCTGCTTCTCGGGCTTCGAGAGGTACGAACTCCAGGAAGCATTCGTAGGTCGGTCTTCAACCTGTCCACAACGCAAGTGCCTCGCGATAGACCGCAAAGCACTCACCCTGGTCAACATGAGCTCTTACAAGCTCCTCCATTCATGGAGGGGTAGTGACTTTTCGCGATGAAGGTCGCGAAAATCAGCATGGTGCTCAAAACCTGATGCGATCCGCCCAAAAGGCCTTTTTGTGCCAAAAGGGTGCGTAGACGAACTTTAGTGTATAGGCTAATCTTAAAATTGCAGAATGGCAAGGGATATTTGTATTTCGCTTGGCGAACGGATCCGGAAGCTAAGGAAACAAAAGGGCTGGAGACAGATTGACTTGGCCCAACAGTCTGGGATTCACGAAGTTCATATCAGTGATCTTGAACGTGGGGCACGTGAAGCCGGATTGCGAACCATTCTGGCTATTGCTCAGGCTCTGGGTGTGAGCCTGTCCGATTTGTTTCGAGGGGTGGACCCAGGGCTTTGGTCTGCGTTGCCCGATCCAACTGCGACGATTGCCCATGTGGCGAGTAAAAGTGGCTGATCAAAAATTGCGCCATTTTTGCCCAAGATCGACTATGGAAGGTCACATACCACCACCGAAGGAAAAGCACGCAGCGCACTACTTTACTTCTGATTCAATGGAAACAAAGGGGGAACCTCCTCAATGGAAGCAACACTCAGTAGTTAGGGGCGATGCGACAGTAAGGGGCAAGCGACCATCTCCAAGACAGTTCGTGACCACCAGCAAACAAGACCAGGGGACCGGTTCAAGTTCTTCTTCCACCCTGACGGTGTGATCATTCTGCCCAAGATTCCGACTTATCGACTCAAGGGCATTCTTCCAAAACCGGCCAAGCCGCTATCTGTTGAAGAATTTGATCGCGCGATTGAATCAGGTGCAACCCAAAGAGTTCAGCGCAAAAGATGATGGGTCTCAATACAAACGCTCTTCTGCACTACCTTGCGCAAGATGATCCGAAGCAGTCTTCTCGCGCAACACCAATCACGCCGGGGTTCACGATTCGTCTGTGTGGACCATGCAGACGTCATACCAGTAGGTTCTGCTTCCCCGATGGTTGATTTGATGCCAATTGACCGTCAGTATGCCAGTCAATTGGCACTTCCGGTTGAAGAACCAAGTTTATTTCTCTGTGGTCACCTCCCTTTTCTGGGAAGCACATGATCGGCCAGCAAATTGCTATTCAGTCTTTCGGACTACGGCACAGTCCGCAATGGCTGATGACCCGCGAGAAGAAATCATGATGTACCCCCAGTTGGTTGACCTTTCGGCCAAGATCCAAGAACCCCAGCGCAGCAGCCTGGAGCCACTGCCCTTGAGTGAAACACTCAAAGCGGGCAAGCCGCTCAAGACGCTCTTCTTAAATCCCCCTTCTTTCGAGAAGTTTGATGGTGGTGCGAGCAGCCGCTGGCCTGCCACGCGGGAAATCGAATCTTACTGGTACCCTGTCTGGCTCACCTATCCCGCCGGCATGCTTCAAGGGTCGCGTCTGGTCGATGCTCCGCCTCATCACATCTCGTGGCGGGAGGTCATTGCTCTGCTCAAGGATTATGAGTTCCTTGTGCTCTTTACAAGTACCGTGGGCTGGGATGGCGATCAGGGGATGGCCGAACTGATCAAAGAAACGTATCCCGCGATCAAAATCGCCTTCGTCGGACCACCTGTCACCACATCGCCGGATAGGGCGCTTAACGAGTGCGTCGCTCTCGACTTCATCTGTCGCCGCGAGTTCGATCTCTCCATCGTCGAGTATGCTAACGGCAAGCCCCTCAACGAGATTCTGGGTATCAGCTACAAAGATTCAAGCGGCATCATCCAGCACAACCCCGATCGTCCACAACTTTCCCCCGACCAACTCGATGAAATGCCCTGGGCCACCGAGATCTACCATCGCGACTTAGACGTCACCAAGTACAGCGTGCCGTTTCTCCTGCATCCTTTCATCGCGCTTTACACCACTCGAGGCTGTCCCGCGCAATGCAGCTTCTGCCTCTGGCCGCAGACTCTCTCGGGCCACGCATGGCGAAAGCGCTCCACCGATGACGTCGCGGCCGAGCTGAAGCAGGCGAAAGAACTTTTCCCCCAGGTCAAGGAGTTCTTTTTTGACGACGACACCTTTAATATTCTAAGCGCCCGCACCATCGAGCTTTGCGAAAAACTTAAGCCCCTCGGCCTCATCTGGTCCTGCAACTCGCGCGTCACCACGGACTATGACACCCTCAAGGCTATGAAAGAAGCTGGCTGCAGGTTGCTGATCGTCGGCTTCGAGTCCGGCGACCCTCAAATCCTCAAAAACATCAAGAAGGGCGCTACCGTCGAGCGCGCCCGCCGCTTCGTCAGGGACTGCCATGATCTTGGACTCGTTATACACGGTGATTTCATCCTTGGGCTCCCCGGCGAAACCAAAGCATCTATCCGCAACACCATCACGTTCGCCAAGCAACTCGATTGCGAGACCATTCAGGTCTCCATCGCCCATGCCTTTCCCGGCACCGAACTCTTCGACTTCGTCAAAAAGAATGGCTTCATCACCAACAAGAAGATGGAAGACGGCGACGGCCATCAGATGGCCCATATCGAGTACCCGGGCCTTCCCACCGACTACGTCATGGAGATGGTGCATAAGTTTTACGACGAATACTACTTTCGCCCCAAGGCCGCCTTCCGCATCGTCTGGAAGGCCATCGTCAATCGTGATGTCCAGCGTCTTTACACCGAAGCGCGCTCCTTCATGCAACTCCGTGCCCAACGCAACAGAGCATCAAGGAAGCCACAGTCTCAGAAACTCACTCATCCATCAGCATAAAACGCAAGGAGGAAACGAAAAAGAAAGCTCAAGCCCCTCATTCTGAAGGAAGTGTCCGAGCGAAAGGTATCTGGATACGAGACAGGTGAACGATCACCGATAGGGAGATCGCCTCGGAACAGCGATGGACCCTATACGGCCGACTGACGGACCACTCGGTAGCTGAAGTGCTTTCGAATTGGTATAGTCGAAGGAGCAGGGGGCAGTGGGCCGTCGCGTTATTGACCTCGACGGCGTGTCCGTCATAGACACGAGCGGCGAGCGTGTCCTCTCGATGATGATTCAGGATGGGGCGAGATTCAGCGGAATCTATGCGAGACATCTTCTCGTAGCTTTCTAGGAGCGCGCGGAATCGAACACTCAACTCAATTGAAATACTGGCAAGGCCATGCAAGGCCCGGCATCCTTTTGTGCCAGTTGAGACGAGACAAACTGGAACAAGATGAGCTTGGCATGAGACAAGGGAAGAAGCATAGCGCGGAAGAGATCGTGAACCTGTTGCGGCAGGTTGAGGTGGACTTCGCGAACAGCAAGACTTTGCCGCAGGCGTGCAGGAAAGATGAGATCGTCGAGCAGACCTACTACCGCGACTGGTTCAAGGTAAATCAGGTGCAAGAGCTGACGGAGTTCGAGCAGGAGAACGCGAAGTTGAAGCGTCTGGCCTCGGAGTTGAGTCTGGAGGGGGCGATGTTGAAGTTCTTCCCTGCACTTCAAGGATGGTATGCTTTTCGTTTCCTCGTCGCTCTTATCTGTCTGGGATTCGCCACCAGCAGCCGCGCCCAGTCGGTGCAGCTACCAGAAGCACCAAAGCCGTCTGCCAGTCTCCTGACCGCCAGCAGCTCTGTATCCGATTCCTCTTCCACTGCCAATCTCACCGGGCCATCTGAGTTGACCTTCTCTTTGGACGTCGGGCAGACCAGCGGGTCCACGCCCGACACCAACCATGGCGACCCCCACCCCACGCCCAGCACCAGTGTTCCTCTCGACGCCAACGGAAATCCCATCCCACTCAACCGGCAACAGCCGAAGCGCATCCTCGGCTTCATGCCCAACTTCCGGTCCGTCTCCGGCGGCGCCACGCCTCATCCCCCCGGCTGGATCTACAACTTCCAGGTCGCCACCCACCAGGCCACCGACTACTCTTCCTTCATCTTTCTCGGCCTGACTTCCCTCACTGCTGAAGGTCTTAACTCTCATCCCGTCCTCGGCAAAGGTGTCGACGGCTTCTACGCTTATACCTGGCGCGGATTTCTCGACAAGACGGACGGAACCTACCTCTCCGCGTGGCTGCTGCCCAGCCTTCTCCATGAGGACACCCGCTACTATGCCCTCGGCGACGGTCATACCGTCTTCAGGCGAGCTCTCTACGTCATCAGCCGGGAGGCTGTGGCCCGCACCTATGGCGGCAGTGAGACCCCGAACATCGCGGGCCTCGGCGGCAAGGTCCTCACCCAGGTTATCTCCCGCTATTATTATCCGCCCAGCGCAGGCGACTTTAGCGTCCTCGCCACCAAGTTCGGCTACTCGGTCATGCGTGACATCGCTTTCTCCTCCATTCGCGAGTTCTACCCCGACATCGCTGCTCACTACGTCCGCAAGCACCGCGAGAAGGCCGCCCGTCTTGCCGCGCGAGACGCTGCTTCCAAGCCTTAGAGTATCTATATTGGTCAGCCACTCGCGACCGATTTTCAGACGAAACGCCTGCGGAACTCTGGCATAAGGGTTCGCGGATTTGAAAATCGTCGATGCCCGGCGGGGCGCGGCGCCGATCAGGTTCCATCCTGAACAGCATAGGCACGGCCTCATCAACGGGAAGATCCTGCAACCAGCTGTCCCAAAAGCACCAGGAGGCAAGTGCGGTGATCGACAACGGAAGATTGGCAGGCATTTGCTTGCGAACCTCGAAGAGCGGATTCCGGTAAAACTGTCGCTGCGAGCGCGTGGCGTCGAAGTCGATCTGCATTGTCGCAATCCCGGGTTCCCGCGCGCTGGCAAGGATAGCGCGGACGGCCTCGGCTCGGTTTTCATCGTCAAGCACAGAAAGGCGCGTGGCCTCGATCCGGACCACAGGTATTCGGGTGGAGGATGCGGAAAAGATAAACGGATCGCGGCCGGGCTGGCTTTCCACGCCGAGGCCAATCGTCAGCGTTTGGTCGAGATACGCGCTTGCGAACTCCTTCGTGTCGAGCGAGCGAAGATCTTGGCGGCGCTCCCACGCCCATAACCTGAGCCGAGGCAGCGAAGCCAAGTGGGAAAGCGAATGCGGGGGAGCATCTGAACCTATGCCGTGGCACCCAACAAACGCGACGAGAGCGAGCGAGATATGGGAGACGTAAGATGCTGGCACGGCGCTAGCAGTACCACAATGCATCAAGTCTGCTGATAAAACAAGCCCGGGTAGGCTGTTGATTCGCTGCGCCAGCAGGCGGGTTCAGTATGGTTGGCCGGCTTTCCGTCCCCAACTCGGCTCCGGGTGCAGAACCGGGTTTTGTCCCGAATGCAGGTGAATCGGGCATTGTGCGCGCGACGAACGCAATCGTGTGAGAGACCCAACCAGGATGCTGTCGACGGGGAGTGACGGCGCTTGAACAACTTGAAATGGCTCCTCAATACGCTGCTATCGGTGGCGATACGCGGGTTGAACGGACCTGAAGAAGATTGCTGCGAGGGCCGCGACGGAAGAGCACCAAGTCACACCCGAGGGCCAGATCCCCAAGGCGATCTGGAACGTCGTAACGCAATCTTGCGCAGAATTCGGCTAAGCAATGTACTTGTTCTTGATCCGGATGTCCCGTCCGGCAAATGGGCCTGTATCCCGGGCATGGATCTGAACATGAACCTGGCGGCGGTCGAAAAGCTTTGACACTTCACGAAAATCTTGATTGACGCGCGTGAGCCAGTCGAAGAAGAGCTCGTCCAGAGAATTTTCCACCGCCTGGGAGACCGCGCTGCCGGTCTCCTCAAGATGAATCGTAAGATGACTCGTGAGATGTTCATCTTCCGTGGCCGCGAGTTGGAAATTGGAAAATGAAGCCATCAGCGCTGCCTCCGAAGAGAGGATCTGCTCGATGTCCGATGGAAAGACCTTGCAACCGTAGAAGGGAACGCTCGAATCATTGCGACCGTATACAAAGAGGATGGGGAAATAGCTGGTGCGCCTCACCAGCGAGGCTAGTTCCATGCCGTGCTTTCGCAGGCTTTTAGAGAGGTCATCAAAGGAGTACACACCCCCCGAGTCGCGCAGGTTGTAACGAATCTTTGGCGCCGCGCCCGACATCCGGCCGATGGTGAACAGCAGTTCGCCTATGTCGTTCGTTTCGATGATGTAGTCGACGGCGTTGTACTGGAAGATCATCGGCGGATTATCGCGTCCGAAGATGTCGCGGCAAAGCGCCGGGTCTTTGAGACAGATCTGACGCAGAGCGATCGTCAAAGGCGTCTCTACGCCAATATTGATCTCGAGGTCTGAAGCGCCGTAGGAGGAAACTACCGTCTTGGCATACTTCAACAGATGCCGCCGTAGTCCCTCTGACAGACCTTCCCCGCCGACGATGAAGTCAATGTGATAAGGGGACAGATCAAGATCGCACTCATCCACGAAGGATCGGATGAACGGTGGATAACCGAAAATAAGGTAGTCGTACTTCGGCCCGAGGAGGCGAAGCGTATTGGCAAGTTTAGCGCGGTCGGGGCCGATGGATTTGAGGATGCCGACATCGACGAGCGACATCGAGACGTTCATGCCTGTAGCCCATGGTCCGAGCGCAAAGCAGTTCAACAGCACCTTGCCGTTGTCCTTGAAGATAATTTCGTAGTTCAATTGCAGGATGCGCTTGACGTCGTTGCGCTCGCTGGCACTGCGGACCCAGTTGTTGGGCTGTCCGGTCGAACCGGACGATTCATCGATGACGACACCGGCACGCGGGATGGCTCCGCCGTAACAGCGCTCTTCCAGGCTATATCGCTTGACGTAGTTTTCCTTCGTCATGATGGGGACGTCAGTCAGCCTCCAAATCGAATTGCCCTTGTATCCCTCGGCGGCAAGGAACAGGCCATACGCCGGACAGAGTCGGCTTGCCTTGAGGAACAAGGCGTGTGCCCGCATGATTCCCGTGCGGGCCAGGAAAGGCTGCAGCGCTGGCGCATGCAGCAGCGTATACAGGCGACCGTTGACACTGGCTATGCGTCGCAACCATGCGAGCACCTCCAGTACCGCTTCGGCATACAGCCGGTACAAGAAATCCATCATGATGGAACCTCGTTCTCTCCTAGCAGTATCTGCTCCACGGTTCGCCGCAGGCTGCGTGGAGGCACGTCCGAGTAGCCGATTTTGAAGATGAGCCAAGACTTTTCGATGCCGGTTCGCTGCCTCATCCAGTCCGCCGCAACCGCATTGGTCACCAGGTTTCCATAGGGATGAAAGTATAGGCCCAAAGCCGTCACCTCAAGCCAGAAGCGAAGCAGGAACCGCCCCGAAGCGATGGTGTGCTCGGCCTCGAAGAAACGGCCGCTGAGGACACCGATCGCCGGCACATAGCCGAGCTGATTACGGTAACGGCGGCGGAACAAGGTTCGTGCCAACGGAAGCTTCAGCACCTGAGGCAGGCGTGCCGACATCCAGAACTCGGCGCGGGAGAGGTTCATGCAGCGCCAGTCGAGTCCATCGCGATGCGCGGCTGCGGCTCGCGGCGAAAATCGGAACCAGCTCGCAATTTCATCGTGGTAGGGAGGATGATTCATATCGTGAAACACGGCTGTAATATTGTGATCCAAAGCCTCTTCGATCAGGCGCTCATCCGTCAGATGGGTGTAGAGATGTCCCCATTCCGAAGCAAGTGCGGTCAGCTTCGCAACGGCCTCTTCCGGAATTTGCTTACGCTTCAGGCAAAGCCTCGATGTACTCCTCGCCAGCAAGTCGGAGGCGCTGAAGAGAATGGCCCGTGTGGGTTCGTAAGACAGTTCGAGAAGAGCAAACAAAGTCAACCCTCGGCTGCCGGAATCGGCCATCTTGTCTGCAAAGACATGAATATCGTCCGTCAGCCGGTAATCAAGACAAAAACCGCGTTGGCAGGCGGCGAGATCAAGCGCCTCCAGAAACATCCCCATGGCTGAGAGCACAAAGCATCCCGTAAGGTCCTCGTTTGGCAGTGTCCTGGTACCGTCGATGTAGAGTTCAGCACGGTGGCTGGAGAGCAGCCGGACACGCCATGGCTGCACATTGTGAGGCGATGGGGATGAACGCGCGACTTCCAGCATCGCGCGCCAAAGTGAGAGATCAGCCGTGCCCTCAGGCGGTGGTGTCACAGTTGTTCTTTGCCTTCCCTGACGAGTGTGCTTGTGGGCTACGTAGTTAGGTTAACAAGTCTTCGGCTGCTGCTGAACGGTATTTGTTGGTCAATTGACCCCGTCAATGATTCCCCAAGGAGTCAACGACCCAGTTGTTCAAAGATTTGAAGGGTTTCGGGTGGATTATCGGCTAACGACAGTCGTCTACTCGTCATTTATATAACAGGTATTAACTGTTAAGTATATGCGCCCGCCGGGGAACGCATGGGCCTTCGGTCCACCTATAGGGATGAAAATCGGTGATTTTCGACGGAGTAATTGACGGGTGGGCGGTTAGAACGAAGCCGCAGGCGCCGCGGTCGCTGCCGCGTTGGCGGCTCTCGCAGTTGTGGAAGTTAGGATAAACAGGCGTATGCTGAAGCAGCCATGACGAATGTGCAGCCCGATCAAGAAAGAGGCCATTGAAACACCATGCTTATAACTGCTCTCGCCGAATTGTTTTGGCCTCTGTATGCTGCTCTCAGCAGAATTCTCGGAGAGGGCAGGTGAAATAGGTATGGACCGACGCAAATTTGTGGCTCAATCAACACTTTTGGCCGGTGGGCTGACTTTCGGTGCTACAAAAGCGTGGGCGGCGCCACTACAGCATGCGGATTTATTGAGCCAGATGAGCTGGATGAACGAACCGGCATCGGCAAAGATCAATGGAACTGAGATCGAGGTTCGCAGCCGAGCCAAGACGGATTTCTGGCAAAAGACATTTGATGGATATGTGGCCGATAGCGGCCACTTCTTTCATCTTCCCGCATCCGGGGGCTTTACGTTCACTGCGCTAATCAATGGCAAGTATGCGACTCAGTATGACCAGGCGGGACTGATGGTCAGGATCGACGCAGAAAATTGGATGCGCTGTGGAACAGAGTTCATCGACGGGAAACGGTATGCCAGCGTGGTGTTCACGCGGACCTATTCCGATGGCTCGACGCTGCCGGATTTATCGGAGACCGGACCGATCTGGTGGCGCGTCGTCCGGAAGAACGATTCGATCGAAACGTTCTGCTCGTTGGATGGCGACAAGTTCATGTCGGTTCGTATGGGATACTTCCCGACAGAGCCGACAGTTGAAGTTGGCCTCATGTGTGCCGCGCCGAGCGGGCCAGGGTTCGATGCCTCGTTCAAGGCGCTGAAGTTCGAAACGGGCACGAGATAGGAGTCCTTCGAATGAGATAGGGCGCTTGCGGCGCCTCGCTCCTATGGTTTTTTACTGATTCTGGGTTTCTTTGCTATTACCGACATCTACTGTCGATGAAACCCGATTCGTACCCTAAGTATGTGCGCGCCCCGAGTCTCCTTGGTCTTGTCGCAACAAGAACCGACATCTTGGGAACAAAGCCAAGTCCGCCGGTGTCAAGATAAGTAGACTCGAGGTCCCGCTATACTTCTTTCTATGATCAATTCACACGACACTATCGCGGGACACTAGGGCTCGCCGACGGTTTCCACTGTCGCACTCTGAAACCATCTCTTCGCAGATTGATCGCGTCTGAGTCAGGGAGGTTCTGATGTTTCGCCAATCTCTTCGATCAGGAAAGTGCAATCACACCCTCCTGGTTGTCACCTTGCTTTTCTTAGGTTTCCTTGGCGCTTCCGTGAGTGCGCGCGCAGACGCAAGCATTCCAAATACCCCGGCAGGCCAGGCTCTGCAAGCATTTTTTGATGCATTCAACAGTGGCGATCACAACCGGATCGCCGCCTATGTGAAGCAATACGATCCCACGAACAATACGGACGGGCTGGTTTCCTTCAGCGGCCAGAGCGGCGGTTTCAATTTCGTCTCGGTCGTACAGAGCGCGCCCGATCGACTTACTTTTCTTGTTCACGGACGCGGAGATGGTATTGATGCTTATGGGGTTTTGCAACTTGCGGGTACGACACCACCTCAGGTCAAACGGCTGAACATTCGCGCGCTTCCGCCTGGTGCAAAGCTCGAGGACATTCAGCTTGACGCGGCGATTCGGCAGAAGACCATTGACGCCATTGGCAAGCAGCTGACAGAGCACTACGTGTATCCCGACGTAGCCACAAAGATGATCCAGAGCGTTCATGAGCACCAAGAGCATGGGGACTACAATTCGATCACCGACGGCAACGAATTCGCCGATGCTCTCAGCCGCGACCTTCGCAGTGTCAGCCATGATCAGCATCTGTTTGTGGGATACGATCCTTATCTGACGCCCGAAGTGGCTGGTTTTCCGACGGGGCCACACGAACCAAGCCCAGCGGAGCAAGCGCGCTTCCGTACCATGCTCGAGCATCAGAATTGCACGTTCTCCAAGCTTGAAATCCTGAACCACAACATTGGCTACATCAAATTTGATGCCTTCCCGCCTGCGGAGTTCTGCGGACCCACGGTTGTCGCAGCAATGAGCTTCGTAGCCAACGCGGATGCGCTCATCTTTGACTTGCGTGAGAATCACGGCGGCGACCCCAGCATGGTCGATTTCATGGTTTCCTATCTTTTCAGGCAGCCAACCCATATCAACGACCTTGCCGCCCGCGACGATAATGAGACCCACCAGTACTGGACTCTCCCGTGGGTTCCCGGACAACGTTTCATCGATAAACCTGTGTATGTCCTCACCTCGCACGGCACCTTTTCTGGAGGTGAAGAGTTTACCTTTGATTTGAAGACGCAAAAGCGCGCAACGATCGTCGGTGAAGTCACGGGCGGAGGGGCTCATCCCGTGCGAGGCATGCCTGCCGGAGACCATTTTACTATCGGCGTTCCCTTCGCACGCCCGATCAACCCTGTGACGAAGGGGGACTGGGAAGGAACGGGAGTCGAACCGGATGTGAAGGTCAGCGCCGCCGACGCCTTGGCAGCGGCGGAAAAGCTGGCAGCAGAAAAATTGGCCAGCACAAGTAAGCCCGAGTAGGAACTTAATCGCCAAGTCGGGATATCAGCTCGATATTCTCATCGATCTGTATCGCGGTTGGTTTGTCGCTGGCCTTCCCTATGGGGAATCTTCGCGCCCGGAGAGCGACCGACCGTGACCGAAAGTTGGGTAACGGAAAGTTGGCTGGTTACGGCGAGCGCGGCAAACGCCGGCGGCTTCCTTCTTACTTCCAAACCGAAAACGACTCGAACCAGTTTTTCGCCATCCTTCCGAATGGTGCGCGAGTTGCCTCCGATCTTGGCGGACGATAATCCGACAGGAACCTCGATTTGCCAATACCAATAGGACCTGAAAGCAACTTCAATGTCGGTGCGGAATGGTACCGGTGTTCCGCGATTTGTCGCAGGGGTGAATCGTGTTTTGGTCAGACTAATCGCGGCACTCTCATCAAGCCCGTAGCCGACGGAATGGCTCAAGCAAATGCGGCCGCCGCATCTGGGGCAGTGCCAGAGCGGAGCATTGTGTCGGATGCAGGCTCGGGTGTTGGGAGTGGATCGCGTCCCTCAAGCGCCAGTAAGCCAGGCGCAGGACCGGAATGGGCAGCAGAAAGAGGTTCGAGCCCCAGGTATGCAGGATGGAGAGGAAGCCAATCTCCGCTCCCATGCGTTGTGGATCTGCGGCGACCTCCAGTAGAGCCTGGGAGCTGGCCGCAAATAACAGATCGTAGAAGGCAGTTGGACTGGTCAAAGACAGCGGGTTGAGTTCGTGAGGCACGGTGAAGACGACGTGAAAGTAATTGGTGTTGAGCAGGTCGCACTGCAGCGCCTCGACCCATCGTTGCCGTGCCTGAGACTGGCACTTGGGGCAACAGCGCGACCGGCAGGTAATGGAGAGCTCTCCATAAGGCAAAAATTGTACGCTTATGCTCCGTTGCGCAGACCTGTTGCCAGTCGAGAAGGAGATGTAAGCCCAAACCCCCAGAAACTTCCGCGACCTTTGGACCATGCCATTCACCGTCGCCAGACGATCCTTCAATGCTGCGTGTGGGGTGGCGGCCCATCACTGTTCTGACGGCCTTTCCAATCGTTTGTCAGAAGTGACGCCAATCAGGGAACGCATCTGAGTGATGTCATCAGGGGCAATCTTTTCGCGGCTCGATGCTATTTCTGGTGAGTAACTGACGGGTAGGTGAATGTGGTAGGTGAAGTCGCCAACCCTGAAATTACTACTTAAACAACACCGACGGGATTGGATTGTTAACCATAACATAACTTCCGAGTAGGCGGTTCGCCCGCCTGGGAATACGCCCGCCGGATAGCGCGAGCGTTAAATGGGGACCACAATGGAAGGGCATGGGACTGTTCAGGCGCCTCAATGCGTCTGGATCAATCAGTTCTCAGTGAAGCGGCCAGGATCGGGAACGAAAAACGCCGCAGGCACCGGGAGCCTCCTCGGACCCCAGTCCGGAGGGAGCGCACGAGATTCCAGTCGCCATGCCAACTTCCGGATACTAATTCCACCTGAAGGCATTGGCGGAGGATCAGCCTTCCAAGGTGTGGTCGGGCGGAGGTGTTCGACTCTCATGTTTTACCTCTTGGACGTCACCTCTTGACAGTCATAATGACAAGACGCTAGGCTGCTCTCATGAATGAGCAGAACACTGACGTAATCCAGGGCACGCTCGACCTCCTAATTCTGAAGACGCTAAGCCTCGAACCAATGCATGGTTTCGGCATTGCTCGACGCGTTGAGCAGGTTTCACGCGGCGTCTTCAAGGTCAACCCAGGATCTCTTCTTACGGCACTTCAGCGTCTGGACCGTGCCGGCTGGATTAATTCCGAGTGGAGCAACACAGAAAACTCGCGTCGAGCGAAGTTCTACACCCTCACGCGCGCGGGCAGGAAACAGCTCGATATCGAAACAGCAGACTGGACCCGTCGTGCTTCGGCTGTTGCAAGCCTTCTCCAGCAAGAGGGTTAGTTATGTCATTTTGGCGCCATTTGACACGTGGTCTCCGTGGGCTGCTGCATCGAAACGCACGCGACAGGGAAATCGATGAAGAAGTCCGGCATTACTTCGAAGAAGTTGCCGCCGATTATCGAGAGCGCGGCCTGTCCGATGAGGATGCTCGCCGGGCAGCGCGCCGCGAGTGTGGCAACCCGGACGCAGCCGGGGAGAAGATGCGCACCTACGGATGGGAGAACGCCGTTCGAACTTTTGTGGGCGATCTGTGCTTCGCTGGCCGCCAGTTGCGCCGAAATTCCGGTTTTACCACGATTAGCATTGTCACGCTCGGGCTCGGCATCGGCGCCAGCACGGCAATCTTCAGCGCTGTCAATCCAATTCTCTTCAAGCCTCTGCCCTATCCTCATCCGGATCGCATTCTGATGGTCTGGAATACCTGGCAGGGTTCTCGATCTGAAGTTGCTTTTGGCACCTGGGTGGAACTATCTCAACGCAGCCGCTCCTTCGAATCCACGGCGATCTTTGAGCCGTGGCAACCGGCGATCACGGGTCCCGATGAACCACAGCGTCTTGAAGGTCAAAGTGTGAGTGCCGGGTTCTTCCATTCGCTGGGAGTGGCTCCCTTGCTTGGCCGGGATTTCCGCACCTCCGATGAAGGGCCGCACGCGGCAAAGGTAGTCATCCTGAGCGACAGGCTTTGGCGGCAGCTCTTTCATGGGAATCCTGCCGTGATTGGCCAGGCAGCCAAGCTTGACGGAGACAATTACACAGTGATCGGTGTGATGCCGCGCGGCTTTGATGACGTCCTTTCTCCTTCTGCGGAACTCTGGACGCCCGACGAATACGATTCCAGCCAGCTCGCCCGCGAATTCAATAACTGGGGGTGGGAGAACCACCTTCGCATGGTGGGCCACCTCAGACCGGGAGTTTCGCGTGCTGAGGCTGCTCAGGAACTGGCCAGAATCGCGCAAGCCCCGTGGTCGCAATTTCCTCGCCCGCGCTGGGCCTTTCTGAATCACGGGCTGATTGTGGATTCTCTGCAAGATGACATCGCACACACGCTCAAACCAGCGCTGCTGGCGGTCTTCGGGGCGGTGATCATAGTGTTGGCCATCGCATGTGTCAATGTCACCAATCTGCTGTTAGCGCGAAGCGCGCAGCGTGCCGGGGAATTCTCAGTCCGCGGCGCACTTGGCGCTTCAAGGCAGCGCATCGTACGCCAACTCGTCACGGAGAGCATGCTACTGACATTTCTCGGCGGCGCACTTGGAATCGCTGCTGCCGTCGCGGGGGTGCGCGTGATCGTTGCGCTCAGTCCGCCGGAATTGCCGCGCCTCAACTCGATCGCTTTCGATCCGGCAGCGTTGTTCTTTGCCTCTGTGCTTATCGCCATCATTGGTCTTATCGCCGGCACAGTGCCCGCTCTTCACATCTCCCGCAATGACTTGCAATCCGGGCTGCAGAGGGCTTCGCGCCGTATTGCCGGTACCCATCTCTGGACAAGACGCTTTCTCGTCGTTGCGGAAATTGCCTTGGCTTCAGTTCTGCTCCTCAGCGCGGGCTTACTGCTACGCAGCATGCAACGGCTGGTTGCCGTTGACCCTGGATTCGCTCCGTCGCAGCTGCTCACCATGCAGGTGATCACCTCTGGACATCAGTTCGACGACATTCCATCGAACCCCGATGGCGCTGATCTTCGGCGGCGCTTTTTTGAGCGGGCTCTTGATGCTGTTCGGCGCGTGCCCGGTGTCCGGAGCGCAGCATTCACCACTCTGCTGCCGCTCAGTGACGATCCGCCCGTGGTGGGCGTTTATGGAGCACAATTCGATGACCAAGTCGCACAGAGGGGCCCCGGCGTCTTTCGATATGCGGTCAGCCCCGGCTACTTCCAGACCATGGGGATTCCGCTCATCAGTGGCCGATTGCTTGACGAACACGATACCGCCGGGGCGCCTCAGGCCGCGCTCATCAGCCAATCGCTGGCTCGGCATCATTTCGGAGATCGAAATCCAATCGGCGCCCGTCTCCATGTTGGCCCGCTTGATCGTCCGTGGTACACCGTTTTCGGCGTCGTCGGCGATGTGAAACAAACTTCTCTTTCGATCGAGGATGAAGATGCCGTCTACATTTCCACCCGGCAGACTTGGTTCGCTGATGACACGCTGTCCTTTGTAATTCGTGCGCACGGAGATGCTGCGACCCTTGCGCCCGCGGTAAAGTCCGCCATCTGGTCCGTAGACAGGAATCAGCCCATTGTGCGCATCGAAACCATGGATCGCCTGATGGCAATCACTGAAGCACAACGGCGGTTCATCCTCATTCTCTTTGAGGCGTTCGGAATCGTTGCTTTGCTGCTTGCGGCCGTCGGGCTATATGGCGTGCTGTCAAGCAGCGTTGCGGAGCGAGTTCACGAGATCGGGGTTCGCATGGCCCTCGGAGCAACCCGGAGCGACATCCTGGCCCTGGCGCTTCGCGATGGAATGCGGCTGACTGCGTTCGGCATGGCAATCGGGCTGGGCGGAGCCTTTGCCGCCAGCCATGGAATCGCATCGCTGCTCTTTGGAACCTCAACGCTTGACCCGGTTTCGTGGCTGGGCATGTTTGCGCTGCTCGCGGCTGTAGCCGTCATCGCCTGCTGGATTCCTGCATGGCGTGGTGCGGGAGTGGATCCCTCCA
>DATDLS010000484.1:0-19884 GCA_036519195.1 Occallatibacter sp. | reverse complement strand
AAGACAGAGTATACGCCTGCGCGGGGAGTGAATCCAACGCCGGATCTCATTTTTCTAAAGACGATTGATGGGGTGCGCGACGCGGGAGAATCCGGGCCAATCAGAAGCTGCAACTTATATAATTAGATATTTAGAAACGAGAAAATTATGCCCAAGTTTGTTATCGAGAGAGAAATTCCTGGAGCCGGCAAGCTGACACCGGATCAGCTGCAAGGCATTTCGCAAACTTCATGCGGTGTGCTGCGTGAACTGGGCCCGCAGATTCAGTGGGTGCAGAGCTTTGTGACCGACGACAAGATCTACTGCGTCTACATTGCACCCGATGAGGACACGGTGCGCAAGCATGCGCAGATGGGCGGCTTTCCGGCCAACAAGGTTGCGCAGGTGCGCGCGGTGATCGATCCGACGACCTCCGAGTAGGTTCCCCGTGCAGTTGGCCGGCTCGGAGTTTCCAAGGGCAACGACCGACACTTGGGGGCATCATGCTGTCACCGCTGGCAACAGGAATCTCCGCAGGAGCGGGCGTAACCGGTCTTCTCGGCCTGGCCTCGGGCGGATTCGCATACGCAGCGCTGTGGCCTGCCTCTACCCTCTTCGGGCACGCGCTGATCGCACCGCGACGCTGCGGCGAACTGGCGCTCACGTTTGACGATGGACCGAACCCTGCCTGGACGCCGCAGCTGCTCGATGTTCTGGCCAGCCACGCCGTTCACGCGACCTTCTTTCTGGTTGGCCGTTACGCGCAGGCTGAACCCGCGCTGGTCGAGCGCATTCTGGCTGCTGGACACGTGGTTGGCAACCACTCCTGGTCGCATCCCAACCTGGCCATTACGGCTGCCGCCCGCGTGCATCTGGAGCTTGCGCAGACCCGCGACACGCTCGAACAGATCACCGGACAGAGGGTCCACTGGTTTCGGCCGCCCTTTGGGGCGCGCCGGCCGGCCGTGCTCAAGATCGCACGCTCGCTGGGCATGACGCCGGTGCTTTGGAATGCCATTACCAACGACTGGAGCGAGCCTTCTGCCGACCGCATCGCGCAGCGGCTGACGGCGAAGATCGATCGCCAGCAACGCAATGGGTGGGCAGCCAACATCGTGCTTCATGACGGCGGCCATCTAGCGCTCGGCGTCAACCGCGGGCCATCGGTGGCCGCCGCAGGCCAGTTACTGGCGCGCTACGGGTCGACGCACAAATTCGTCACACTGGATGCATGGAGCGACCAAGACCGCCGGCTCTGAAAAATCCTAAGTCGAAACCGCCGCCTGAAAGGCAGCGCGCGCGGCTTCGATTGTCGCAGCAACTTCGGCTTCCCCATGTGCCGTGCCCAGAAACGCCGCTTCAAATTGCGAGGGGGGCAGCCAGACGCCTGCGTCCAGCATGGCGCGGTGGAACCGCCCAAAGGCCGCTGTATCGCTGCTGGCAGCCTGCTCGTAATTGGTCACCGGCCATGGCGTGAAGAACCAGGTCCACATGGCGCCGACGCGGATCAGCGTCACCGCGACGCCGGCTTTTGCAGCCTCTGCTGCTACGCCTTCCGTCACAGCTTTCGCCGTGGCTTCGAGCTGCGGATACACCTCGCCCGCGTGCTCCTGTAAATAACCGATCGTGGCAATGCCGGCGGCCATGGCCAGCGGATTTCCACTCAGCGTTCCGGCCTGGTACACCGGCCCGAGAGGGGCGAGCAGGTCCATCAACCGGCGCTTGCCGCCGAAGACCCCTACCGGCAGGCCGCCCCCGACGATCTTGCCGAGCGTTACCAGGTCGGCGTCGAGGTTGTATCGCTCCAGTGCGCCGCCCAACGCCACCCGGAATCCACTCATTACTTCGTCGGCAATCAGCAAGGCGCCTTCGCGGGAGGTGAGTTCACGCAGACCGGCCAGATAGCCGGGCGCTGGCGCGATGCAGCCGGCATTCCCCACCACCGGCTCCAGAATGATGGCCGCAATGTCTCCTGGATGTGCGGCGAACGCCTCTGCGACCGCAGCCAGATTGTTGAAGGGCAAGGCCATTGTGAGTGCCGCAATCTCCTCCGGCACGCCTGCCGAGCCCGGAATGCCCAGCGTCGCCACGCCGGAGCCGGCCTTGACCAGCAGGCCGTCCGAGTGGCCGTGATAGCAACCCTCGAACTTGATGATGACCTTGCGTCCGGTGGCGGCGCGGGCCAGGCGAATGGCAGACATGGTGGCCTCTGTACCGGAGCTGACGAAGCGCAGCTTCTCGATTGCCGGGTAGCAGGCGACAATGCGCTCGGCGAGGTCGGCCTCGGAGGCCGTAGACGCACCAAAGCTGGCGGAGTTGCGTGCGGCGCGCTCGATAGCCTCGACCACCGGCGGAAACGCGTGGCCCAGAATCATCGGTCCCCAAGAGCCGAAGTAATCGATAAAACGATTTCCATCGGCGTCCGTGATCCAGGCACCCTGGGCCCGCTGAACAAACGGAGGAGCCCCGCCCACGGCCTTGAACGCCCGCACCGGCGAATTGACACCGCCAGGGAAAAAGCGCTCGGCGCGCTGTTGAAGGGTCTGAGATGTGCTGCGGGATGGGGGGACAGCCGGGGCACTCATGATGGGTTCAGTATAGAAGCGAACCCCTTGCTCCGGAAGCAATGGCATCGAATTGAATCATGCCGCTCGGCGCGCTCATCTCGATAAGTGTGAGCGAGTTCAAAGACATCAGCGACCGACTCCTGGTCATCTTCGATGGAAGATGCGGGTTTTGCAATCGGTCGGTGCGCTGGTTCCTCACGCGCGACCGGAACGACCGCATGCGCTTCATACCCTCCGATGCGCCAGCCGCCGCCGGCCTGCTCGGTCGCCACGGGTTGGCGAGCTCCGCGGCTGCGGGAAACGCCGGTACAATTTTCGTCGCCGTTTTCCTGGGTACCCCGGCCGAGCGCCTGCTGGCCCGCTCAGCCGCCGCGCTAGCGCTCCTTGCCCAGCTGCCGAAACCGTGGCCGACCATTGCGACCATACTGGGCTGGATTCCCCGCGGGATCCGCGACTTGGGCTACAGGCTCGTCGCTCGCTTCCGTTATCGGCTCTTCGGACGTCTGGATGCCTGTCCGATTCCCACAGCTCGGGAACAGAATCGCTTCCTCTAAGGGACCGCCGCAGGTCGCCAATCCTGCTAGAATCGTGCTTTCCGGACCCCTGCTCCGCCCTGTCGGAACACCGCAGAATCCATCCGCAGAAAGCCCGCACACGTGCCAGACGAACCCAAATCCAAATCCGTGACCTACGCCGACGCCGGCGTGGACATCTCCAGCGGCGACCGCGCCAAAGAGCGCATCAAGTATCTGGCGCAAAAGACCTTTAACCGCAATGTGCTGGGCGGCATCGGCGGCTTTGGCGCCCTGTTCCGGCTCGATTTGCAGCGCTGGAAAGCGCCCATCCTGGTTAGCTCGGCGGATGGGGTGGGCACCAAGCTCAAGATTGCCTTCGAAATGGGTATGCACCACACCGTCGGCGCCGACCTGGTCAACCACTGCGTCAACGACATCGCGGTACAAGGTGCGATCCCGTTGTTTTTTCTCGACTACCTGGCGACCGGGCGCCTGGACCCGGAGGTCACCGAGAGCGTGGTCACCGGCCTGGCCGAAGCCTGCAAGGCCAACGGCTGTGTCCTCATCGGCGGCGAAACCGCCCAGATGCCCGGCTTTTACGCCGACGGCGAGTACGACCTGGCCGGCTTTATCGTGGGTGCCGTGGATCGGGAAAAGCTGGTTACCGGAGCAAACATCAAGCCCGGCGACGTGCTCATCGGGCTACCCTCCACCGGCCTGCACACGAACGGCTACTCGCTGGCGCGCAAGCTTTTTTTTGAGGTCGCCGGCTACAAACCCGGCCAGTATGTTTCCGCGCTCAAAGACAAAGCCGGCGCGGCACTGATGAAAACCCATCGCAGCTATCTCGCGGTAATTCAAAAGCTTGTCACCGCGGGAGTTCCCGCGGGCATGGCGCACATTACCGGAGGCGGCATTACCGGGAATCTGCCGCGCATTCTGCCCAAAGGCACGGCCGCCCAGATCGAGGTGGGCTCTTGGCCGGTGCTGCCAGTGTTTGACCACCTGCGAATGCTGGGGCAGGTCGCCGAGGAAGAGATGATGCGTACCTTCAACATGGGGATCGGGCTGATTGCGGTGATTCCCGCCGCCAAGTTTACGCGCGCCAAAGGCCTGCTGGACCGGGCCGAAGAGAAGTTCCACGTCATTGGACGCATCGTCAAAGGCGATCGCCGGGTGCAGTACACCTAAACGGGGGAACCTTCTTGAAGGGTACGGGCTTCGGTCCGTATCTCCAGCTCAAAAGCAAAGGGCGGGGCATGTGCCCCTGAGGGAAATCTTGGAAGCTGCCTCGAATGATCGGACTCGCCGGCTCGGCATCCTTCTGTCCGGCCGCGGTTCTAACTTCCTGGCCATTGCGCGATCGATCCGTGAAGGCCGGCTTCCGGGCGTCGAAATCGGCGTCGTGATCTCGAATGTGGCCGAGGCTCCTGGAATTCGTTCCGCCCGGGAACTGGGTTTGGCGCACGCGGTGTTTGTCTCCAAAGGCCGGCCGCGGGCCGACCACGATGCCGATGTGCTGGCTTGCCTGCGCGACCACAACGTCGACCTGGTCTGCCTGGCCGGCTACATGCGCCTCCTGTCTCCGCAATTCGTCGCCGCTTTGCCCAATCGCATCCTCAACATTCATCCTTCACTGCTGCCCGCGTTTCCGGGCCTCGACGCGCAGCAGCAGGCCTTCGATTACGGTGTCCAGGTGGCCGGATGCACGGTGCATTTTGTCGACGAGCACCTGGATCACGGCGTCATCATTCTGCAGCGCGTGATCGCGGTCCTCGAGGGCGATGACGCCGATTCTCTCTCTGCGCGGATTCTGGCCGAGGAGCACATCGCCTACCCGGAATCGATCGGCCGGGTCGCGAGTGGCGAGTACGAGATTCAGGGCAGGCGTTTCATCCGGCGGGCCAGCCAGCAGAGCACCGCGTAGACGCGCGACCCATCTCCCTACTCGATGCTTTTCGGCTCCTGTTGCGGCGGGTGGCAACCGCTTTCAGCGTGGCGATGTCGATCCTCATCCTCTTCATCAATGGGCGCATGGCGGCGGGGTGTTTGAGCAGTTCGGTTTATTTCACCGGCCCAATCTGCCAGTAGACGCCGAACTTGTCCTCGAGCCAGCCGCAGCCGAGATCCTTGCCGCCCGGGACGAGCTTGGCCCAACAGGCGCTGATCTCCGCCCGCGTTTCCGAGCGCACGGTGAACGAGAAAGGCTTTGCTCAACTGGCGCGCGGGTCCTCCGTTGAGGAAACTCACCTGCTGGCCGTCGAGAATAGGGTCCATGGCGAACGGCGAACCAACCGACCCCGGCCAGGGCCCAGCCTCGGTGGCACGCAGTTCATCGAGGCTGCCGACGTTGGGGAAAACGGAAATATAGAGCCGACAGCGTCTTCCCGGTTGGCGTTGAATCCGAAGAAGGGAGGGATCTTGTTTGCGGATGTCCCGGTTGAGGGTTCTCCCTACGTGTTCTGGTCTCGCGCTTCGCCTAGAATCAATTTCAGAGTCATCTCTCTGCGGCCGCGGTAAATGGTCACGCTGATCGTGTCGCCCGTCTGGTGCTTGTCCATCAGTGCGTTGATGTCCTGAGGATCGTTCACTTCCTGGCCGTCGACCGCAACAATCAGGTCGCCGCCCAGCATGATGGGCATGTTGCCCACGTAGGCCTGCTGAGTACCACCGCGCAGTCCGGCCCGCTCGGCAGCGCCGCCAGGCACGACCTTCTGAATCAGCACGCCCGAATCGACCGCCAGGCCCATCTGCGAAGCCAGATCAGGGCCGATCCCGTAGGAGATAATTCCCAGCGAAGGCCGCTTGACCCGGCCATAGCGCGTCAGATCCGCCAGCACCGCCTTGGCAGTATTGATGGGAATGGCAAAGCCGATGCCTGAGCTCTGCTCGGCGCCATTGGAGGCGATCATGGTGTTGATGCCAATCACCTCGCCCCGCGAGTTGAGCAGCGGGCCGCCAGAGTTGCCGGGATTGATGGCTGCGTCGGTCTGAATTGCGTCTTCAATCGGCGCGCCCTCCGAGCCGCGAATGGAGCGGATCGAGCTGATGATGCCGCGGGTCATGGTTCCGTTCAAGCCAAAGGGATTGCCAATGGCATACACCTTCTGACCCACAGCCAGCTGCGAGGAGTCGGCCAGCGTCACTGCCTGCAGATCCTTCGCGTCAATCTGCAGCAGCGCCAGGTCGTGCAGCCTGTCTGTTCCCACCACCTTGGCAGCGTAGCGATGCTTGTCGCTGAGCAAAACCTCGATGCCGCGATTGGCGCCCTCGACCACGTGGAAATTCGTCAGTACATGGCCGGCTTTGTCGAGCACGAAGCCCGAGCCCTGGCCGCGCTGCGGCACCGCGCCGTTGAAAAAGTCGAAAACCAAGGTGGTCGAAGTAATGTTCACAACCGACGGCAAAACCCGCTTATACACGGCAATGTTGTTCTGCTCCTCTGCGTCGTAGGCCGGTGCTGCTTCGGCTTCGGTCAGCTCCAGCGGCGAACTGGCGCCGTGGCCGCCAAATACCGCGACATGCCTCGCGGCGGCCTGGTCAAGGTGACTGGTCCAATGGGTGGTAATAAACCAGAATCCGCCTACCAGCAAAACAACGAAAGCGAAAGTGCGCAGTCTCATGGTGTCGACCTAAGAAAACCTTCCCCATACAGATACGGCCGGCGGACGGACTGGTTCCGGTGGGATGGGCACGCCGCTGCCAGTTTCTGATTGGCAACTCCTATTCTAAAACTCATTCCCGGGGATTTTGTTGCTCTCTGCCTTGAGCCGCCGCCAAAGCCCGGCGACCTGCGCCTCAAGCTGAGCGCGATCGCCGCTGTTCTCAAGCACATAGTCGGCACGCCGAGCCTTCTCCGCGTCTGGAATCTGGTGCCGAAGACGGTTCCGCGCATCGGATTCAGCGGCCTCACGACCAGCTGGATCCGGGCTCAACCGCGCCGCGTAGCGCGCCATCTTTACCTCATCGGGAGCTGTAACCAACACCACGCGGTCAAAGCGGCGCCGCCAGCTGGCCAGTACACCTTCCGTCTCGCCGCGTAGCCGCGCATCGCGCTCCACTTCAAAGATCAGCGCCGACTCTACGACCGCAACGGCAGCCGGATCGCGCGCAAACACTGTTTCGATCCATTGCCGCTGTGCCCGAATCGCCGCCGGATGCACAACAGCATTCAGCTCCTGAACGCGGTTGCCATGGAAAGCCAGCTCGGCCAGCCGGGTGCGATTCAGCCGGCCATCGGGGTTGACCACCTCGGAGCCAAAGACGCGGACGATCTCGGCGTAGACAGTCTGGCCCGGCTCCATGAGCGCGCGGCCGAGCTGGTCGGCTTCGAGCACTTCGGCCCCCAGCGCGCGCAGCAAGCCGGCTACCGTGCTTTTGCCGCTGCCTAGTCCGCCGGTGAGTCCTACGCGCAGCACGGGCCTAGAGACCCCGCCGCATCTTGGCTGCACGGACGGTGTTGGCCATCAGCATGGCGATCGTCAGCGGGCCCACGCCTCCCGGCACCGGTGTATAGGCGCCGGCCAGCTCAAAAGCCCTGGGATCGACGTCGCCCACAATCGTCGAGCCGCGCTTCAGAAACGCGGCTTCGCGCTTTTCGTTGCCGGCAAAGTACCGTTCGAACTCCCGCCGATCCGTAATGCGGTTAATGCCCACGTCGATGATCGTCGCACCCGGCTTCACCATCTCCGGCGTAATGAATCCAGCTCTGCCGATGGCCGCCACCAGAATGTCGGCCTGGCGCGTTACCGCACCCAGGTCGCGCGTCTTCGAGTGGCATATCGTCACCGTTGCGTTCTCGTGCAGCAGCAACATCGCTGCCGGCTTGCCCACAATATCACTGCGCCCCACTACCACCGCGTTCTGGCCGCTGAGGGCAATGCTGCTGCGCTTCAGAATCTCAACGACGCCGGCCGGCGTGCATGGCGCCAGAGCCGGCCTTCCCGCCTGCAGGCGCCCGGCATTCACGGGATGAAACCCATCGACATCCTTGGCCGGACTGACCGCATCGAGCAGCGCCTTGGCGTTGACCTGCGGCGGCAGCGGCAGCTGAATCAAAATGCCGTCAATGTCGTCGCGGTGGTTCAGAGTGTTCACCAGCCCCAGCATCTCCTCGGTGGTCACCGTGTCGGGTGGCGTGATCAGTTCGCTGAACAGGCCCAGCTCGGCGCAGGTCTGCACCTTGTTGCGGACATAGATCTCGGAAGCGGGTACGTGGCCCACCAGCACCGCTGCCAGCCCGGGGCGAATGCCCTGCCCGGCCAGAGCGCGCACCTGTTCGGCTACTTCCTCCTTGATTACTGCGGCAATCGCCGCTCCATCCAGAACTCTCGCCATCAATCGCTCCCAACCCATCCTATCGTCTGCCCCGTCCCAGAGCCCACCTGACCGGCGCGCGGGCTCCGGAGCGGGCTGGGGCCAATTTCAAGACTCTACCGGCCTTGCTGCCTTTACTGGCTCTCTGCCGACGCCATTTGAAGAGCTGCGAGCGGAACCCGGCTCTCCGCGAAGGCAATGGCTTCGATAGCGAGCCGGCGCCGCTGATTCGGAAGATGACAGCCAAGATTGAGGTGCCGGGATTGAGGTACCGGGTCCGGCCCTCTTGGCCTCTCGATTCAGCTCACGCGCAGCAACATTTTCAATGTTTCTCCTGGCGCTTTGGTCATGCGATCGAAGGCCTGTTGTCCGGCCTCAAGCGGCAGCTCCTCGGTCCATGGGCGGAGATCGATCTCTCCGGCCGTCAACAGTTCCAGCGCGCGTTTGAAATCCGCCGGCGTATAGGCGAAGGACATGGCCACGCGGTGCTCCTTGCGAATACTGGTGATGAAGTCGATGGAACTGCGCTCCTCGCCCATGCCCAAAAGAACCACCAGCCCGCCCGGCCTGCACAGGTCAAAGGCCGCCTGCCGCGCAGCTCCCACCCCGGAGGCATCGAGCACCAGGTCCAGCCCGTGCCCGGCGAATTGCCTGGCTTCCTCCCGGCCTGGCTCCGTACTGACATTTGCTGCCAGGCTGGCGCCCATGCTACGAACCGTGGCCAGGCGCACATCGCTCACGTCTTCCACCAGCACATCGCGCACGCCCAACCGTTTGGCCGTGAGCAGCGCCAGTGATCCCATGGTGCCTCCGCCCACGACGCCCATGCGGAAAAACGGCAAGGGTGCGGCGATGCGAAACAGATGAACGATGTTTGCCAGTGGCTCGGCGACCACGGCCTGGGCGTCGCTCAACTCATCAGGGATCTCGTACACCTGCGTCTCCGGCACACACACAAACTCCTGGTAGCAGCCGGCCGTCTGGTCCATGCCCAGCAGGCGCCAGTGCGCGCACAGATTCTGCGCGCCGCTCAGGCAGGCAGGACAGCGTTCGCAGCTGATGAGCGGATTGGCGACCACGCGTTTGCCATCCGAGGCGCGGCGCCCCACCAGCTCATGGCCCAGCACCAGCGGCGGAATGCGCCGGCGGCTGTGGCCCAGAAACCCCGACATGTCCGACCCACAAATCCCAGCTGCGGCAACCGCAATTTCGCAGTCGCCCGCAGCAGGCAGAGGCCGAGGACGCTCTTCCAGCCTCACCTCATGAGGTGCGGTATAAACCAGTGTGCGCATTGTTTCTCCTCCTTCCTATTCTCCCAAAACCGGGCGACCGGCGACGCGGCCCCGGTTGTAATCATGATGCTGGAACTGGTCTGAATCGCCTTGGCGAGAGCGTGGAACTGTTGGAGCTTGTCCGTCCCGGCTGGAAGTTCGGCCAGTTGCTCCGGTGTTCGCCGATCGGGCACTTTTGGCCGCTGGAACCGCCGTTTTCGCCGCGAAAACGAAACGCGCCGACACGGCTTCGATCCTCGGCGGCGAGCAAATCATCCAGCGCGTTGAGCCGCTCTGCCTCGTCTTGTTTCCTTTCACGGCGCAGTTGTTGCATGCGTTTGATGTGATTACGCATGATGACACGCCTTGCCCACCCGTCGGGCCCGGTGTCAACCATCGCGACATGGAAGAGAGAACCGACTTCCGACTTACGATGAAATTGTGGTCCGGCCTGGAGCCGAAGCGTCGGCCCTGGAGCGAAACGCGCGCCGTTGCCGAGCCAAATCGCGCCATACGCGAAAACAGTGTTTTCGCAACGCCCCTCGAGGTCGTAATGCAGCGTGCCGACCCGCCGCCCATCGCCCGGCAGAACGTCGACGGTTTGCTTGATGGCTGCGGCACCTGAGCTTTCTTCATGCGCACACTCTCGGGGTAGACGTTCTTTATCCAGCAGCCGGCCGGTATCGTCGCGGCCCCGGTCGATGAGGGTGCCAAGAGGACCGCCAAAGCCCAGGACAAAAAGCGCCCGCGCATAAACGCCAAGGCCAAACCCCGGGGTCGCCCTTCTCTGCCCAGAGATCAGTGCTCTTCGAGACACCCATGCCGTCGGCGACGGCAAGGATTCTAAGCCCGCGTTTCTGCCGCGCGGTCCGAAGATCGCTGCCGAATTTGATCAGCGACCGCTTGACGACAGGGGGCAGAACATCGGATACACGATGACACGATCCATCTTTAAGGCTCCATATATAGAGCCTTATGGCACGATATGGTCCAAAATATAGGACTTTATACGACATGTCCAGCCAGGCGCTTTCCAGTGGCAAGGCTTTGGTCGCGCCGATGAAAAGCGGTGGGACTTCAGGGCTGCGTTGCCAGCTCGCTGGCAAAAACTCCTCCGCTCGCCTTAGCGGGCGAAAGCTTCCTCTTCCACCTTTGCCTGTTCAAGCAAAGCCACCGGATAATAGGCATTCCGGGTGTACTGCTTCACCATGCGATTGGTGTTGAAGTAAGAGCCGTTGAAGGCCAGCGTGGTGCGCATCAGCCGCGCCCACTTCTCTGGCGCTTCGAGATAGAGCGGTACGACAGCCGTCTCCAGCTTGCGGTAAAGCGCTATTGCTTCTTCCTCGTCGTTGGCGCCGTCTTCAATGGCCCAGCCGGTCACTCCTTCGATGCAGCCTTCGATCCACCAGCCGTCGAGGATCGACAGGCTGGGTACGCCGTTCAGCGCTGCCTTCATGCCGCTGGTGCCGGACGCCTCATAGGGCCGCTTGGGTGTGTTCACCCACACGTCCACGCCTGAGGTCAGCAGCGCGCCCAGATCCCAGGCATAGTTTTCCAGGTACACAACCTTCAGCGGGCTGCCGGAAACTTTTTGCGCGTCTTCAATGACCTTCTGGATCAGTGCCTTGCCGGGTTCATCCTGAGGATGGGCTTTGCCGGCGTAGACGATCTGCAAACCACCGGCCTGGTTGGCGATTTCGACCAGTCGATCGCGATCGGTAAACAGCAGAGTGGCGCGCTTGTACGTGGCCACGCGACGGGCGAAGCCCAGCGTCAACACTTTAGGATCGAGAACCACGCCGGTGCGGGTGCCGACTTCGGCCAGCAGCCCCTCCTTGGAACGCGCATGGGCCGCAAGGATGTCCCTTTCCTTCAGGTCGATGGCGTTGCGCAGGTAAAGATTGTCGCGCCGCCAGTTGGGAAGGTTGGTGTCCAGCATCTGCTGGATCGGTTCGGAGACCCAGGTGGGCGCATGCACCCCGTTGGTGATCGAATCGATGGGAAACTCCGGGAACATGGCTTGCGAAACCTTGGCGTGCTGCATGGCCACGCCGTTGGCGTAGCGGGAAAACTTCAGCGCCAGCAAGGTCAGGTTCAACATGCCGTCGCGGTAACAGCCCAGCTTTTCCAGGCGCGCTGTGCGGTCTGCGCCCAGGATGCGCACCGTCTGATCGGTGGAAAATCGGTCGTGCCCGGCAGGCACTGGCGTATGGGTCGTGAAGACGCATTTCTTGCGCACCAGTGCAAGGTCAGCCTCGGTAGGCACGCCCAGCGGGCCGCCGCCCAGCTGGCTTTCAATCAGAGCCAGGGTGAGCAGCGCGGCGTGGCCTTCATTCATGTGATAGACGTTGATGCGGAGGCCCAGAGCGTTGGCCATGCGCACCCCGCCCATGCCCAGCACAATCTCCTGCTGCAGCCGGTAGTTGGTGTCGCCGCCGTAGAGGTGGTCAGTGAGGCCGCGATCCCAGCCGGAGTTGCCTTCGATATCTGTGTCAAGCAGGTAGATGGGCACAATGTGTCCGTAGCGGCCCGCCAAGTCATAGCGCCAAGCGCGCACGGTCACGATGCGGTCTTCCACGCTGACCGTGACGCGGGCCTGTTCTTCGCTGCAGAAGGTGGCAGGATCCCATGGCTGGACGTCTTCGGTCTGCAATCCGCGTGGATCCAGGTGCTGCTGAAAATATCCCTTGCGGTGAGCCAGTGTAAATGCGACCAGCGGTACGCCCGTGTCAGCCGCCGAGCGCAGCGTATCCCCGGCCAGCACGCCCAGACCTCCGGAGTAAGTCGGAATGGCCGGATTGATTGCGATCTCCATTGAGAAATAACCCACAACGCCTGCGGGTGGAATCGACTCATAAGCGAAAGGCTTGGATGATGTCAGTTGCATGGCTCTTCTTCATCTCCACGTTGCTTTCCGTGATTTCAGCAACGTTCTGGGAACAGTATTCCCACCGGGGCTGGTTTTCCAGTCGCAATCGTTCCTGGCCTTGCCCGGATTGAACTCCAGCAATTTTATCAAGGTTCGCGGCGGCTTGTTCTGGCACAATCTCGCCATTCGTCACAGTATTCAACGGGGGCCCGTGATACCAATGTGGGATGGAAAAGCGCGATGCACACGGCGCACATTTGCTCGCCCTCCGGTACCCTCCGATGAGGGCACTCCGTGCTCGAAGGTCGCCACCTCTAGGGTTAGAAGCGCAAAATCGTTAAGATTTCGTAAAGAAACTTCATTCCAACCGGTGCGCCCCCCCGGAAGCGCAGCAAATGTGGATATGCGGCACGATTCCGGTGTGGCCCGCATAGAGCTCCGCCAGCCGTTCCTGGAACTCGACCGCATGGCTCTGCTCGACCAGGTTGATGGTGCATCCACCAAAGCCGCCGCCGGTGAGCCGCGCGCCGATCAGCCCAGGCAGATCCTGTGCCAGTTCCACCATCGCGTCAGCCTCTTCGCAGCTGGCTTCAAAGTCCTGGCTGTAGCTGGCATGCGCCTCGGCCATCAGGCGGCCCAGTTCGTTCAGGTCGCTGCGGATCAGCGCCTCAGCCGCAGCCACCGTGCGCGCATTCTCGGTGATCACGTGACGCGCCCGCTTGAGCGAGTTGGGCGTCATCTCCCAGCCCCACATCTCCAGGTCTCCGACGGTGGCGTCGCGGAGAAATCTTACCTCCGGCCGGTGGCTGGCGATCACCGCACAGGCTGCTTCCACCTCGGCGCGGCGCGTGGCGTACTCGCCCCCGGCGATGGCATGCTTCACCATGGTGTTGGCGATCACCAGCGCCACCCGGGCGGGGATGGGCGCCGGCTTGAAACTCAAATCACGGCAATCGATCAGCAGCGCATGATCACGGGATCCGTTGGCGGAGATGAACTGGTCCATGATGCCGCAGCTGGCGCCGACAAACTCGTTCTCCGCACGCTGGCAGAGTCGAGCTAAAACCGGGCCGGGATAGTCGACGCCCAGCAAGCCGGTCACCGCCAGCGCCGTGGCCACCTCGACCGACGCCGAACTCGACAGGCCCGAACCCAGCGGTACATCCCCCCAAAGGCTGAGGCTGAATCCACGCTTCGCATGGCCCTCGCCGGCCAGCGTTGCCATTACGCCCAGCGGGTAGTCGGTCCAGTGTTTGGCCGCCGCAGGCGGCAGCTCCGCGGCGTCGAAGTAACGGACCTGCCCGTAATTCTCAGAGAAGATGGCGATCTTGCCGTCGCCGCGCGGCGAGATGCCCGCCAGGGTGGCGAAATTAATGGCCGCCGGCATCACGAAGCCTTCAGCATAATCGGTGTGCTCGCCGATCAGATTGACGCGCCCCGGCGCCACATAGATGGCCGGTTCGGCCTCAAAGCGCGCCGTGTGCATCGAACGAAAGACCGCAGAATCATGCATATCTGTCCACACATTCCATGGATTGAAACTCGACTTCGATCGACCAGGAGAAACTGCCTCCGGCTGCAAGCACCCGTGACCAGGGCCCGGTTTCGGCCAGCGAATCGACCGGTGCTGTGGTCGGTTCAAGGGCCACGCAGGTCTGCTTGGGGCCCGGCCCATCCGGCCATCCGCCATAACAGATCCACATTCCCAGATAGGGGATCGCACCGGGGTCGAAGCTTACTTGGATGCGCACGCCGGCGCGCGGCCGCTCCAGGGCGCACCAGTTCTCGGTCGCGCGCAACGGGCCGGCAAAGAGCTTGTCGCCGATGTTGGAGTCGGCCGCCTGCGCCCGGCTCAGGTCCGTCCGGCTTCGGTCGCCCCGCGCGGCCACCGGCCAGCTCACCCTGTCCCCCCTGTTGCCCAGACGATTACCGCCCGAGCCTTCCAGGCGGAGTTCGCTGATCGAGTCAGGCAGGACAATCCGATCTCCGGCTTCGGCCACAAACAAAGGATGGGCAGCCCAGGACCAGGGCGTCGGCGATGCGCCGGTATTTTTGAGCCGATAGTCCAGACGCAGCTTGTAACCGCTTGGCGACTCGGCCAACTCGATGGTCCTTTCCATCGTCAGCGGCAGGGAGAAGCAGGCGCCGCCCAGAGTCATCCAGGCACCGCTGCTTTTGTCCGGCCCCAGATCGGTAACCTCAGATCCCTTCCTACGAATCTCTGACCATTCCACGCGCCACAGATCCCCATGGTCAGGAATGGAAGCGGCGCCGGCTTCGGTCTGGACAACGCAGGCGGCGACCGAGGGCAGGCATTCATCCCATCCGCTGGCGTCGCCGGCGTCGAAGCGCATGCTAGGGGTGCGCGAGCGATAGGCGGCGAGTGGACTCTGCAGCATCTCCTGTTCACCGATTTTGATGGAAGCGATCTTTCCGCCCAGATGCGGAAGAAGAGTCAGGGTGCATCTGCCGGCGCGCATGACAACGTTTTCTTTTGCGACCTCTAGTTCGTTGCTCATCCGGCCCTATTCTCCCAGCACTTGTGTGCTTGCCGAGCTCAGCCGATCCCAGATGCGGCTCAGCCACGCCTCATGCTCCGGCTTCATCAGTACCGACCGGAGGCAGGCGACCAGACCCGTTTCCGCGCTCGTTGCCGGCTCAAACCAAAGCACCGGCAATTGTACAAGAGCCAGATGCAAATCACGCGCCGCACACGCCGCAAAAATCTTCTGCGCCTGCTCGGAGGCCTTTTCCCGAACCTGTTCGTTCAGCTTCCAAACCACAATGTCCAGCTCCGGTCTTCCCTCGGCCAACGGCAAAAACCGCCCATCTTCCCGCAGCCTGCGGTCCAACTCCAGCGCCGCGCGCCGGCCACTAGCCAGGCCTCGCGCGAAGGCCCCGCCCGCGGTCAGCGGCAACAGCTGCTGCGTGGCCCACAGCGCCACCGCGGAGGCTCCGGCCCGCGAGCACTCCAGGCTGATCTCACCCAGATGCAGTTCCCTGGATGTGAAATAGGTGTACGGCGAATCATGCTTGTAGAACCGGCCCACCGCCGGATCGCGAAACAGGACGCAGCCGCACCCGTAAGGCTGCAGTCCATGCTTGTGAGGATCGATGACCAGAGAATCAGCCTCTGAGGTGGCCAAATAAGCCTGCCGCGCAGCGTCTTCAAGATCGTCTGAGATCAGCCGGAAGTAGCCGCCATACGCGCCGTCCACATGCACCCGGAACAGGTACCGCTCACGCAGCTTGAGCACCGCGTCCAGCGGGTCGACGGCGCCAATCGCGGTTGTGCCCAGTGTGACCACCACCGTGCCCACATCGCCTTTGCGAAGCTCGGATTCAAGAGCATCCAGGCACATCCGCCCGCCTCGATCCGCGGGAATGGATGTGAAATCAAGCTTAAGCACAGCCGAAATGCGGCGGTGCGTGTAGTGCGCCTGCTCGGAGCCCACGATGCGCTTGCCCGGCGCAAGCTGGCCGGCAATCCACAACGCTTCCAGATTGGCAATGGTGCCGCTCGAGGTGAGGTGCCCCAGGTATTGGCTCCATCCGAACATGCCGGCGATGCCGCGGACCGCTTCGATTTCCATCTCCGAGCTGGCTCGGCCGCCGTCCCGCGCATGGTTGTTCGGATTCACGGTCATGGCCAGGGCATAGGCGGCACGCGCCACCGGATGGGGCGGCTTGAGCATTTGTCCGGCGTAGAGAGGATGGAAGTATGGATAGTTGTCGCCCAGCCGCCTGGCTGTGGCGTCGAGCACGGACGCGATGGCCGCTCGATCGGCTTCCGCTGCGGGAGCGCCGCCGGACGGGGGTAAGCCGGCGAATTCGGCTTCCAGTGTTTCTGTAGCGCGGCCAAGCAGTTCAGGGACCGGATCGTGAGGCATGATGACCTTTGGCGATGAGTTGGAGAGTGAATCCTGGATCAACCCGCGTACTTATCGACGAAACAGGGAGCAAGACAACAGAAAAAGAGTCCTGACAGCGGAGTTCGCCAGATCTGCCTCAAAACCCCCACACCAGTCCGGTTGAGAGGTGGGCAAAATTGGTCGGCAGCCCGGGAATGCGGTAAGGCAAATTCGTGGGAGGAGGGGTGACCAGATTGAAGTAGGTGTACTGATAGCCGGCGCTTGCGCGGAATGCGATTCGCCTGGTGATGCGCGTATCGACGCCACCCCCGACCAGCGTGGCAAAGGAGGCTGTGCCGCCGGTCGTCTGGTTCGCGCCCCAGTTCTTGCTCAGCCCGGCGTCGCCGACCAGGGCTTCTACAAAGAGCGTCTCTCGGCCCAGCTTCCAGCCGTATTGGCCGCCGCCGGTGAAGAACACCGAATTTTGTGGAGCGTCCAGGTTGGTCCCTCGATACCCGTAGATGTCGATCACGAAACGCAATTTGTGCCACGCCGGAAAGCCCACGGCCGCATCCCATCCGTTGAGCGCCTGGCGCGATCCCGGCACTCCATTGAACGTGTTGGACTGATAGGTGTATCCACCAAAGACCTGAAACCGCGCAGGTGCCACGGTTTCCGCATGGAGCGCACAGCTCAACCACAGCATTGCGACCAGGGAAAGGAGACGAGATGGCATCAAGGCCCTCGAAGATGAAGTCACATCAATTTTATCCGCTGGGCTTGTAGATTGTGAATCGGCAGACTTGGATCGCGAAGCCGGACCCGGGCTGGGGTGCGGTTGTGCTCCGAGTTAGGCGGTCATCAGGCTGATCGGCCGCGTCGGCCGCCAGCGCAGCTCCGCGTCGGCCTTGGCTGCCTGCAGGAAGCGGTCAGCCGGCATGGGCCGGCCGACAAGGAACCCCTGCAGCACATTGCAACCCAGCCCGGTGAGGAACTCCCGCTGTTCCGAGGTTTCCACCCCTTCGGCCACAATCTCCAGATTGAGCGTGCGGCCAAGCGCCACAATCGCGCCCACAATTGCCGAATCCTCAGCGTCCTGGGGCAGGTCGCGTACAAATCCACGATCGATCTTGAGTTCGGTGACCGGCAAACGCTTGAGGTAAAGCAGGCTGGAATAACCGGTGCCAAAATCGTCGATGGAGATACGCACGCCCATCGCATGCAACTGCTCGAGAATCACCATGCCCGCATCGGCGTCGCGCATGGCGGTCGACTCGGTAATTTCCAGCGTGAGAAAGCGCGGCTCCAGGGCGTGCTGCTCCAGCGCGCCGCGCACCATGTTTACCAGTCCCAGATGAGTAAACTGTACAGCGGAGATGTTGACCGAAATTGTCCAGTCGCGATGGCCCGCGGCGTGCCACTCGCTCATTTGCCGGCAGGCTTCATTGAGGACCCACGTGCCCAGGGGAACAATCAGGCCGCTCTTTTCCGCCAGCGGGATGAACTGATCCGGGGGAAGCGAGCCGCGGCTGGGATGGTTCCAGCGAAGCAGGGCTTCGGCGCCAATCAGTTTACCCTGCGCGGCTTCGAATTTGGGCTGGTAGTGTAGCGTCAGCTCCTGGCGGCTCTGCGCCCGGCGCAGATCGTAGATCATCTGCAGATGCTCGTGCGCGTCTACGTTCATCGAGGCTTCAAAAAAGCAGTAGCAATTCCGGCCCGATGCCTTGGCCTGGTACATGGCGGCGTCGGCATTCTTCAGCAGTTCATCCTGCTCGCGCTCCTTGCCGCTGTAAACCGCGATGCCGATGCTCCCCGTCACGCGCAGCTCATTGCCGTCAATCAGGAAGGGGTTCCGGATGGCAGTGACGAGCTTGTCTGCCAGCATGGCCGCATCCGCCGGCTCAACGGCATCGGCCAGCAACACAAACTCGTCTCCGCCCATGCGGGCCAGCGTGTCGTGGCTGCGAATTGAGGAGCGGATGCGCGCTGCTAGCTCCACCAGCAGCAGGTCTCCGGTCGGATGGCCGAAGGCGTCGTTCACTTCCTTGAAGCCGTCCAGGTCGAGCAGCAGCACCGAGAAGCGCCCCTTGTCGCGCCGGGCCTTCTGAATCTCGCGGTCTAGCCGGTCAGCAAGCATGGCCCGGTTGGGTAGCTTGGTGAGGCTGTCATGCAAGGCCAGGAACTGAAGCTCGCGGTGAGCCTTAACCAGCGAAGAAGCCAAAACGGCGGTGCGCGATTCCAGGCGCGAATCGAAAACCGAAGCGATGAGGGCGATCGACAGAACCGCAAGCCCGAACATGATGATCAAAACAGCGGTCCACTCGGGGTTGATTGCCGAACTGACCATCCTGCTCGTGCTGTTGGCAGCAAACCTCATCGCGGCCATACCGGTGCAATGGATACCGGCGATGGCCGAGCCCAGCACGACGGCCGCCGCCACCTTGTGCAGGCCGAACCGGGAGGGGCGCTGGCGCAGGTAGAAGGCGATCTTCAAGCCGGTGGCCGAAGCAGCGATCGCGATCACCACGGAAAGAATGGACAGGGAGGGGACGTACTGAATTTCCGGCGTCATGCGCCAGGCCGCGAGGCCGGAATAGTGCATGGCACACACGCCTGCTCCCAACACTACCGCGCCGAACCCCAAGCGCAGCCAGGAGAGCTCGGTTTGGCAAACAACCCACAGGGCGAAGGCCGAAGAGGCGATGGCAATTAACAGCGAAAAGGCAGCAATCGCAGGGTCATAGCCCGCGTGGCCAGGCATGCGAAACGCCAGCATGCCCAGGAAATGCGAGCACCAGATCCCCACACCCATGGCCACCGAGCCGCCGCTGAGCCACCGCCGTGCGATTCGACTCTCGGCTGCCACCACGCGCTCGGCGATGTCCAAAGCAGTATACGAAGCCAGCACCGCCATCAGCAGCGAGGCGACGACAAGCCAGCCATCATAGGTCGGGTCCAGCAACGCTTGGTGTCCCATCCGGAGTCTGAAATCCTTTTTAGCACCGAACAATCGAGTCAGGCAGGCCGGGGCTGAGATGTGAAGCTGATTGATCAACAGCCCAGCGAAGTCACCTTCCCTTGCTGTCATCTTGACTTTCTAAAGATATCGGGAGATTGGGTCGGAATCTTCACCCGGAAAAGGTACGATTTGGGTAATTGCTCCTCACCAAAGTTGCAGGAAGGGGGGCGCCGGAGCCAGGCCGCACTCCCATGCCGGCCGCGAGAAGATTGCCGCAGGGCGCATCGCTCAAACCAGCTTTATGGCACCGGCCCGAAGCTCGTCAAGGCCTTTCCGGAGAGCAGTTTAAGCCGTTGGCCGATAAATCTTGCATGCTTATTTGACAGCGATGGTACACTAGCCCCAGCGTTAGAAAAGAATAGAGCAGCAGCAGCACTCGCCCCAACCAAGCAAGATTCTGCCAGTGGTCGCTCCGATTCATCAAGCGCAATTCAATCCAGGAAACACGATCAAATGGAACAAGGTACTGTGAAGTGGTTTAATGACGCGAAGGGCTT
>DATDLS010000483.1:0-4528 GCA_036519195.1 Occallatibacter sp. | reverse complement strand
GACTTGCGACCAGGAAGCCTTTCAACTCAGAGCACCGTTTGCAGTTCGCCCGGATGTCACTGCAAAGCCAACCCGCCCATCAAGCACGGGCCTTATAACCAGCTCAGCTTCACCCGCAAAGGAAGGAGCAGCACCAAATTCGTCCGCGACAAACACCTCTCTGACATCCAAAAGCAGGTTAGCAACTACCAGACCATGAAGATGCTCGTAGATTTATGTTTCGCGAAACATAATGCAGAGCATTATGCGAAGGTCGATGTCTGCGCCTTACGTCGGTTGGCACTGCGCTGGCCGGGAGGTGGGCAATGACAACGCTCAGACAAGCAGCCCAGGATTACATACGGATGCGCCGGCACCTCGGCTTCAAGATGCGACATGAGGAGCGGCGCTTAAGGCGCTTTCTTTGTTTCCTTCATGGAGCTACACAACGCCTCCTACATCACAAGCAAACTGGCGCTAAAGTGGGCGATGGAGCCAACCGATGCACAACGCTCCACGTGGGCCGAACGTCTGATGTGCGTACGTGTTTTCGCACGCTATTGCATCGGCGCGGATCCGCGCACGGAATTTCCTCCGATTGGCCTTATACCCTTTCGCCCGAAACGAGCTACACCTTACCTTTACAGCGAGGAAGAGATTCGAGGACTGATGGACGCCGCCCAGTTGCTGCCGCCGAGCGGCGGTTTACGGGGCTTAACCTATCGTGGCCTGTTCGGCCTGCTCACGGTGAGCGGATTGCGGATCAGCGAAGCCCTCGCACTCACCCGTGATGATGTTGACCTGCAAAACGGTCTGCTCACGATACGCGGGGCAAAATTCGGAAAGAGCCGCCTTGTCCCTCTACATACTTCTGCCTGCCGCGCTCTTGCGCACTACGCGCGGCAGCGGGATGCGTTTCTAAAACCGCCGTACGCCGCTAACTTCCTGCTCTGTGCCAATGGCTGTCCCCTTGAGGTCTCCACGGTCCGCCGTGTCTTTTATCAACTCTCACGTCAAACGGGGTTGCGGGGTTCGTCGGATAGTCACGGACCTCGCTTGCAGGACTTCCGTCACCGCTGCGCGACGGAAATCTTACTCAAGTGGTATCAAGCTGGTGAGGACGTTGAACGCCGCTTGCCAGTGCTCTCAACGTTTTTGGGCCATGAGCATGTCAGCGACACATACTGGTACTTGTCAGGGTCGTCGGAACTCCTGGAGCAGGCGGCCCTGCGATTGGAAGATCGCTGGGAGGTGTGGTCATGAAACCGACACCCACCCTGCCAGCCTTGCTTGAGAGTTACTTTACCCAGCGTTTGATGGCTCAACGACAAGCCAGTCCACAAACCGTCGCCTCCTATCGGGACACCTTCCGTTTACTCTTAAACTTTGCGCAAAAGCGATGCGGCAAGTCGCCCTCCAGCTTGAACCTCACGGACCTGGATGCGCCCTTGGTCAGTGCGTTTCTTGATGATTTAGAGAAGCAACGCGGCAACTCCATAAGCAGTCGCAATGTGCGCTTGACGGCGATCCGATCTTTCTTCCGCTATGCCGCATTCGAAGATCCCGCACAATCTGCGCACATTCAACGCGTCTTGGCAATCCAGAATAAGCGCCAGTCTCGCCCGATAATCAGCTTCCTCGTGCGGGAGGAAATCGAGACACTACTTGCGGTACCTGATCGACAAACCTGGAATGGGCGACGCGATCACGCGTTGCTACGGTTGGCAGTGCAGGCAGGCCTGCGCCTATCGGAGGTGACAAGTCTCGATCGTCAGGCCCTGGTGTTGACCACCGGTGCGCATGTCCAGTGTCTTGGAAAAGGACGTAAGACAAGATGCACACCTTTGACAAAACAGACCGCCATCGTCTTGAGAGCTTGGTTGAAAGAACCGGTCCGGAGGAATGCCAATGCGCTATTTCCCAATGTTCATGGGGGACGGCTCAGCTCCGACGCCGTGCAGTACTTGCTTGCCAAATACGTCGCCATCGCTAAGCAACGGTGTCCGACGCTGCAGAAGAAGCGAGTGACTTTCCATTCCTTGCGACACACTTCGGCCATGGAACTGCTCGCAGCGGGTGTGGATACTTCGGTCATTGCGCTTTGGTTAGGTCACGAAAATGTGGAGACAACCCAAATCTATCTCCATGCTCACCTCGCTCTGAAGGAAGCAGCGCTTGCAAAAACAAAACCATTGAACAGCAAGTACGCTCGCTTCCAACCAAGCGATAAACTCATCGAGTTTCTAAACGGCCTATAGAACCCTCAGGAGAGACGAGAAATAATGCCGAGTCACACAAACCCAAAGGTATCGCTAGGTGCTTCCGTTCCAGTCGCTTCCAGCAGATTCCAGAGTGTGATTCGGCATTTTTCGGAACTCGGCATTCTGGCGAAAATCATGGATGCGTGGCAGCCGCGCCTTCGAGGTGAAGATGGCACATTGTCGGAGTTTAGGCTCCAGGCAGCGCCCCAAGCTGGAGCCCCAGTAAGCCCGTCCATCCTTGAGGGCATTGCCGATAAGGGCCGTGTCGGAGGAGACGGGAAGTCCCCGCAGATCTCGGGCGTGTAGATATCGCTCTACCTCTTCAGCAATATCGCTGTTGAGAGCAAGCAGGCGAGACTTGTAAAACTTTGTCTCTCGAATCAGCAAGGTCGCATCTCGGCGGTTGTAGTCGCCCAGAGTCAAGCGCAGCAGTTCTCCACGCCGGATTCCGGTGGTGAACAGGAGCACGATGGCCAGTCGAATCACCTCGGGACGAAAGGGCGAGGACGGCACTCGCTTCAATCTCAAGGCGGTTCGCAGCAGTTTTGTAACCTCCTGTTCAGAGAAAATGTAGGGCTGGAGCCTTTGATGAAGTTTCGGAAACAAGGCCGGATCGGGAACAAAGCAGTGTGGCTCGGTCCGACGACGATAGAGGCAGAAGTTGTATACCTGCTGCATCTGCACGCGCCGCCAACCGGAAGCAACATGCTCTCGGGTCTGACACCATGCCAGAAAGGCGACCGCATTAAGGACGGGGTACTTGGTAACGTGGTTTTGGAGAAATCGGTCCAGCGATTCGAGAGTGCGAGTCTGGGGTTTGAAGCGTTGGCCGAGAGCCCGCTTCAAATCGACATAGCGCTTCAAGGCGGGCGCAAGCCCAGACGAGAACATAGCCGTTGCTGTGGTCATCGCTGTTCCTCCCCTGCTTTACGATCTCTGCCCGGAACCGGAAGAGAAACTTCCCGTAAATCCCCAGTCGCTAGCCGTAGATACGCAGTCGTGCTTGTTGCAGAACGATGCCCAAGAATATCGCCGATGGTTTTGAGCGGGGTGCCGTTCTTCACGAGATGCGTGGCTAGGGAATGCCTCATACAATGCGGGCCTTTGAAGGGAATACTGAGGCCGCTCTTCTGAATCGCGGATCGAAAAGCGTCCGCGACGGCTGTGCGCCTCAGCTCTCCGATGGGAGCGCGCATTCTCAGGAAGATCCTGCGATACGGTGGCGGCGGAGGAGTCTGCTTTAAGTGCTTCACTAGCGCAGAGCAGACTTCGTTGGTCAACGGCAGTACCAAAGTCGATGAGGTCTTCTGCTGCCGAATTAGCAAACGGCTTTGCCTCCAGCGAATATCATCAAGTCTGATGGCTACGGCCTCGCTGCAACGCAGTCCATAGGTGGCAATCAGTAGAAACATCGCGTAGTCGCGCAGTCCCATCGCCGAGCCTTTGTCTATAGATCGCAGAAGCGCGCCGACGGTTTCCCGAGGAGGGCGCGTGGTAATTGCTCGAGCCGGTACAGGCGCGGTGAATCAACTTGGCGATCCAGCCCTGCCGGACCCCTCCCGTCCAAGGCGAGGAATCGAAGAAATACCCTGAGCGAGCTGACGTCCTTTTGGAGGGTTCTCCGGCTCAAACGCTTGCTCGCGCTGGTGATATAGGATTCGAGATGGCTGCAATGCATCTTCTTGAGCGTGGTCCCTGCCTCGCCCAAGTGCCGGAGAAAGCACTCCGCTGTATGCTGGCGTTGGTAAACGGTGTCCGAAGCGAGTCCACGCAATTCGTGCGGATATTCCACGTACTCTTCAAACAGAAGCGCCGCAGCGGAGCTCGCTGTTTCCGGCCTAGCACCGGCGGTCAGGCTGTTTGCAGCCAGATATCGTTCTAGCGTCGTTACCGTTCCCGCAAGCGTGGGATACGTCTTGATCAGAGTTCTCCAACAGTCGTGGAGAATCGAGTGCGTCAGATTACCAAATTTTTTTCACATGACGGCGCCGGAGGTCGGCATCCACATACCTCAGCATGCGGATCATTTTGCGGCGCGATTCTCGAGTGTAGCCATCGGCGACGAGCCAATCGTCAAAGCCATCGGCGATCGGCCCCAACAGTGGCAAAAATGAAAGCCTGCGGTAAGCCCTGGGAAATAGAGAATATACATGACTTTCGGCGAAATCAAAATGTCTTGCATTTAGATGATCTTAGACCAGCGCAAACTCGAATCTCCGCTGGTCCAGGTCCTGGATCGCAAGCTGGTTCAGTCGCTCGAGAGCAGGCCTGAGCTGGTTCATTCTCTT
>DATDLS010000482.1:0-15270 GCA_036519195.1 Occallatibacter sp. | reverse complement strand
GAGCCGTTTCTGTCGACCAGTTCGACGAGAGCCGGATGCTCCTCTTGTCATTGCGGCAGACTACCGAATTTCCTTCGATCTGAATCTGATGGGGTTTGTAGGTCGTAAACCGGATCGGTCTTCCCGACGCCTTGTCGCGGGCCGCGACGATCTTCAGGTGCGCTCCGTTCGCCAGAAGAGACTCTACTTCCCGCTTGGCGGCTCCAAGCTGGAAATGTTTCAGCACCTGGTTGGCAAAGTAGTAGCCACGCGGTGGCTCGTGATTGCTCCTAAGGGGCAATCCAAGAAAGATGAGCGCGTAAGGCGTAAACTCAGCCGCCTCGAAGACATAGGTATGAAGTATCCAAGTTGCCATGATGACAGCTTGCTCCTCTGCCACGACGAAGTAGCACATAATCGAGGCTCTGCACGTTTCCAGCAGTTTGCTCGTGAAAATGGCCGCACCTTCCGGTGTCATCGACGGAAGATGCCGGTCAGCAGAAGCAGGCTGCCGAGCCTCTTTCGGGGGTGAGGTCTCTCTTCGAGTCATCGTTCTACCCTCGCCGGGACAGTGCCAAACTCGATCAGTTCGTCAATGGCCGTCTGGGGAATGCGAACAGAGCGCCCCCGCCTCACCACGCCCAGCTTTCGGGCGTAAACCCAAGCCCAAACTGTGCGAGCAGACAAACCCATTTCATCTGCCGCTTGCTTCACCGTCAGTAGTCGCTGCGTAACGGGGGTCCAGGGCGATGCCGGAAATCTGGCTGATCTCGACCGCCTGTTTGACACGGTTAAAAAGGAGAAGGGTCACTTCGACATTCTGTTCGCGAGTGCAGGCATTGGCGATATGAACGTGCCTCTCGCGGTCACGACTGAAAAACTGTTTGATGACACATTCAACGTGAATGCCCGGGGAACATTCTTCACGGCGCAGAAGGCCCTCCCACCGCTCCGCGATGGAGGATCGATCATTCTCAACACTTCCATCGCAAACATTTTGGGCCAGCCCGGATCAAGTGTCTACAGTGCATCGAAGGCAGCGGTTCGCTCGTTTGCCCGCACATGGACCAGTGAGCTCAAAGATCGAAAGATTCGTGTCAATGCAGTATCGCCTGGAGCGATCGGGGATACTGGGAGTTTCGAACACATTCCCGCGGAGATGAAGAGTTACCTCATCAGCCAGACTCCTGTGGGCCGGCTCGGACTGTCCAGGGAAATCGCAGCAACGGTACTCTTTCTCGCGTCCGACGATTCCAGCTTCATAACAGGCAGCGAAATCGCCGTCGACGGCGGCATGACTCAGGTCTAAAGAGACAGCCTGGAACTGTCATCGTAACTCCACGAAACAACCATTGAATATCCCGTTGCGATGCCGTGCGACTGTGGGCTGCAGAAGACTTCCCCCTCCTGCGGCCTACCCCTTTGCTGCCTGTGGCGCTTCAGTGACGTGATGCGCGTTTGTAGGGACTTACCACAAGGATACGGGTCGTTGGCTGCGCCAACCCCCGGTTCGCCCTGTCTACTGATTTCCTGCCCCTCTGTTAAGAGGTGACACTTGGTAGGAAAACTTGAACTTTCGTGCCATGTTCCCTGATGTCTTTGCTGCTCTCAATCGTAATGTGACCACCATGACCCTCAATGAGTTGTTTCGCAACGAAGAGTCCAATGCCGGTCCCAATCGTCGCCCGGGTCGTAAAGAACGCATCAAAGACACGCGGTAAATCATCAGGACCAATTCCTACGCCGTTATCCCGCACACTGAAGGAAACGCCTTGCGGTCCAGATTCAGAATCACTCACGTCGATGTGGATGGTTCCCCCGCCCGAAAGGGCGTAGATGGAATTGGCGAGGAGATTTGAAATCACCTGCATCATCTCGCCACGTCGAAGTAGAATCTTGCGCGTCGATGACAGCGATGGATGTATTCTGATCTCCGATGCGTGGCAACGTGGTTCGTAGATGGCGATAGCGTGCTGCACGATTTCGTTCAATGACACTAAAGTAGGCGCTGCGTCTTCGCGGTAGTAGCCGAGAGTTTGTTTCGCAATGTGCGATACGCGCTGTAATTCTTTTTCGGCAGCAGCGAGATATTCTTGCCCTTGGTCGCCGGATATCGTCGGACGTATCAGATAGAGCAGATTCATCACTGCCTCAAGCGGGTTGTTGATTTCATGTGCGATGGTCGCTGCCATGCGGCCTGTCGCTGCAAGTTTCTCCGCCTGCAAAAGAGACCGCTCCATACGCTTGGCCTTAGAGATGTCTCGCAGAATCTTGGAGGCGCCAATGACCGTGCCTTGGACGTCTCTAATCGGCGACAGTGTGAGAGAGACGTCGAGTATCTGTCCACTCTTCGTGATCCGACGAGTTTCAAACTGCTCGATGCGTTTGCCAGATTTCAGCTTTTCGATGAATGTTTTCTCTTCAAGATGAAGCTCTTCGGGGATAAGCTTCAAGATTGACTGGCCGATCATTTCTTCGGCCGTATATCCGAAGGTGCGTGAAGCAGCCGCATTCCAACTCCTCACGATGCCGTCTAGAGTTTTGCCAACGATCACTTCATCGGACGACTCGACGATCGCCGCCAGTTCGCCCAGTCGCTTCGAGATGTTCTGTTGAGTATCCCACGCCTGCTTAATTTCATTGACGTCAGTAATGTCGACGCAAGAACCGATGAAGCCGAGAAAGAGACCAGCGTCCGAGTAACGAGGAACGCCGTGGTCCAGTAGCCAGCGATATTCGCCATCGGCTCGCTGGATTCTATATTCCATCTGGAACGGTGTCCGCTTCTCGAAGTTGTTGAGGTAGATCTCAAGGCAACGGTCAAAATCTTCCTTGTGAACTCCCTCTGCCCAGCCGTTGCCCGTTTCCTGTTCCAGAGTCCGGCCGCGGAAATCGAGCCACGGCTCGTTGAACCAGGTGCAAAGGGCGTCGGTGCCCGACAGCCAGATCAACACCGGAGCCGAATCGGCTATTTGCCGAAAGAGCACCGCATTCGTCGAGAGCTCTTCGTATTCTTCTCGGGTGATCGTTACCATGTCAGGCATACCGTGAAAGGATACACTTCAGCGCTGATCTCGAAAAAGCCAACCCGCGTGAGCCCGTTTACAAGGCGCGAAGAGTCAGTAGACACCCACCACATGGTTTGCATGGATAACGATCAGTCGCCATCTCGGTACGAATAGTGTTTGCAGCCTAGATTCCGGAAGAGCGCTGCTCTGACGCGCTATGAGCCCGGTTCATCAAACTGAAGTCGCCTCATACGACGCTCTTCCAGCCGTAACCCGGACCGCTTCAGCTCGTCCGCAATTACCGTTTCATCAGGAAGCACCATCTGATATTCAGCAGCGAGAACTTTATTGGGCAGATTGTCCAGAGCGTAATGAGCTTCCGCTGTACCCTTTTCCGCACAGAGAATCAGTCCGACCGGAGGGTTTTCCCCGTCCTTCATCCAGTGCTCACGTGCGTAGTTCAGATAGAGATGCATCTGTCCGGCATCTGCATAATTGAATCTGCCCACCTTGAGATCGATGATAACTAGGCAACGAAGTCGGCGATGGAAAAAGAGCAGATCGACCCGAAACCAAGTGTCGTCAATGCGGAGCCTCTTTTGCCTCCCCAGGAAGGCGAAGTCGTCGCCTAGTTCCAACAGGAAATCAGTGAGATGTTGGATGAGCCCTTCTTCAAGCTCGGTTTCGGAATACTCATCCTTGAGGCCAAGGAATTCCAGTACGAACGGATCTTTGATGGCCTCCTCTGGTGTGATGGTATCGCCGGATTCCGCGACCTCTGACTTCTCAAGCATCGCGGCCTTATTCCGAGAGAGAGCGATGCGCTCGTAAAATTGACTGCCGATCTGACGGTCGAGCTGGCGAACCGACCACCCAGAACGGAGGGACTCCGTCTCATAGAAGCCCCGAGCCTCTGTGTTCTTCACAGAGAGCAATCGCACATATGCTGACCAGGGCAGAGGGAACTTGGACGCAATCTCGGGCAGGGCGGGCGATTTTTCAGACGGTGTCTGAAAAATCTTTCGTGCCGGCCACTCCAAATAGAACCGCCTCATCTGGCTGAGGTTTACGGGACCAAAGCCCTTCCCGAATTGCCGGGTCAAATCTTCGGCCAGTTGTTTGATAAGCGCTTCCCCATACTCCGCTCTGTCTTGGCCTTTCTGTTCGAACTCCACGATGCGGCGTCCGATCTCCCAATAGGTGGCCGTCATCAGCGCATTCACGCTCCGGGCTGAAGCAGTTCGGGCAGCCTGGAGCAGCGCTACAATATCACTACGGATTTCGCCGTACTGCAGGTTATTCATGTCGTCTCTAAGGTTACGTCCACTGCATTGCCGGAAGGAAATGTTGGTGAGCTGACCCGCCACGACTCAGCTCACGGCCCAAGGATTTTGGTGTCAAATTGGTGTCAAAGGGGGGCGATTTCGCCGGTTTTGCCGGTTATGCCGACTTCTAACCACTTTGCCGTCAATAACTTACGTTTTTGATGGTTCCATGGCATGGAAGAGGTCCTCGGTTCGATCCCGATCAGGTCCACCAATAACTCCTTCAAAACCAAATAGCTACAGGAACCAGTGCCCCTCCTTCCGGTAAGGATTTGGTGCCATTGGGTGTCAAACGTGCGCTTGCTGGGTTTACGGGGTGCGACGACCCTCGCCCACGCTGCCGGTCTGCGCAGACTTTTTCCGACCAACGCTGCCCGAATCACGAAGGCTCGCGGTTGGCGACGGCATCATTGCCGCGTTCCGCTTGCCGCTTGTAAGTGGCCCCGCTGCATTCCCCGGATTGCTTCTGTTTGCTGTGCGGAAGGATGTCGCGCCGTTCAAAGAGATGAACTATGACCGCTTCCTGAACCAAATGGGAGATCCCCCGGCTCTGCCGGGGTGGCAGTAGCAGTTTGACATTTCCGGGAGTATGCCACGGTTTTCTGTTTTTGAATGCTGGACTGTGACACAAATGATTGAGGCGATGAAAATCGCCCGATTTGCCGCTGAGAGATGCGAATGTTGGGCACAATCGTTCGTACGCGCAAGACCCAAAAGGGAAGTTGGCATGAGCAACGAACGCACCAGCAACGAACGCACCAGAGCTTCCGGCTCTTGTGCTTCAAGAGTGGGGTCACCGCAATCGGCGCGCCTTCTGGTACGCCCCGGTCGCGCTTGTCATTGGAGGCCTAATGGGAATCAGCCTAATCGGCGGATTCATTTACCTGGTAATGAATGGCCATGTCAAGGCAGCCGTATCTTTGCTGGGCGCTGGCGCTGTGAGCATGGTGGCCGGCTTCGTTTCCACCCGGCTCGACTGAGCCAACCCCTTATGGAGTCCTCCACTGTCGGCAAGTCGATACGGCGTGCTTTGAGGCTTTGCCTTGCGAATTTGCAGGTCTGTTAGGGGAATATTGCCAGCTCCGTTCGGAACTACCCCCACCAAGAAAATCCCGTACCACCAAATCTACAACCCGTGGGAGCGCGATTCCATGGTACAAGATAAGACGCCATGCGACAATAAGCCATTTATTTTCAAGGGATTACTTTATTTTGATGAGACTGTATGAGACGATATGAAATAGGTTTGTGGCGGAGAGCGAGGGATTCGAACCCCCGATACCCTCTCGGGTACGTCGGTTTTCAAGACCGATGCCATCAACCACTCGGCCAGCTCTCCGCTAAATCCAAAATACCACCATCGGCAAAACCCAGCCGTCCCGGCTGCTACGGCCTTTCTGCATCAACCCTGGATGTGTTGTGTCCGGCTTCGTCGCGGCCAGCGCCCTTGCCTGCCTTCGCGGCCTCTTCTTCCGAATCGGTTCCGGTATTGTCCGCCGAATCCACCGTCCCCAGCGAATCATTGACCACCTCATTGGCAGGCTCGTTGTTTACAAATCCATCAGGCGGCGTAGTGCGGTGTGCGGACGTTTCACTCATGTCTGCTACCTCTAGCATGTTCGATGCGGAAGTCCGCATTGCCGTCAAAGCCGGGACAAACCATTCCGTTCAGAGCCAATCGCTTCCGCATGCTGTTTGAAGCCGCCAAGTTAGCGGACCAGAATGGATTCACCGAGGTTTAAACGCGCGAGCACTATTTTCAACGCTTGAGCGGTCATGATGGTGGCCCTATCGCTACCGGCGGCGCGCGCCGTCCAAACCACGCGCATCGCCATCCGCGCCGGCAGTGTAGTGTTGCCGCTCGAAAACCCTCTCCGAGTGGTCGAAGAGCGAGCGATGAACGACAACTTCCCCAACGGCCGCGTGGCCATCGCCACCTCTTCTGGCTGGCAAGTCAACGGCTTTGTCCTTTCGCCCCACACCTATCAGAACCGCTACCACGACATGTTCCGGAAGATCGTCCTCATTCAGAAACTGTGGCGCGGAGAAGCAGTCACTCTGCTCAACGGTGCCAGGAATCCCCACAGAGGTCGGTATCCTGCCCGTGCCCATCCAGAAGGAACCGCCCCTCTGGCTCACGGGCCAATCCGATCACTCATTTCTTCACGCCGGCTGCCTTGGCTGCAGCGTGCTCACCGCAGACTTCGCCCTTCCCCACGACTTCTCCGAATTCACCCGCAGAAGTAAAAATCCATCGCGACGCATTTCGAGCTCACCATGACCGCCGCGATTACGTCACGCTCATGGTCCATACGTATGCCCCCCTACGATCGCGAGGCGATCAAGGCCATTGCCAAGCCGGCATTCGTCGGCTATCTCAAAGTGAAACTCGAAATGCCGAATGACAATTGCTCCGGCAAGCGTGGCCAACGCGGCTTCTCCGAACTGAAACATCGCGAGGCCGAAATCATGACGAGGGCGCAGAATAGGAACGATCTCGAACGCCCGCCTAGCTTTATCGGCACCGTCGCTCATTCGGCCGAGCAGGCCGAGCAGCTGCACTTGAGTGGACGGAACGAAATCGTTTGTCTCCTCGACTTTGGCATGCACCATGAGGAAGGAAGACATGTTCAGCCGGTGCCTCTTGTCCACGCTGTTGCCTACGGCGCCGCCCCGCACCGACGGCGCCAGCACCTGGCACTACCCCGTCGCCACCTCCTAAGTTGGCGGAAAACCATTGGAATCACTGTGCATTCCATCTCCGGGATGGTACAACAGTTGTGCATGCCTAAGAGCCTCAAACCAGGACCAGGGCCGCAGCCCGGGCAGACCATCAGCCTGCGCACGCTCGGCGAATATCTCAACCTGTCTCCGGCCACCATCTCGCTCGTACTCAACAATGCGCCCGGCGTCCGTTCCATCCCTCAGGAGACGCGCGATCGCGTAACCGAAGCTGCCGCGAAATTCGATTACCGTCCCAGCTTTTACGCGCGCTCTCTGCGCAAGCGGCAGACGTTTTCGATTGGCGTGCTGGTGCCTGAACTCAATGACCACTACGCCACACAGGTGCTCTCCGGCATGGAAGAGTTTCTCATCGAGGAAGGCTACTTCTATCTCATCGCCAGCCATCGCCGCAAGCCGGATCTCATTGAAGAGTATCCCCGCCTGCTGCTTGACCGCTGCGTCGAAGGCTTCATCATCGTTGACACCGCGCTTGAGCACAGTCTCAAACTGCCGGTCGTCGCCGTGGCCGGCCATCGCAAGCTCGAAAACGTCACGAACGTCGTGCTTGACCAATGGCGTGCTGCGGAACTGGCTCTGCGCCATCTCTATCAACTCGGCCATCGCAAAATCGCTTTTATGCGCGGCGGCAGCCACAGCTCTGACGCCGATGAGCGCTGGCAGTTTCACATGGCCGTGGCTCGCGAACTGAAACTCGAAGTCCCTGAGGAGATGACCGTAGCCGTCACCATCAAAGAGTCCACTCCGGAAATGGGCTTCGGCCCGGTGATTGAATTGCTCAACCGCGGCGTCGATTTCACGGCGTTGGTCTGCTACAACGACGTATCCGCATTCGGCGCCATCCGCGCCCTTGTGGACCATGGACTCCGCGTGCCGGCAGACGTCTCCGTGGTTGGCTTCGACGACATCCCCAGCGCCGCCTATCACAACCCCAGTCTCACCACGATTCGCCAGCCCTTGAATCAAATGGGCCAGGTTGCAGCGCGCATTCTTCTGCAACGGATTCGCGGTCAGGCCACGTTTCCCGATGCAGTGCCCATTCTGCCCGAACTGGTGATTCGTGAGTCAACCGGCCCGCCGGGCCCGCGCCGCAATCGGGTCCGGCGTCCCTGACGCGATTTACAGATGTGAGTTACAATCGCCGCGCTGTCGGGAGGGAGTGCGTTTCTATGGCGGAACAAAGAGCCCGATCACTATCGGTGACTGGACAGCGCTGAGTTCTTCCCTTCGAACAGGCGGCCATCTCCTCGGCATCCAAAGGGAGGCTCGACGGCCTGAAATCCTTGAGTATCTTCACCCGGTTTGGTTCGATTCGCGAAGAAGAGAAAAATCCAGTCAGGCTCGAACCCGGTGCGGTTGCGTTGTGAGTTTAAGGGGCGGCAGTTCCGTCTTCATGGTGCGAAGCCAACACGGGAAGCAGCGCGAGACTTTATCAGAGTGATCCAGCGGCACAGTTATTCTTGCGACGGCACCAGCTGGAAGACCTTACCTTTTCGTCGCTTGGTTCAACGTAACTTCGACACCAGCGGCGTGTCCGCGCCATCATCGGATCAGGGCTATCGCCAAGCCGCCACCTTTGTTGACATGGAATAATTCAAAGCTGAAGAACCGCACTTGGCGAGTTGACCTGTCTGAAGCGCAATCACGGTCACGGCAACACCTGCACCTCGATGCCGGATGCGGCATCTTTCTGGTGGTAGACCTGTTCTGTCGCCGCCTTGAAATCTTCCGGCTTGGCAAACGGAATGTCAGTAAAAGTTTGCGGATTACGATCCGTCAGCGGGAACCATGAACTCTGTACCTGCACCATGATCCGGTGGCCTCGCCGGAAGGTATGAAAAAGATCCGGCATGGTGAAGTTCACATCAGCCTGCTTGCCTGGTGTCAGCGCCTCCGGCTTCTCCCAGCTGTTGCGAAATTTGGCGCGGAACGGCTCGCCGCGCAGCATCTGTTCATACCCGCCCAGGTGCAGCGGCGGCGCATCCTGAATGCGCTTGTTGCCGTTCATCGAGTCCTCCTGGTCAGGCATATTGTCCGGATAGACATCAATCAGCTTGACATCGAAATCCGAGTCCGTACCCGAGCTGGCAATTTTGAGCTTCGGTGAGATCGGCCCGGCAATCGTCACATCCTCTTCGAGCGGATCGGTCTCATACACCAGCACGTCCGGCCGCGCACTCGCGAACCTCTGGTCGTCCACCATGTAGCGCTGGGGCACCGTGTCGGTCGTGTAACCCACAAATGGCACCGGATGATTTGGATCGCTCACATACTCATCCACGCCCTTGGCCTCGACAGGCGGCTCAAAGCTCAGCTTGCCACTGGCGTGGAAGTAGAGCGTCTTGGCCGTCGCAGCTTTCGGCGGCCACGCGTCAAAGCTGCGCCACACGTTGGTGCCCGTCTCAAACACCACCGCCTTGGGCTGCGCTGCTCCCTTGCCCTTCAGGTAGTGCTCAAAGAAGGGGAACTGGATGTTGGCGCGAAAATACTCCGCCGTATTGGCGTTGAACTGCGCGTCGCCCAGATGGCTGCCGTCGCCGCGCGCCCAGCCGCCATGGACCCATGGGCCTTCGACGAGCGTGGTCGGCGTCTCGGGATTGAATTTGTTGATCGCATAAAAGGTGCGGTATGGCCCAGAAAGATCTTCCGCGTCATACCAGCCGCCCACCACCAGCACCGCGCACTTCACATTCTTCATGTGCTGGGAAAGATCACGCGTCTTCCAATACGCGTCATCCGTGTCGTGCTTGAACTGGTCATTGAACAGCCAGTTGGATCCCTTCAGGTAAAGCTTGTCCAGATTCTGAATGTTTCCCGCATTCAGATAAAACCGGTAGTGATCGGGCGTGCCAAAATCAAACGGAACCGTCTGCTTGGGCGTTTGCGGTCCGTCCTGGGGATGAAAGAAGGGGGCGTAAAACCCGAAGTTGGCCGAGAGCATGAAGGCGCCGCCATGGTAGGCGTCGTCGCCCAGAAACAGATCCGTCATCGGCGCCTGCGGACTGGCGGCAACCAGCGCCGGGTGGGAGTCGATGATCGATGCCGAAGTGTAGAATCCTGGATAAGAAATTCCCCAGATGCCCACCTTCCCGTTGTTGTTCGCCACGTTCTTCAGCAGGAATTCAATCGTGTCGTACGTGTCGGACGCATCGTCCACATCCTGCGGCGACTTTTTCTCGTCGATGTGCGGCCGCATCTCCACAAACTCGCCTTCGCTCATCCACCGCCCGCGTACATCCTGATAGACAAAGATATAGCCGCCCTTTTCAAACTCCTGTGAGGGGCCCAGCTGGTGCGGATATTGGTCTTCCCCGTACGGGGCGACGCTGTACGGGGTGCGATCCATCAGGAACGGATAAGGCCCTCCCGAGACGTCCTTGGGCACATAGACCGAAGTGAACAAGTGCTTGCCGTCGCGCATCGGAATGCGGAACTCGTACTTGGTGTAGTGCGCGCGCACATAGTCTTCAGGGGCAGCGGCGGGCGCAGCTTGCTGGGCGTGACCGGCAGTGAAGGCAACAAACAGGGCAACAAGAAGTGCGCAAGGCAAACGATACAGTCTGTGCATCGGGCGAGAATTCTCCTGAGTGAACAGGGTACCCTACGCGGGGGAAGTTTGGCAGCAGACCTGAACCGCAAACCGGAACGATGGACCGGCGGCCGGCCTGCCCATCGCTGCTTTCCTGATGGCGCCCTTAGACCCCGTATGTTACAAGCTATAGAACAGAGTTCGGGGACAGACCAAGGGGCCGAACCGGACTGGAGCTGGAAAGTCGCCCGGTCAGGGCTTCCCCGGGTTACTCAGGAACTCTGAAACTGTGCCAGGGGTACAGGTCCCATGAGCGCCAGTCAACCCGTGGAGATGGATTCGCTGTTTGGAGACTATCCGCTCGACCAGGCCTTCGACGAGATGCGCGAAGCCGGCGGCGCCTTACGCCCCCACTACCGCGCCCTGGCCGAAACCCTCGCCACCCTGCCCCAGGAAGAACTGCTGCGCCGGAAGCAATCCGCGGACCTGTCCTTCCTCACCCAGGGAATCACCTTCACCGTCTACGGCCGCGACGAAGGCACGGAGCGGATCTTTCCCTACGATCTGCTGCCGCGACTGGTCACCTCCTCGGAGTGGGACCTCATTGAGCGCGGCCTCACCCAGCGCATCACCGCCCTCAATCACTTCCTCCGCGACGTCTACTCCGACGAGAAAATCCTCAACGACAAAGTCGTTCCCCGCGAACTCGTCTACAGCTGCAAGCATTACCGCCGCCCGATGCGCGGCCTCCAGGTACCGCGCAACGTCTACATCGCCATCGTCGGCTCCGATCTGCTGCGGCTCAACAACGGCCAGTTCGTCGTGCTGGAAGATAATCTCCGCGTCCCCTCCGGCGTCAGCTATATGCTCACCAACCGGCGCGTCATGAAGCGTACCTTCCCGCAGCTGTTTCACAGCTATGGCGTTCGCCCCATCGAGCACTATCCGCAGTTGCTGCTGGCCACGCTGCGCTCGCTTGCGCCGGAAGGCCGCCCCGAGCCCAATATCGTTCTGCTTACGCCCGGCGTGTTCAACTCCGCTTACTTCGAGCACACGTATTTAGCCCGCCAGATGGGCATCGACCTGGTCGAGGGCCGCGATCTGGTCACCCACGACAACATCGTTTACATGCGCACCACGGACGGCCTCAAGCGCGTCGACGTCATCTATCGCCGGGTTGACGACGACTTCAGCGATCCGCTCATCTTCCGCAGCGACTCGTCGCTCGGCTGCGCCGGCCTGTTCAACGCTTATCGCGCCGGCAACGTAACCGTCACCAATGCCTTCGGCACCGGGCTGGCCGACGACAAGGCCGTCTACGCCTACGTGCCCGATATCATTCGCTACTACCTCAGCGAAGACGAAATCCTCCCCAATGTGAAGACCTTTCTGCTCAGCGAACAAAAATCACGCCAGCACGTGCTCGCCAACCTGGACAAACTGGTTGTCAAGGCGGTCGGAGAAAGCGGCGGTTACGGCATGCTCATCGGTCCCCAGTCTACCGTGCGGCAGCGCGAACAGTTCGCCCGCCAGATTGAAGCCAACCCGCGTAATTACATCGCCCAGCCCACGCTGGACTTTTCCCGCGCTCCCTGCCTGATCGGCAATCGCTTGGAACCGCGCCACGTCGACCTGCGGCCCTACGTTCTGTTTGGTGACAAAGTCAACATCGTGCCCGGAGGATTGACCCGCGTAGCTCTTGAAAAGGGTTCTCTGGTCGTCAACTCTTCGCAGGGCGGCGGCAGTAAAGACACATGGATTCTGGAGTCATAACCACCCACGCATTAAGCCATCAGGGAGTTCGGGGGAGTACGACGATGCTATCGCGAGTTGCCGACAGTCTCTACTGGATGAGCCGCTACCTCGAGCGGGCTGAGAACACTGTGCGCCAGCTCGATGTGACCATGAGCCTGATGCTGGACACCAGCGACACCACCGCTGAAACGCGCTGGGAGCGCATGATGCAGTCGCTCGGCAAGCCCAAGGGGATGGAGTGGAGCGGCGACATGGAGTCGATGGCCCGCAAGCTGGTCTTCGACGGCGGCCACCACGCCTCGGTCACCTTCTGCGTCAACGGGGCGCGCGAAAACGCCCGTCAGGTGCGGGAAGAAATCTCCTCCGAACAATGGCAGCGCCTCAATCGCCTTTTCCATCAGATGCACTCGCCCCATGCCCAGGCCCAGTTCCGCACCAGCATCAACGACGCGCTGGCGGCCGTCGTTGATGGCATTCATCTGTTCAAAGGGGTCAGTGACACCACCATGATCCACGGCCAGGGATGGCAATTCATCCGCCTCGGTCGCTATCTTGAGCGCGCCTATGCCACCGCCACGCTGCTTGAGGTCTATCAGAAGGAACTGTCGGCCGAGCAGGAGCGGGAGAGTTCGGGCCACCAGTATCTCGAACTCGTCGGCCTGCTGCGCTGTTGTACATCCTTTGAAGCTTACTGCCAGGTCTACACCGCCGACATCACGCCCGAGCGCATTCTCGAGTTCCTCCTTCTCAATCGCGACTTTCCCCACGCCATCCGTTTCTGCGTCGACAGCATTCGCCATGCCATCGAGGCCATCCAGCGTACCGGCGGCCGCCGCTCGCCGGAACAGATCACTTCCGTCATCGGCCTGCTGCACGCACAGCTCAGCTACACCAGCATCGGAGAGATCCTCGCCGGAGATCCAGCCGCATTCCTGCACACCATTCGCGAGCAATCCATGCGCATTCACGAACTGATCTATCGCTACTACGTGCAATACTCGATCCAATCCGCTCTGGCCATTTGAGCAATGCCAGGCACACGAATTTCCGACCGCAGCGAGTTTCATCTCAGGGCATGAATTCAGTCATGTCGCAAGAACACAGCAGGGAGCGGGGCTTTAGCCCCTGAGGGACGAGCATATTCAAAACGCGATCCGTGCAAAAAATCCCAACAGGCAGGTAAGAGCATGAACTTCTATTCCATCCGTCATCTCACCCGCTTCCGCTACTCCGATCCGATCAGCGAGAGCATCATGGAAACGCGCATGCATCCGCGCTCTGACTCTCATCAGCACTGCCTCGCCTTCTCGCTCTCCGTCAGTCCCCGCTGCCGCGTGTTCAGCTATCGCGACCACATGGGCAACAACGTGCAGCATTTTGATATCCCCGGCGATCACAACCAGCTGGTCATCGTTGCCGAGTCCGTCGTCGAGCAGCAGCTCGTTCCCGACGTTCCCGCATTCCTCTCGCCCGACGCCTGGGGCGCGCTCGACAATCTCATCGAAGAAGGCGACTTCTGGGAAATGCTGCTCCCCTCCACCTTCGCCGTCGAAACCCCGGCCCTCAAGCTCCTGGCGACCCAAATGGGCGTCGTCCGCCGCGACGATCCCCTCATGCTGGTGCAGGAGTTGAATCAACGCCTCTACAACTACTTCGAATACGAGCCTCGGTTTACCCGGGTCGATTCACCCATCGATGAGGCCATCGTCAGCGGCAAAGGCGTGTGTCAGGATTTTGCCCACACCATGATCGCCCTGCTGCGCCATGTCGGTATCCCGGCGCGCTACGTCTCCGGCTATCTCTACCGCGGCCCGGATGACCATGACCGCTCCACCCCCGATGCCACTCACGCCTGGGTTGATGTCCTGCTCCCAGATCTCGGCTGGGTCGGCTTCGACCCCACCAACAACCTGGTCGCCCACCGCCGCCACCTCCGCACTGCCGTCGGTCGCGACTACGCCGACGTCCCCCCCACCCATGGCGTCTTCCGCGGAAGCACGGAGAGCGAGCTCTACGTCGCGGTTCATGTCGAGGCCAATGAGCAGCCTCCGGCACTGGACCGAAAACTGCCCATCCCCGACGACTGGAGCGTGCTGGTCGAGCGGGCTCAGCAGATCCCAAGAATCAGCATCCCTTCTCTCGATCTCCAGCAAATGCAACAGCAGCAATAAGTTAACCAGGACTGGAGGCCTTTCAAGCCCGCCTGTCCTCGGCCGGCGTAAATTGTTATGGCGTTAATTTTTTTATTGATTCTTTAGGCTGCATCAGCCAAAATAAGAGACATTTCAAGGTCTACAGTCCCCAACTGAGGCCGCTATTCACTTCACGCACGCCAGACCAACTCCTGGTTTGCGCAGCACCTGTTTGTGCCCGGCACCCCGGTTCCCCATGAAGGCCCGCTATTCAGTCCCGCTATTCAGTCCCGCTTCAAAAACAAGCTGCAATGGCTTCAACCACACCAACCACAACAGCACGTTCAAAAAACGGTCACAGAACTAATTCTTGGAGGAACAGCAGTGAAACATTCCTTGAAGGGATGGATACTTTTTTGTATCCTTTCCGCTACTACGCTCGCGTTTGGCCAGAACGCAACCAGCTCACTTCGCGGAATCATCAAAGACCCCAATGGCGCACTCGTCCCCGGGGCGAAAATCACACTGACCAACAATGCAGACGGACAGACGTTGAGTGCGGTTGCAAACAGCTCGGGAGAATACGTCTTTGCGCAGGTTACCCCAGCCAGGTACACCATCACAGCCACCGCGGCTGGCTTTGGTGACCAGATCAAGACTGCCGAATTGCTGGTCAGCCAGCCGGCGACCATCGACTTTATGCTCTCTGTTACTTCCAGCACCGTCACGGTGGACGTGTCTGCTGCGGCCCAGACGCTGAATACCACCGATGCTTCGCTGGGCGGCTCGGCGGACAATGC
>DATDLS010000481.1:0-6934 GCA_036519195.1 Occallatibacter sp. | reverse complement strand
GTGCGGATGCTTGCCCAGGTTGAGCCAGTTGCCCACCTCGTTCAGCCCCAGCGGATCGGGCACAGGCAGCCCGTCGCGCAGCGCCTTGGCGGTGTGGAAGGCCTCGAACGACTGGTACAGAATCCAGGCAGGAATGAAGATGCCGAAGATACCCGAGATGTGGGCCATACTGATCAGCACGGCAAAGATCACCACGTGGATCAGTCCCTTGAAGAACTGGCCGTTGTACATGGCGCCCACACCGGGAATCAGGCCCAGCACCGCGGCAGCCGCCGGATTGGGAGAGCCGCTGTTCACCGGGATAAATGGTTGCTGAAAGGTTTGCCAGGCGGTAAAACAGGGCTCGCAGAGCACCTGCCCTCCGGGGGCGGTACGCACGCATTGGGCGCAGAGGGCCTTGCCGCAGTTCTGGCAAAAGGCCGTGGCGCTTACTCCCGTGTGATTGACGCAGTCCATGTTGTGCTCCTTTCCCATACTTCCAATGCGGAGCCGCCGGAATGCGCGGGGTCCTCCTGATCTGCGGATGAGGTCAGGACAGGAAATGCGAGGGAAGATTCCAGTAAATCAGTTGAATCGATCGGTCCCGGGCTGACGGATTGCTGCGGAGGGTCCATACGGGATCCTCCGTCTTTATGGACGGGGTTTTGTTTCGACTCTCCCGGCGTTGCATCCTTGGGCCGTTGCTGGCTGCTGTTGCTGTCGCTTTCCGAGGTGCGCCGCAGCTCGCGCATTCTCGATTCAACTTCATAGATGAAGCGGAGATGATCGTAGTAGCGGATCACCGGCGTCGAAGCCATGGTCACGCGGCGTTCGACAAACGATCGGACCGCCGTGGGCCGCAGATCGCTGAGCCGCAGACTGCTCAAGCGAACGTTGGTGAGGTTGAGTGTCAGCGCAATCGAGAAGAAGGCCATCGCGGCCGTCATCACCAGCCGCGGCTCGGCAAAGCGGCGAATCTGACCGACGAGGCCGGGCCGCCGCCAAGCCAGCGGTGAAGAACCCGCCAGGAGGGGAACCACGTCGCTATTGCCCGGAACCAGTCCGTAGCCAGCCACCTGGCCTGGCCCGGTCTGGGCCAGAATCTTATCCAGCAGGTCGGCCGGGACCTCCGGTTCCGGGGAAAGAAACTCCAGCCACTCCCGGCCTCGGCGCGACTCTTCAAACAGCGCCGTGCAGGCTGCGCAGGTGGCCATGTGCGCGGCGAAGATCGCCTGATCCTCCGGCTTGAGAAGCCCGTCGAGCGCATCGGCCAAAAGGGTTTCCCACTGGCCGCAGGCAGGGGAGCTCGGGATATTTGTGCGCTCTGCCATGGTTACACTACCTCCCGTTTATTACGTTCCAGCAGGCGCGCCAGTTCCGCGCGGCCCCTGCTGATGCGCGACTTCACGGTCCCTTCGGGGATGCCCAGCACCTGGGCAATTTCCTTATAGTCCAGGTCTTGCAAGTCTCTAAGAATCACGGCTTCGCGCAGTTCAACCGAAACGCGAGCGAGCGCGTTCTGGACCATCTTGGCAAGTTCCTTCTGGGCGGCCGACTCGTGCGGCGAAGGGCTCTTGGAGGTCAGCCGGTCAATCGGTTTCAGTTCTTCGCTCGACTCCCATCCGTCATCGAGCGAGCCGGTAGCGCGCAGATTCTTTGTGCGGCGGAAGTTGTCCACCAGCAGGTTGCGGGTCATGGTGGTAATCCATACCTGCAGACTGCCGCGGGTGGTGTCAAAGCTGGCCAGATTGGAGTAAATCTTCAGGAACACATCCTGGGTCATGTCCTCGGCATCCGCCGGGTTTCCCGTAAAGCGATAGCAGAGGCCGTAAACGCGACGATGGTGCGTGCGGACCAGTTCCGCCCAAGCGCCGGAGTCTCCGTTCATGCAGAGCTGCACGACTTGGGGCCAGTCGACTTCCAGCGGATTTCCCTCCACGCGCGCCAGCCGGCCCCCCGGGACTACGGTATTCGTCGGGGTTTGGCCGGCCCTCTTGCCTGTCTGGATGGGCCCGGATGCCTGCGCCTTGCCGGCGACGACCTGAGGGACTTCCAGGGGCCGACGCGACGGCCGTTGCGGCAACGCCAACCCTATCCCGTTCCAGCTTAATGTACCCACGCATTGCATACTTTGCTAATACGCGCGATTTGTGCAGATAGTTCCCCGGGCGTCAGGAGAGAATTTGCCATCCGCTGCGCTCCGGCGCACTCTGCTGTGTCAACGGCCTGAACAAGCCGGCCAGCGCCGGCCCAACCGTAACCTTTGCCGCTCCAGCGCATCAGACGGGTGCGCGGCCGGGTATGGGGCGAGGACCGCATTGCGTTCGAAAGTCGCGTCAGGAGACCCTTATGTCGAAGTCCTTTTCTCTGCATGGTGTGCTGGGCGCACTGCTGATCAGCCTGACTCTGTGCCTCGGCTGCCACGCGGCCACACGTGGACCGGTCCCCCCCGCGGATCACGACGAACCGCTGGCCCAGACGCCCGGCAAGGCGACGGCCGTGTTTGCCGGCGGATGCTTCTGGGGAACGCAGTCGGTCTTTGAGCGCGTCAAAGGCGTGATCGAAACGACGGCGGGCTACTCCGGCGGCTCGTCCAGGACCGCGACCTACGAACAGGTGACCACGGAGACCACGGGTCATGCTGAATCCGTGAAGGTGGTCTACGATCCGTCGAAGATCACCTATGGCCAGTTGCTGCGGGTGTTTTTCTCCGTCGCCCACGATCCGACTGAACTCAACCGTCAGGGCCCGGACGTTGGCACCTCGTACCGGTCGGCGATTTTCTACGGCGACGATGAACAGAAGAAGATCAGCCAGGACTACATCGCGCAGCTGGATGCCGCGCATGTGTTTCCTCGGCCGATTGTCACCGAGGTGACGCCGCTGAAGGGCTTTTATGACGCCGAAGGCTACCACCAGGACTACGCCCTGCATAATCCCGACAATCCCTACATTCTGGTCTGCGACCGGCCCAAGATCGAAGCGCTGAAGGCGGAGTTCCCCGAGCTGTTCAAGAACTACAAGGGAAGATAGGCGCGGGGTATCGCGTTGTTGGGGGTATCGCGTTGTTGATCGATCCCCAGAGTGCACTCTGGGGAACCAGACCACCCAGTCGCGAGCGAATCCGTTGCTCGGTGCCAGCCACGGCAAAACCGTCCGAGCGGACCAGATCGGCCGTATCTCCGCAGGGTTGACAACTGCTGCAACATTCCACCAGGTGCATAAGCGGGCACATCCAGCGTCGGAATCGGTTGAGCCCGATCGATCAGCTGTGAGGCCTTCTTCTCCAACGTCATCCGAGAGACAAGGTCCTCAACACGTCGTTCGATGGGCGGCGCGGGGTCGTGAAATGGCATGCCTGGCGCCGCTTTGATCTGATCCTCAATCGGCGGCGGAAGCCGAGCCTGGACCGGTTTGCGTGCCGGCTGCAAGGGCCGGCAAGATCAACGCGAGGGCTAAGGCTGCTGCATATGCGCGCACAGGGCCAGCTCTTCAAAGCCCATCCTGAAACCTGCCGGCCGACGACACAATCTCCACTCTTTTCCTAGCTCCGCTACCCGGATAAAAGCGCCTTGCTCGAGGCTGCTGCGAGCCGCTTGTTTCTTCGAACGGATCGCGCGCCGCGGTCATTCAATCTCAAGCCGCAACGGAGCGCGGATGGCCAAGCACGGCGGTTCTACCCCAGCTTCACAAATCGCATCGCCACCGAGTTCATACAGTAGCGCAGCCCGGTGGGCGCGGGGCCGTCCTCAAACACGTGTCCCAGGTGCGCGTCGCACAGCCGGCAGGAGACCGCCGTGCGCACCTCCATCAGGCTGCCGTCGACGGTCTTCACCAGGTTCTCCTCCGCGATCGGCTGCCAGAAGCTTGGCCAGCCGGTCCCGGAATCGAACTTGGTTTCCGACCGGAACAGCGCCAGGTCGCAGCCGATGCAGCGGAAAATCCCGTGCCCATGCTCGTTCCAGGTAGCGCCCGTGTAAGGGCGCTCGGTATCGGCATGGCGCATCACCCAATAGGAAGCCAGTGGCAGCTGGCGCCGCCATTCATCGTCGGTCTTGATCAGCCGCGGCACCGTGACTGTACCCTTCATGCTGCCCTCTGCGTCGAAGGTCGCGATGGTGACCGTGGCCGGGCCTTCGTCCGGCCCGAGCGGCCTGGCTGAGGCAACCGTGCTACGGCGCAGACCCCAGAAGGCCGCACTGCTGATGGCTGCGGCTGCCGAGAGGATGAAGGTGCGGCGACCAAGATGGGCGGGTTCGGTCTCGTTCTGGTTGAGGATGCCGATCAGCATTCTTGACCCCATTGTGAGATGCACTGGCTTGGGCAAGGTTACCGCAAAATGGCGTTTCAACTCCGCGCCGATCCCCGCTCAAATCCTCCGCGGGGCCGCGGCCGGGGTTGCCTGCCGCCTCGGTGTCGGATAATTCCGAAGAGCAGGACCAGAGGACGGCGGGCACATTGAACCTGAGAGTTGAATCGAAGCGAATACTCTTCGCAACCATCGGGTCGCTCGGCGATCTTCATCCCTGCATCGGGCTGGCATTGGAGCTCCGGCGCCGCGGCCACCGGCCGACGATTGCCTCCACCGAATACTACCGCCGGAAGGTGGAGCATCTCGGCATCGGCTTCCACCCGGTCCGCCCCGACTGGGACCCGACCGACCCGGAGATCATCCGCCAGTGCGAGGATCTGAAACGCGGGCCGGAGATTCTGTTCCGAAAGCTTGTTCTTCCCCACCTGCCGGACACCTATCAGGACCTGCTTGAAGCCGCCGCGGGCGCGGACATGATGATTGCCGGTGAGCTGAGTTACGCCGCGCCTCTGGTCGCCGAGAGGCTCAGCCTGCTCTGGGCCTCCGCCATTCTTTCACCTGCATCCTTTCTTTCCGCGCACGACCCTTCGATCACCGTCAATGCTCCCTGGCTCATCCACGTGCGCAAGGCTGGCTGGCCCGCCTATCGCGCCGTCATGAATACCGGCCGGCTGGGAACCCGTCACTGGTGGAATCCGGTACGCCAGTTGCGGCGCCAACTGGGTCTGCGCCGGGCATGCGATCCGCTGTTCCGCGATAAATTCTCGCCTCACATGGTTCTTGCGCTCTTCTCCCGCGCGCTTGCAGCCAGTCAGCCCGATTGGCCAGCCGGTACCCTGCAACCCGGCTTTGTCTTCTTTGACCATCCGGCATCGGATCGAGAATCCGATGCACGGCTCGAAGAGTTTTTCGCTCCTCTCGATCCACCCATTGTCTTTACCCAGGGCTCGACGGCCGTCCACGCGCCGGGCAATTTCTATCAGGTCAGCGCCGAGGCGGCGAGAAGGCTGGGAAGGCGCGCGCTGCTTGTGGGCACAACCGCCGCGCCAGGGGACCCATCCCCGCACATCCGCGCGCTCCCCTATGCCGCCTACTCGCGGATTTTTCCGCACGCGGCTGTCAATGTGCATCAGGGCGGGTCCGGCACCGTGGGCCAGGCGCTGCGTGCCGGCCGCCCGCAGCTCATCGTTCCCTTCGGATGGGACCAGCCGGACAACGCCGCGCGAGTCGAGCGCCTTGGCGCCGGCATTCACCTGCCGCGAAGCGCCTATACCGCCGGTTCGGCGGCGGCGGCGCTTGAGCGGCTTCTGCTCGCGGCGCCATTCGGCGAACAAGCTGCTCGGCTAGGCGCTCAGATTCAGGCCGAGGACGGGCTCGTCGCGGCCTGTGACGCAATCGAATCTTTGCTGTCTAGTACCGCTGCAGAAACTCCGGATCGACCGGGTTTTCAAACAGCGATGCATCCCGGGTGACAATCGTCAACCCGGACGGCGTCACGAAATACCGGCGCTTGTCTTCGACCGGGTCGTAGCCGATCACGGTCCCTTCGGCGATATGCACGTCGCGGTCGATGATGGCCCGCCGGATGCGGCAGTGGCGGCCGATGTTGACGTGGGAAAAGATAATGCTGGCGTCTACATCCGAGTAGGAATTGACACGCACATCCTGCGAGAGAACAGAGTTGGACACCGAGGCGCCGGAGATGATCACACCAGCGGTGATGACCGAATTGACGGCCGCGCCGGTGCGGCCCGGTTCGCCAAAAACGAACTTGGCCGGCGGATACTGCCGGACGCGGGTGCGCATCGGCCAGCTCTTGTCGTAGAGGTTGAACGTCGGCGACACGGAGCAAAGGTCCATGTTGGCGTCGTAATAGGCGTCCAGCGTGCCCACGTCGCGCCAGTAAAGCGCCTGTTGTTTGTTTTCGTCGACAAAGCTGTAGGCCAGCATTTTTTTCTGGCCCAGCAGATTGGGCAGGATGTTGTGCCCGAAGTCGTGCTTGGAGTTGGGATCTTCCGCGTCCGCGATCAGCGCCTTGAGCAGCGTTTCGGTGTTGAAGATGTAAATGCCCATCGAGGCGTCAACGGCGTTGGGATTGAGAGGCGAGCGAACGCTGGTCGACGCAGGCTTCTCCTGAAATCCGAGCACTTCGCCCGTCGCGCCCACTTCCACGACCCCAAACTGCTTCACCTCATCCGGCGAGATGGGCAGGGTGGCCAGTGTGACCTCGGCGCCCTTTTCCTTGTGGTAGGCGAGCATGCGGCTATAGTCCATTTTGTAGATGTGATCGCCCGAGAGAATGATCATGTGCTTCGGCTGCTCGCTGCCGATCGAATAGATGTTCTGGTAGACAGCATCGGCCGTGCCCATGTACCAGGCCGACCCGGTGCGCTGCATGGGCGGGAGAATCTCAAAGAACTCGCCCAGTTCCTGGGCTACAATCCCGGTCCAGCCTTCGCGGATGTGCCGGTTGAGCGACAGCGCCTTGTACTGGGTGAGGATGTACACCTTGCGCAGGCCGGAGTTGATGCAGTTCGACAGCGTGATGTCGATGATGCGGTAGTGTCCGCCAAAGGGGACGGCCGGTTTGGCGCGATCGCGGGTCAGCGGGAACAAGCGCTCGCCTTGCCCGCCCGCCAGCAG
>DATDLS010000480.1:0-3143 GCA_036519195.1 Occallatibacter sp. | reverse complement strand
TGTTCGTCCTGATGAGTATCACTGCGAACCGATTGGGACTCGGCTGGCGAAGTCATGTGATGGCTCTGGGACAAGGGTTGACTGCCTGGGCGCTGATCGCAGTGCTGATCGACGCCCTCCATAGTTACTTAGGTACTGATGGCGAGTTTACGACCCTGGAACACATAAGGATGACTGTTTATGTTGTCGCACTTGTCTTTTGGATGGTTCAGCTTTGGATCGATGAACCTGAACGCCAGCCGATTTCTTCAGATTTACAGAAATACATTGTTGCTCTTCATAGTCGGGTGAAATATGATCTGGGAAGCGTAGATCACAACCAGTGAGTCCTCGATGCGTGATTTTCTGTCCTACCTTCCGCTGTGGTTGATCGTAGCTCTGCTGTTTGGAGCGGCGTTCCGGTCCTATTCCTCCTCCTTAAAGCTGACGAAAGTAGACTGGAAAGACCTCATTTCCAGACTGCAGCAGCTCAATGAGAAGGGAGTAGATACGGTGGCTCGTGACTATTTGGAGCCCCAGGCCCGGCAAATTGAAATGGAACCGGAGCAGATGTGGGAACTGGTTGGTGGTTACGAGGGGCTCAACAGGATGCGTGAGAATGCGAATATCATGCTCGCGCTGGCTGTATACACGCAACGGTGGAATTTCGATGAGGGCGTAATCGTAAGCGAACGGATGAGGCGCGATGGGCTGGCGCTGCGGCGTTCTGTGCGTCGTGTGGAGTTGAGAAGATTTTTATGTAAATTTATTCGCCGATTTGGTCTCAGGGAGCCATTCGACGTTCACGAGGCTGTTGCTTCGTACTACCTGATGCGCCAGCGCCTGCTGGCGCTCTACCAAACAAGTCATGCCGGTCTCTATCCAACTCTAGCAGCCGTTCTCTAAATCGAAAAGGCCTTGGCGTGGGATGTTGCTTCGCAGACTTTTTCTGTTCCGCCCAACGCCGTTTGGCGGCCTCTGCGATGCGACCGCGGGCTTCGGGCGATAGGTTCCGTTTCCTTTTGATCGTGGGGCCAGACGGCGAATGATTTTGCTTCGCCTTTGGTCTCCGGCCTCGATTGGGATCGATCCGTCTGATGAAGTATCCGCCGGAAGGGAATGGGCCTGAAAAATTCGGCCCCGCCTTCCTAATCTTTTTCGCCGCCTCATGCATTGAAGTAGAAAACTAAATTAGAAATGCCTCCACACAGAAGCCAGCCTTTCATCCCACACCGTTGCCGCTCTTCGGGTAGAGTCATTTTTAGGCACTGCACCGAGTGCTCGATGCTGCCTGTGCCTTCAGCGTGAGTCGTGAACGGGAAGGAAGCTGCAATGAATCATGTACGCGGGCTGTTGATGCTGGTGGCCGCCGCAGTGGCCGTGTGGAGGGGATGGAAGATCCATACCGGTAGTCATGCCTGGATGGCCTACGGGCTGGCTGTGCTGGCGCTGGCATTGGCGGTGTGGCACCTGACGCGGCCGTCGGATGCGCGGCGGGTGTGACGTTCCACCGGCGGCGTGTTTGACCTGAGCATGAAAGGGGCCTTGGTTGGTAAATCTCTACAACCGGATTCAGGGGCGAAGCCCGGAACGGCTCGCGGCGCTCAGCGATGGAATCTTTGCCGTGGCCATGACGCTGCTGGTGCTGGACCTGCACATTCCCACTGCAGGCCAGGTGCATGGCGAGGGCGAACTACTGAGGGCGCTGGGCGCCCTGGGCCCGCAGTGGCTGGCCTATGGTATGAGCTTTCTCACGCTGGGCATCTTCTGGGCCGGCCAGCAGACGCAGCTGAACCACATCCGCGAAGGATCGCGCGACCTGACCTGGATTCATCTGGGCTTTCTATTCACGATCACGTTATTGCCGCTGTCCACGCGCCTGCTGGCGGAATTCATCACCTACCGCAGCGCCCTGCTCCTCTACTGGCTCAACATTCTGGCCCCGGGGGTGATGCTTTATTGGAGCTGGAAGTATGTCACGCGCGCCGGCTGCTCAAAGACGACACGCCGTACGAGGTAAGCGAGAGCATCTGCAAACGCGTCGTGGTCGCGCAAAGCCTCTATGCCGTAGGGGCCGCTTTCTGCGTTATCAATACGTGGTTAAGCATCGCCGCCATTGTGCTGGTGCAGTTGAACTACGCGCTGGCGCCCGGCCGAGGGCGTGGAAGCAAATAAGCGGCAACTTGTTTGGAGAGTGCGTGTCCATATCTAGGCGACCGATGGGACTTCCGATCCCGTGTCGCGGAGGTTAATCAAGAATGGCCACATTTGCAAATGCGTTGGGACTGCTAGGGTTTTTCCTGATACGTTTTGGCGGCCGGGGCGGCGGTGGATTTGTCTTTATGCTTCTCGGCCTCGCCGTCGTGGCCGTGGTTGCCTATGCGCTGGCGCGGCCTTCGGGGAACGAATCGGCGAAAAACTGATTCAGTCCGCTCGGCTCTTATTTCCGACGCGCGCGGAGAAACGAAGTTACGCTGAGATAGGAAAACAGCAGCACAATTCCCAAGCTGATCAGAAACGTGCGGTGATCCGGCCCGGACGCCCAGCTGAGGCGGCTGCGCCACACCGCAGGCGCAAACACCACCACCGGCAGCGCGAAGAAGACGCCGGTAACCTCAAGCCACAGAATGCCCCCGACGCGCTGGAAGGGCCGCAGAAACCCTCCCACGCCGCGAGCCAAGCTGCCGGTCGCCTTGCCGGCAACGTGGATGGTGGCCCGTACCGGCTCACCCGCCTGCTCTGCCCCGCTGGTGGCAGGCGGCTGGCCCAGCTGGCTCTGCTTGCCCGGAGCGTTGGCGGCGGAGCTCTGCCCGGCCACTCGTTCTCCGGCCATACGTCCGGCGACGCGGAGTCCGATGCCCAAGGCGCGGCCAATGGTTTGCGGCTTCATTCCCAGTTTGATGGTAACAGCGCCCGAGGGGGTCACGGTTTGCACAGGCCGCCGGCCCGGCCGGTTGCTCGAAACCGTCGTTGGAAGTAAGGTAAAGGAATCGTATCGGCTCGCCGGCGTCAGCACGTGCGCCTGCCGCAGCTCCTGGAGGTACCCGTGACATCGCGTCTGCGCGAATTGATTCAGCAACTGGGTGAGGCCATCCACGAGTCGGTGGTCGAGAGCGACCAAATCGCGGGAGTTGTGCAGGATATCCGCAAGCACGGCTTCGACG
>DATDLS010000479.1:0-3250 GCA_036519195.1 Occallatibacter sp. | reverse complement strand
AAATCCTGCGGATGCGCCGATCATGATTCTGGGACTGACGTCGGACAAGTACGACAAGCCGACGCTTTACGACTACGGTTCGTCGGTGGTTGCGCAGAAGCTTTCGCAGTTGGAGGGCGTGGGCCAGGTGTCGGTGGGCGGCGGAGCCGGGCCCGGGATACGGGTGGAGGTGGACCCGACCAAGCTGAACAGCTATGGGCTCACTTTGCAATCGGTGCAGGCGGTACTGAGCGCGCAAAACGTTCACGAGCCGACGGGCCAGATTGCGGATGGGACCACGACCGCGGATATCGTCACCAACGACTGGATGAATAAAGCCGAACTATACAAGCCACTGGTGATCGGCTTCAGCAACGGCCAAGCGGTGCATTTGTCGGATGTGGCGGATATTTCGCACGGATCGCAGAACATCCGGACCTCCGGTTATCTGGATGGAGTCCCTTCGATCACCGTCTTTGTCTTTCGCCAGCCGGGCGCGAACATCATTGAGACCAACGATCGCATCAAGGCAGAATTGCCGTCGATCGTAGCTTCGATCCCACAGGGCATCAAGACCACTGTGGTGCTCGATCGCACCACGACCATCCGCGCTTCTGTGTCCGACGTGGAGCGCTCGCTGATTGGTTCGGTGGTGCTGGTGGTGCTGGTGGTCTTCGTGTTTCTGCGCAATTGGCGGGCCACGCTTATTCCTGCGGTTGCTGTTCCAGCTTCGCTGATCGGGACGTTTGCGGTGATGTACATGCTGGGTTTCAGCATCGACAATCTCTCGCTGATGGCGCTGACCATCTCCACCGGATTCGTTGTGGACGATGCGATTGTGGTGATGGAGAATATCTCGCGTCTTCGCGAGCATGGCATGTCCCCGATGCGGGCGGCCTTCGAGGGCTCGCGAGAGATCGGATTCACCATTCTTTCGATCAGCATGTCGCTGATTGCCGTGTTCATTCCGATTCTGTTGATGGCCGGAATTGTGGGGCGACTGTTCCGGGAGTTCGCCATCACCTTGTCAACGGCGATCGTGATGTCGATGCTGGTGTCGCTGACGACCACGCCGATGATGTGCGCCTACATCCTGGAGGATGAGACAAAGGTCAAGCACGGACGGCTGTATCGCTTGAGCGAGAGGGGATTTTCGACACTGCTGCGCGGCTATAGTCGCTCGCTGGCGTGGGTGTTGAAGAATCCGTGGCCGGTCTTCTGTGTTCTGCTGGGTACGATCGCTTTGAACTTTTATCTGATCGACATCATCCCCAAGGGTTTCTTTCCGCAGCAGGATACGGGCGCGCTGGTCGGCCAGGTGCAGGGGCCGCAGGACGCATCGTTCCCGGTCATGGACAAATCGATCAAGTCACTGGTGAGCGTGATCAAGGCGGACCCGGCGGTGGCGCACGTCAATGCCTATACGGGCGGCAACGGGTCGACGAACGGCGGCTTCATCTACATTGCGCTGAAGCCCTTGGATGTGCGCAAGGTCGGGGCGCCAGACATTATCAATCGACTTCGCCCCAAGCTGAACAGGCTTCCCGTTGCTCAAGCCTTTTTGCAGGCGGCGCAGGATTTGCGCATCGGAGGACGGAATTCGGCGGCGCTTTATCAGTACACAATTCAATCGGACAACGTGCAGGATCTGGCGCATTGGGGCCCGATTTTGCTCGCGGATATGAAGACGCTTCCCGGCTTTCAGGATGTCAATACGGACGCGCAAAACAGCGGCCTTGAGGAACTGCTGCAGTATGACAGGAACACGGCCGCGCGGCTGGGTATTACTTCTGTTGCCCTCGACAACATGCTTGAGAGCGCCTTCGGACAGTCGGAAGTCTCACTCATCTACACGGAGTTGAACCAGTACTACGTGGTGCTTGAAGTGGCGCCACAGTACTGGCAGGATCCCAGTGGGTTGAACAATATTTATTTCAACACCACCGGGAGCGGCGTGATTCCACTGTCAGCGGTGAGCACCGAGCAAGCGGGTACGACGCCGCTGATCCTGAACCACACCAGCTCATTTCCGTCCGTGACGGTGTCGTTCAACCTGGGAAACAACATGTCGATGAGCGATGCGGTGCGCGAAGTGGGCCAGCTGCAGCAACGACTGAATATGCCGCAGACGGTGCGAGGCTTTTTTGCGGGCACGGCGGCGGCCTATCAGACTTCCCTGGCCAGCGAGCCCGTTCTTGTGGCGACCGCTTTGCTGGCGGTCTACATTGTTCTGGGAGTTCTCTATGAAAGCCTGGTGCATCCGCTGACCATCATTTCCACCTTGCCGTCGGCCAGCGTGGGAGCGATGCTTGCGCTGATGGCGTTCCACATCGATCTGAACGTGATCTCCATTATTGGCATCATTCTGCTGATCGGTATTGTGAAGAAGAACGCGATCATGATGATCGACTTTGCCCTGGTGGCGGAACGGGAGCAAGGCAAGACCACGACCGAGGCTATCTTCCAGGCCTGCCAGCTGCGCTTCCGTCCGATTCTTATGACCACCATGGCGGCCATCTTCGGCGCGCTGCCGCTGGCCTTCGGTACGGGCACGGGATCTGAATTAAGGCGGCCGCTCGGCATTACGATCGTGGGCGGGTTGATCATGAGCCAGTTGCTGACCCTCTACACCACGCCGGTGGTTTATATCCTGTTCGATTGGGCGCGTCTTTGGGTGCAGGGCAAACGGGGCGAGGAACTGCATGCCGGTCGCCTGGAGGCCTCTTAGTGAAGGAAGTTCGATGGAGAGTTCGGTTATGAAAAAGTCGAGGTCGCAAACCCCAAACAGGTCGGTGGCGCTTTGCGCTTCAGGGGCTGCAGTGCTGTGCACGGTGCTTTCCGGCTGTAACGTGGGGCCCAAATACGTGCCGCCCGCGACGACCGCGCCGCCGGCCTACAAGGAATCTCCGGCAACATACAAGGAAACCGGCGACAACCCCAGCGGCCAATGGACGGTGGCCCAGCCGCAGGATGCGGTTCTGCGCGGTAAATGGTGGGAGATCTACAACGAGCCGGATCTGAATGCTCTCGAAGAACAGCTGAACGTCGACAACCAGAACATCCGCCAGTCGTTTGAGAACTTCATGGAGGCTCGAGCGCTGGTACGCGAGGCGCGGTCGCAGTATTTCCCGACCCTCAGCGTTGGTCCTTCTTATACGCGGGCGCAAGGGTCATCGAACATCGGTTCCTCCGCGGCTGCGGCCGGTTCCTCAGGCGTTTCGACGACCGGCGTAACCACACCCGGGCAGTCGCAGGCCTTCTCCCTTCCGGC
>DATDLS010000478.1:0-2566 GCA_036519195.1 Occallatibacter sp. | reverse complement strand
TCGGGATCGACACCGGCGGTCGACGCCGGAACGATCACACTGCTTGCAGGAGGCGACAATGAGACCTTCGAGCAATGTATTCCGATCTTCGAGTCCATTGCCAGGCAGTGGTTCTTGATTGGAGGCGGGTCTTCGGGCGTTCAAATGAAATTGGTCGTCAACCTCCTGCTGGGCATTGATATGCAGGCGATCGCAGAAGCGGTTTCCCTCGGAGAGCACCTTCGGATCGATCGGGATGTTTTGCTTGACGTGCTGTCCAAGACCGCGGTGATTGCTCCGGCGATGGCTGGAAAGTTCAAGAAAATCAAGGAGCGTGACTATTCTCCGGAGTTCCCGTTGCGGCTGATGAGCAAAGACATGAATCTGGTCATGGATGCCGCAAGGAAGGCCGGCGCTGATTTGCCTGCGGCCTCGATCGCCCAATCCATCCTGGCGTCGAACGTCTGCTCGAGTGGCGATCTTGATCTGTCCGCTATCACTCCATTTGTTATCGCTCAAGGATCGAGGGTCGAGGTTTAGCGCATCCGGGCTCCGGCATCGAACGGAAGCGGCGGTAAGCGATCAAGGAAAGCCCGCATCGTTGGCAGCTCGGAAACCGCCCTGAAGCCGATGGTGTATTTTGGTTCGAATCGTTTGAAGCAGATGTTGAATCGAATGGGCGTTGGCTCTGTTTGGGAGGATAGTGTGGACCTTGGGCTCACCGATAAGGTTGTGCTGGTAACTGGATCAACAGCAGGGATTGGATTCGCGATTGCTCGTGCACTTGCAAGCGAAGGCGCGCATGTTTATGTGAACGGACGCACACAGAAGCGGGTGGATGCGGCAGTGGTGGCGATCCGGTCGGAAGCTAAGACGATCAAAGTCGATGGTATTATAGCCGATTTTTCGAGTTCAGCCGGGGCAGAGGCTGTGATTGTGAATCTGCCTGTGGTGGATGTGCTCATCAACAACGTGGGCATCTTCGAACCCAAGCCGTTCGCCGAAATTCCCGATGCGGATTGGTACCGCTTCTTCGAGATCAACGTCATGAGCGGAGTGCGGCTCGCGCGACACTACCTTGCGGGAATGCTAAAGAAGAATTGGGGGCGAATTCTTTTCATATCGAGCGAATCGGCAGTGCAGATTCCGGCTGAAATGGTACATTACGGGATGACCAAGACAGCGCAGGTTGCCGTGGCGCGGGGCATTGCGGAGTCCGTGGCTGGGACCGGTGTCACGGTCAACAGTATTCTTCCCGGGCCAACCGAATCGGAAGGTGTGGGCGGCTTTGTCGAGGCGATGGCAAAGCAGCAGAACAAGTCCAAGCAAGCGATTGAGAAAGAGTTCTTCGAGCATGTACGGCCCTCGTCCCTGCTTAAGCGCTTTGCTACAGTAGATGAAGTTGCGGCAATGGCGACATTCGTGGCCAGCGAGCTTTCTTCTGCCACCAACGGCGCCGCATTGAGGGTCGACGGCGGCGTGGTGAGAGCAATTCTCTGAGATGAGAAATTCGTGGAGCTGATTTTCAAAACACAGGGTAAGCAAAGATCTACACTGGGTCCGTCGGATGACGTCAGCAGCCTCTTCGAGACCACCTGCCTCCAATATCGGCTAAATCCTTCTAACAGGAGCTTTGCATTTTCATGGATCGCAGAATTTTCCTAAAGACGGCCACCGTTGCTGCCGCAGGATCTGTTGCGCCTGCGGCTGTCCAAAGCGCCCAGTCTTCGAATGCCTCTCGCCGGCCTGAGTCCCCGCACATGATGTATCGAGAACTTGGCCGCACCGGTGAACGTGTTTCCGCGATCGGCATAGGCGGTTATCACCTCGGAAAACAGCAGGACCCGGATGAGAGCATCCGTTTACTTCGCACTGCAATCGATCGCGGGATCACATTCATGGATAATTGCTGGGATTATAACGGCGGTATCAGCGAGGTCCGGATGGGCCAGGCACTCCGCGATGGTTACAGACAGAAGGTCTTGCTGATGACAAAGATCGATGGCAGGGATAAGAACAGCGCTGCCAGGCAGATTGAGCAATCGCTGGGACGTCTGCAGACGGATGTCATTGATCTCCTGCAATTCCATGAGGTCATTCGCCTCGACGATCCGGATGTCATCTTCGCCACGGGCGGCGCCATGGAGGCTGTTCAGGAGGCAAAGCAGGCGGGCAAAATCCGTTACATTGGCTTCACAGGTCACAAGGATCCCAGCGTGCATTTGCGTATGTTTGAGACCGCCGACAAGCATGGGTTTCACTTCGATACAGTGCAAATGCCCATCAACGTCATGGATGCGCATTTTCGTTCATTTCTCAATCAGGTTGCGCCGGTGGCCCAGGAGCACGGCACCGCCATTCTCGCCATGAAGACCTTCGGAGACCCTTACATACTTCAAAGCAAGACAGTCACTCCGATCGAGGCCCTTCACTTCGGGCTCAACTCCCCAGCGTCGGTCGTGATCACGGGAATCGACTCTGTTCAGATCCTCGACCAGGCATTCCAAGCTGTCGAAAGCTTCCGGCCCATGGACGAGCACGAGGTCGCCCAAATTCTCGCGAAGACAAAGGACGCCGCCATGACGGG
>DATDLS010000477.1:0-16556 GCA_036519195.1 Occallatibacter sp. | reverse complement strand
GATCACAAGCTGGTTCCTGGTCCTGGCGGCCTTCGGCTTTCTCGTCTTCTACAGTCACCGCGTCGCAGTCTTGATTCAGAATCCTGATGCCATTGGACGGATTGTCGATGACCTCCGCCGCGCAGTGGAACTCACCGCTTCGTATAGCAAGAGCGAACCCCACCTTCAGCACCTGGACGCCTCTGAAGCGCATCGAACCATGAGCGACAGCGCTGCGATGCTGAGCCCTGCGAGCGGTTACCTGCAGGAGGTTCATCATCAAACGCTGGTAAACACAGCCGCGAAAGCAGGTGCGATGATCTCTGTCCCCTTCAGGCCCGGGCAATTTGTGCTGCAGGGCGAGACTCTCGCTTTCATTTCTCCCGCATCAAAGCTGGCATCTCTGACTCCTGTGGTTTCGCGCAGCATCACCATGGGGCGCCATCGCGTCTTGTCCCAGGATTTGGAGTTTGGTATCGCTCAAATCGTCGAGATTGCGATTCGTGCCCTTAGCCCAGCAATCAACGACACCTTCACCGGCATTGCCTCTGTGGACTTGCTGGGAGAAGCCCTGACGATTCTGGCTGAGGCCCCGCAGAGTAGCGGGCACTGGTTCGATACAAACGGAAAGCTGCGCCTTCAGGTGCGTCCCTTGCTCCTTCCACGTCTGGTTAAGCAAGCATTCGATCAGATTCGTCAGGCAGCCGCAGATAACCCTGCAGTCCTCATTCGCCTGCTTTCGACCATCGGACGACTCGCGCCGAAGTTGCAACGAAGGGAGGATCGCAGCGCCCTGATAGAGCAGGCAGCTGCCGTTTTGGAAACGGCGAACACCAAACCCTTGGTGAAAATGGATCGCGAAGACATCGAGGCTGCCTGGCAAAAGACCCGGACCGCACTTGCCGTCCTCGAAGTTCGTGAGACAGGCGGCCTTGACGTCAGACCGTAGGTGATCTTACCGGGAACATTTGCTAAAGGTCGCTAGATGACGCCAGCATGGTTGTCGCCCCGGCAAGATTCGCAATCCTAAGAAATAGAGAGTCTTATACCTTCTTTACACGCTTTAGAGTTTACTGGGGGGAGAGAAGTGAGGACCGGGCTCAGGTTCAGTGGGAACATGCAGTGAACTATCATCATGCCGCGGATTTGATCCGACTCTGGAGGAAACACCAATGAAATCGATTACTCGGTTCGTCACAGCAGCGGTGGCCGTTATATTAGCGGTCGCCATACTATGTCCTGCGCAGGACGTCACGCCGAAGGACCTAGGCAAGGGAGCGGCGTTCAATGGCAAGAAGATCGAGATGAAGGACAACGGAGAGGTCGCTTACCTCCTGTCTTTCAAGGCCGGTAAAGAGTTCGTCGCCACCACGGACGGCCTGGAGAATACCAATGTGCACCTTTTCGTCTATGACTCCTCCGGCGCAGAAGTCGCTAAGGACGACTCGCCCGGACCGAAATGTTCGGTTAAGGTCACGCCGGAGAACGACGGGCAGTACAAGTTCCTCATCAAGAACGCCGGCGGGGCCAACACGGTGACCTTCAATGTAAAGGTCGCCAAATGATGACTCGCCGCTTGTCAAAAAGACACTAAGATTCGCGCCAAATGGCTTTCGAAAAGCTGCGGACTATCGTGTCGCTTGGCTGGCCCCTGGCGTAAACCTTTGTAAGCTATTGGGCGTGGGGCGGGTTAAGAGATCATCTTTGACCGATTACCAAACTGTCTCGCGCGGCCTTGACGAGGATTATTACTCCGTCGGGGGCTGTGCAATTCCGTATAGGCGCGCCGGAAGGCGGTCGCAAAAAACAAACTGCGCGGAGCATATGTTGTTGGCACGCTCGACCAGCGCGGTATAGCTGGTTGAGTGCGCTGTGGACCGAGGCGCAAGAGCTCGCCAACGAAGCGTTGCACGTGGCGCAGACCGCCTGGAATGCGGAACGGGCCCAAGCGGAGAAGCTGCGCGTCGAATTGTTGTCGGCGTTCGAAACCCAGGGCGCGGGGTTCGAGGCGTTGCGCTTGAAGTTGGCGGCGTCCGAGCGGTCGAGGGGGGAGAGTGCGCAGCAGGTGGTGGCGTTAACGGACCAGGCGCATACGGCGAATGCTCGCGCGCAAGAGATCGGTGAGTACGGAACTTATGACGGTCAAGTCCCGGGCGGAGGCGGGGAAGACAATCTTATTCACCGACCACGGGCAGGACTGGTCCGATGAACGGATCGTGCTGGCATACCGTGTCCACCATCACGTGGAAGCGGACTTTCGTCGTTTAAGAGATCCTCGCTACCTCGGCTTCCGTCCCACCTTCCACTGGACGGACCAGAAGCTGCGCGTACACGCCTTCTACTGTGTCCTGGCACTGATGATCCTCAATCTGCTGCGCCGCAAGCTGGCTCAGTCGTGCATCGTGCTCAGCATCGTGGAGATCATGAAACAACTTACAGAGATTAACGAAGTCACTCTCCTCTACCCGGCACCGCAGCCCTCCAAGGAACCCGTCGTCCAGACCCAGCTCTCCAAGATGAACGACCTACAGGAAAAGTGGCTTCCGTCCTCGGTCTCGACCGATTTCTCCACAATTAGGTCATACCGCCTGGATCTTCAAAAGCCCGTTCGCAGAGCGGCTGAGAGCCTCATCTGCGCCTCGGGGCTGGTAAACTCGGGCTAGGTTTGGAACAACTACTCGACAAGCATGTTCCCATCGACGTACGCGGCGCCGTCTCACATGCCTGGGCGCTTGGCGTTCTGCCGCGCTCCATCATCGTGGAGCGGAAACCGATTTACCGCCAGAATGAAACCGTTCACCAGATCAATCAACTGATAAAAATGATTCACGATAAGTACTCCGTCGGTCGCTACCTCAAGGTCAAACGCGCCGTCCGCGAAGAACATTCGTTCCGCCAGGCACGGCGAGGCCGGCCAGGGCCCGAGACCGCTTATCGCAAGATCACCAAACGGCGTTTTGATATCGAGTGGAGCATCGATGAGTAAGCCATCGCTACGATCACAGAAGCGACGGGATGTATCCACTGATGACCAATGATCATAAGCTGTCATCGGCCGAAGTGCTTCAGGCGCACAAAGGCCAGTCCATGATCGAGAAACGTTTTGAGCAACTTAAGACCGTGCATCAGATCGCACCCATATTCCTCAAGAACGAGGGGCGCATTGAGGCCTTCTTCACCCTCAACTTCCTCGCCCTGCTCGTGCAATCCCTCATCGAGCGCGAGCTTCGACCTGCCATGCAACGGGAGAACATCACCGAGCTTCCCTTATATCCCGAGCAACGGGATTGCGAACGGCCGACTACCGAACAGATCTTGCGCTTGTTCCCCCTCGCCGAGCGGCACAAGCTCTCCCAGGGCGGACACACCCTCGAAGTCTTCAATGTCGAGTTCACCGACCCCCGCATCAGGTCCTGACCCTGCTCGGCGTCTCCAAGCTTGCGTTTCAGCCGGAAAGCTAGTCAGGTAATTCACGCTATTTCGCCTCCTCGAGCTGCGGAATGTAAGTATTGCTGCTTGATCTCCATGGTTGGCCAGGCGAATATCGGTTCAAAATGGGACGGTGGCAGCCCCAAGAATTGCGCCCTGGTGCGGTTCTTGGGCAAAGAGGATCAGATGATGTCCGGAGTTGCTATCGGCCTGCAATCCATCCGGCAACGGAAGGTGAACCGATTGCTCGGAATCATCCTTCAGGGTCGCGACGCGGGTCAAGGAGCGAGCAACTGAAACATACTGGAGCAGCCGTCCGCCATTCTCTCCTCGGAGTACATTGGAGCGATCCGCATCATCAGTCAGGACCGCAATGACGTCGAGCGGCTTCGCTACAGGTTGCTTCAGAGAAAACGTGACATCCACTCCCGAAGGGGTCCGGTTCGACGAAAGGATGCTCAGGTCCAGATGACTGCGCCGAGAGTCGTCCAGAAGAGCATGTTGGAGCGCACCACCGTTGCTCCCTACGAACTGATCCCGCCCATTCAATACCATTTGCGGCGTGTAGGAGCCCTCCGTGGACAGGCGCGATGCGTAGACACTCTGTCTTTCCGTGAAGACCGGCAAGGAATAAGGATCTCGCCACCTGAGGTTATTCCAATAGGTGACATGCTCACTGATGCCGACGATAAGCTGGCCGGCGTTTGTCTGCTTCAGATTGATCTGACGCAGCAGTGCATCGGCAGGCGGACAACTCGAACATCCCTCAGAAGTGAACAGCTCTACGATTGCGATGGAAGCAGGTTTGCTCGCGGCTACATTCTGGGCAAACGCTGAAAACGACACCGCATAAGTGACGAGAAGAGCACAAGAAGCGGCGAGCAGAGCACGACAATGCATAATCAACCTCCAGCCAGACAGCGTTCATCTGACGTGCGGTTGGCTCAAGAGTTACAGCCAGAACTTCTTAAATCGTTTGTAACCGGAGCGTATCCTGCGACTCAAACGATGCGATATGACCTTTACGCTACGAATCAGGCGGCTCAGCCGCCAAATGAGGAATATATGGCTCAGATCCTGCGCATCTACCATCGTGCCGTGTCGGCACTCACTTCACTTCAATCTCCGATGCTGCTGGCGGTTCGGCTTTACTGGGGCTTTCAGTTTGCCCAGACCGGATGGGGCAAGCTGCATCATCTGGCAAAGATCACAGGCTTCTTCGCCAGCCTCAATATCCCGTTTCCGGGTTTCAACGCGCCGTTCATTGCGTCGCTGGAGTTTGTTGGCGGTATTCTCATGATGCTTGGTCTCTTCTCCAGGCCGATCGCTTTCCTCTTGGCCTGCAACATGTTCGTTGCTTACTGGACCGCCGATCGGGAGGCGCTGACCGCAATCTTCTCCGATCCAGGAAAGTTCTACGCGGCCGATCCATATACCTTCCTGTTCGCATCTTTGATGATCCTGATCTTCGGGGCCGGCTTGTTCTCGATCGATATTCTGATCTCCAAGCGGCTACAGGTCATAGAATAGCGATGATTGCTGAGACTTCAACACCTTCTGAGGCGGAAATGATTCCCGCGATCCTCGCCGGGGATGCCCAGCTCTATCACGAGTTGATCCGTCCCTGCGAACGAAGTGTGTATCTGATGGCTTTGTCGTAGATGAAGAATGAGGCCGATGCGGAGGACGTTGCTCAGGAAACCTTCGTGAAAGCCTTCCGGAGTCTCTCATCGTTTCGCGCGGAGGCGAAGTTCAGCACGTGGCTTATCAGCATTACCCTGAATGAAGCGCGCAACCGACTCCGCAAGCAGTCCGCCATCCGATTGGAATCGCTGGATTGGCCTGCCGACGACAACAGTGGTGTTTCACCCGCGCTCTGGTGCTTATTTCTGAGGAGGAGTACGAGGAATGCAACTGCCTCCGGTCAGTTCGCAATGAGTTTTCCCATAGAGCCAGCTTTCCACCCACCAGAAAGTCCAGGACATTTGCGGCAATCTTCAGTTTGCAGCGCATTCTCGCTGCGCCCCCCAGGACCACACGGATCACCATTGCAGACCAAGCGCAGTAACCAGTAGTCGCGCTCTCCGGCATTTTTCCTCACAAGAAGCGGGCCACTTCACTTCTCCGGGAAGCGGTCCAGGAGGGGCAATGTAGGTGGCACCCGAAGACTGTGGCTCTCTTCCAAGGGAATCTCCGCAGATCGCCAGCAAATCGCAAATGTTAACAGTGCTGTAATCAGGGCTTAACTGCAAATTCATTTGCGGTGTCGAGACTGGGGAGGTCCGCTGTGATCGTGCACCATGCTATTTCGCGGCGCTCTTCCCTGCATGCCCCTTCCGCAACCAAACTGCCGAAGAGTCACGCCGCTCACTTTGTGTGGGCTGGCACTGGGCCTCTTAGTTGTGCTGTGGGGCGCCGGATACAAGATGGCGCAATATCCGCAGGGGGGCTGCGCCTTCCGAGTGATGGTGCCGGCCAAGTTGCTCACCGAAAAAGAGCGGCCTGAGCGCGCAACCGACTCGCGGGTGATTCTCACCTCGAAAGCAGGACTACGGGGGCCTCTGCGGCACCTGTCCGCGGGGATCACGTGCGTTTGCCGTTCTGCGTTGCGGGCCGAGCCATGCGAAACGTTTGTTCCTTTCGCCCACCGCCGTAAGATCGTCCGTGCAGAGCTTACCTACTTCTCCTTCCGACCTCCTCCGCGTTTCACTTCCTGAACAGATTTCTCTTGCGCTGGAAAAACAGCCCTGCCATGCGGTGAGCCGAGTTCTGTTCCGTACATTTGCCCATCCGCCTGCGAAGAGAGAGATTGCCGGGAAAACCACGCCGATAAGATTCCATCGGAATGCGCGCTCCAATGGAGTGCGTCCGAAAGATCCTGCCGTCCGACCGATCCCCCGCGTCCCCGTAATTCTCTGGATTTATGGCCGCCGGGAAGATCGTTCTAACAACAGAAAAGAAAGGGATTGAAAAGGTATGCTGAGAAGACTTTTTATTCGAAGATTTCTTATCCTCTGCTTTGTGACGCTGGTGGGAGTTGCCGTGGCGAATGCGGCGACCACGGCGAGTATTCAGGGAAGGGTTACCGACTCCTCCGGAGCTGCCATTACGAATGCTACCGTTTCTCTAACTGATTTGACGACCACCAATGTGGTTCACACAACGACGGGCGCAGATGGCCGATTCATTTTCAAGGATGTGCCTTCCGGCCCACAGTTCGTCACCATCGAGAAATCTGGATTCGAGACCTTCACGCAGCGACTCGCAACAGCAACAGTACCATCGACCACCGTCGATGCGATTTTGGGGGTGGCGAGGTTGGACGAGAGCGTGGTCGTCAGGGGCACAGTTGATCCCGAGGCCAAGCCGATACCCACCCGCGAGGATGTGATGCTGATGCCGGAAACGGTCCGGGTGCTCGACCGCAAGCAGTTGGATGCCGCCGGTCCGGTCGCAGGCGGCGCGCAAGTGCTGCAGTCTACGCCGGGCGCAAACGTAGTTGGCTATGGCGAGACAGGTGGAACCAAATATACCATCCTGCTGAACGGAATCCAGCAGGGCTGGTCAGGCGAGGCGACGAGCTTCACGGCGCCAGGTTCGCTGGGCATCACCTATGACGGCATTCCGGTCGCCGACCCGGCGACTGGTTTGTGGCAATCGGCAACCATGCCGCAGAACCTTGTGATGCAGGATGTGCAGGTGACGTACGGCCCCGGCCAGGCCGCGGACCGTTGGTACACCGACGTCGGCGGACGGGTAGAGTACACGCCTATCCAGCCGACCGAAGAAACCCACCTTAGCGCCGCCATCACAGATGGCCCGTGGGGGCAGCAGAACTTCGCTTTTGTCGGTAACACCGGCAATTTCAAAGGCTGGTCCACGGTGCTGGGCGGTGGCGTGGGGCGCGGCGACGATTATCGTCCGGCTCCTGACGGCTTTGGCGATCCTTCGAAGAACGGCTCGGTTTTCGGTAAGACTGTGAAGTCGTTCACGGGAGGAAGCCTGGCCTTTGGCGTACTATATGCGAAGGGCGGCGGCTACCGTGCCCAGGTGATTCCCACCACCAACGTGGGCCTTTTGGAACCCGGTACCAACACGTCCTACAGCCAGGCCTCAAGCGGTTTCTATAGCTCGCTACCCTTTGCCGACTACAACAAATACGACACGAACGAAGGGTTTATGGCCTATGCGCGCCAGAGATTGTATTTGAGCCATACCTCTACGCTCGAGAATTCGGCGTGGTACACCCACATTCGCCGTTTTCACCGCCGCAATGAAGATGCGCTCGCTCAGGGCTCACAGGTCGACGAGTGGAACAACCCGCACAGCAATATGTTTGGTGACCATATCGGATTTTCACAGATTTTCCCTTACAACACTGTCCAGTTCGGTGGCTACCTTATCCACGAGGTCTATAACGCGCATAACCTCTTTTTTAATCCCGCCGATGGGGGTAGTGGCGCTCAGCAGATCGTCGGCGCAGGGTCGAAGTTCCGCTCCGGCTACTTCCAGCAGGACAACGTGACCTTCTTTGCCCAGGACGATTTTCATCCCATTCCGCAGATTCACATCATTCCCAGCGTGCGCGTAGATGGATTCTCCACTAGCTATAGCGATCAGGCGGCGCGCGACTTCACCTTCGCGCCCAGCACTTACTTTGCCGTCAACTCCAATGGCGCGGTCTACGCCACCAGCGGTCCTGTCTACCAAACCCACTGTTCTTTGAATCCGCAGACCGGCAGCAGCGCGTCAGATCCTTACTACAACATCTTCGGAACTCCCGTCACAACTCCCGACGGTAACCAGACAGATGACCAGGGATCTCTTTGCGGAGCGCATGAGAGCCGCTCGGCTGTTGAGCCCGGCATTGACGCTTCCGTGACACCCAGGCAGTGGCTCACGATCTACGGCGGCTACGACACCACTTACCGCAGCCCCGCACTGGGCGGCGGCGGCGGCATGTTCCAGACGGTGAATCCGAGATTCTACAGCCTGGCAAAAGGTGCCTACGCTCAATTCGGTGCCAAGGTTCACTTCACCAACGCGCCTGGTCTCCGTAACTTCATCGCCGGGGCGAATTACTTCCACAACAATTACACCAACCAGGAGATCGACGTTGAAACTGCGGCCGGCGTTGAAGAGACCAGCGGCGGCAATTCCCTCTACCACGGCGTAGACGCCTTCTTCGATGCCGACCCGCGTAGCAATATCCACTTCTTTTTCAATTTCGCGGGTGAAGCTTCAAACTTCACCACCTATGTCACAGGTGGCACCCAAGCTTCCTGCGGCACACTTTCCGCTCCCGCTTCCGGGTGCAAGTTTTATAACAACCTCCCAGTATCCTATGTCCCAAACTACACGCTGAATACGGGCATCTACTACGGAATCCAACACAAGAACCACGTAATTGTTGAGCCGCGCTTCTGGGTGGAGTCGACCGGCTCGCAGCACCTGTGGTCGAATAATACCGGCGCGCCCACCGCACAGACTATGCCCTCCTACCTGACCGCAAATCTCGCGTTCAATGCCCCCATTCGCATGCCCTGGGAAGGGCACACCATCAACCTTCGGGTCGATATGATGAATATCGGAAACTCGCAGTACAACGAATACGAGTACGTCTCCAGCGGCGGCTACTTTGCGGCGTTGGCGCCGAATCCCAGTAGCCCGCCCAACGGTTACATCAACGCTTACCCTGGAGCGCCACGCAGCATCTATGGCACGCTCTCCTATCAATTTTGATTGTGCTGATGGTTGCCCAGAGCGGCGCGTTTCGGTCGCTCTGGGCGGGCCTGTTCGAGGCTGTTACGAAACTCGAAGCCCCTTCGCCTCCAAACCTTCGAACGTACCACTTCCGACAAAGCTTCTCGCGACCCAAAAGCGCCGTTACTTTTCAATGGCTATCCGCGTCTAACGTCCAAATGCACGGAAGGATAGCGAGATTCCTCCTCCCCGCTCTTCTGCTTCTTTCCGGCACAAACTTTGCGCAGACCAAGGCACCAACGCTGCGCGCTCTGTACGTCGAAGATCAGCGCGATCGGGGTGTCGCCCTTGCCGACGATGGCGTTAGCATTCTCACTAAAGAGCAGGCCGATAAACTGCCCTCCTTTGATTGGGAACAGGAGGTCCCAAAGCGTGATGAGGCTCGCCGAGAGCAGGCTCGCACGCTCCTGGCGCAATCCGCTCTCACGGGGGAGGACTACTTCTATGCTGCCTACCTGTTCCAGCACGGCGAGAGCGCAAACGACAATCTGTTTGCCCACATCCTCGGCGCACAGGCCATTGCGCTCGGCTACACTCGCGCGAAGTGGAATTCAGCTGCCGCGCTTGACCGCTATCTACAGAAGATCGGTCAAAAGCAAGTGTTTGGCACCCAATACGTAGGAGAAAACCTCGCCTACTATCTTGAGCACCAGCATGACGCAGATGTTATTCAGAAGTTTAAAGCGCTCGGTGACCAGCAGACACTTGAGCCGTATGCTCCGCAGATTGTTCCGGACACCATACGGACCAAGTTCTGTGTACCCCGACTTGCAGCCCAACAGCAGCATATTGCCGATGTAAAAGCAGGGAAGGCAAAACCTGAAGATTTGCCGCGACTGAAGGACTGCACGCGCTGACTTCAGCTCAGACAAGACTGCTTTCGGAAAACCACAGATATACATGGCGTGGATGAGTTCTGCTAAACGCGCATGTCGGACAAGTCTTTTCGCCGTCCGGACCCCTGTGAAGACGCCCTACGCCGCGCCAAATAGCGTTGAAGAACGACCAGAACGACCGCCACTTATCTCTGAAGGTCACACTAATTTCCAATTTCGGCCCCAAAATTGACTTTCGGGGTTAAAAACACCCTATATGTCGCGCCTTCAGCGCTTGATTCATCGCGGGCTCTATCACGTTGCACCGACACAAACACCTTCAACACAAACGTCTCGAAGGAGCCTTCCGGCGCGCCCACCATCATCACGCAAAGCCCGGATGCCACGAGACCTGCGGGACCGGCTTGACCCAGCAGCGCGCCTTGTTCCTCTTGCGGTCGCGATCGATCACCTCATCGACAATGCCCGGCGTCCCATCGCCGACATCCTTCACGCGCGAGCCCACACGCGCGTCGCCCGAAAGGATGAGCTTAACCCTCGCGCCCGACAGCGTCTCCTCCGATAGATACGGCGTCGGCGGAGGACTCATGTACCCGGAGTAGGTATAGCGATCGGGGTCCAGGAAGTCATCGCCACGTTGCCGAACCGGGGGAGGAACATACGGATGTGAGGTGTTCGCGGTGCGCCCCATCGAGGTTTGATGGGCCTGCTTGCGGACTCCCTTGGGCGGCGCCACATGAGCATAGTCAACCGTATGCGTGTTATCGATCTCGAAGTCGTCATAAACGCCCGGTGTCGTGGTCTCCATGCGGTACGACATGCTATCCGGCCTGGCGATCCCCATGGCTCCCCTGACCGGATTGTTGTTGGTCTGCGTGAACGAAAGGCCGCTCTTGATGGTCTTGTTCTCGACCTCGTTGTAACGATGCGTCGAGACTCCTCCTCTCAGGCCATTGGTGGGATCGCGGTAGGTCGAGTTGCTCTCATCGGTGTAAGCGCGCCTGTCATTGTCGAAGTTCCTCTTCGGTTCATCGGTCTTGATCTGGTTCTGGCGCAGCGCATAGGCATGGCCGCGCACACGGCCCTCGTCCGTGGGGATGCCGCCTCCATACGCAGACGTCTGACGTGTCACCGGTGAGAGATAGGCAGGGTCGTATGTGGGCGCGATGTACATCGCGAGATTCAACCCACCCTGATTCATCGCCAGAGATGGGCGCTGCGGATCGCCGTAGGTAAGAGGCATCGTCGGCTGCGGGACGTTCAGTTGATTCTGATACAGGGTGTACTCGGACTGCCCACTGCTGTGCACCACGCTCTGTCCCCAGTAGTGTCCCACCCCCGAAGTAGGCATCATCCCGGTCGGAATGTTGTGTCCTCCCGGAGCGGTCTCTGAGATCTGGTGGCTGCTTGGCTGGTAGACAGTATCGAAACGAAGATCCTGAGCGAACTTGTGGGCCTTCAGCAGCTGTTTGTCAGGGACCGTAGCAATCAAGGGTGGATATACGCCGGCGACGCCCTTCAGGAACTCCACCATGTGGACTTCATTGGAGAAGATGTAGATGTTGTTCCGGTCGTCGTTGTAGTGCACAAACTCATCGTAGATACCTTCCTTTCTCAGGAAGGTATGTACGTGTGGAGGCATGTTGACCGTGCGCGGCTGCAAGCTCATCCCAATGGTGATCGCTCTCTGAATGATAGGGGCTCTCTGCGCACCCCGCTGTGCACCCGCTTGGGGCTCGACGCGTAAAGCCTGGAACGCAGAAGGGCTCGCCGGTTGTTTCCGCTGGATCGCAGCCATGGCAGGAGGGCGAAGCTGCGTGTTGGCTGCGCCGGGACCCACCCCGTGCACGGGCCCATGAGGCACCTTGCGAACAACGGCAGTAGGAACTCTATAGACAGGGGGCGCACCCACAGCCGCCACAACGGGCCGGTACACCGGAGGCGCTGCTTGCGTAGCTCGTTTGGCCTGAATACTGGCTTGCTGGATGCTAGCGACAGGCCGGTAGACAGCAGGAGTTCCGCCCGCTGTCTTCTTCGGCTGCAGAAACCCTTGTGGAACATAATGCGCACCCCGCTGTGCACCCGCTTGGGGCTCCACGCGTAAAGCCTGGAACGCAGAAGGGCTCGCCGGTTGTTTCCGCTCGATCGCAGCCATGGCAGGAGGGCGAAGCTGCGTGTTGGCTGCGTCGGGACCCACCCCGTGCATGGGCCCATGAGGCACCTTGCGAACAACGGCAGCAGGAACTTTATAGACAGGGGGCGCACCCACAGCCGCCACAACGGGCCGGTACACTGGAGGCGCTGCTTGCGTAGCTCGTCTGGCCTGAATACTGGCTTGCTGGATGCTAGCGACAGGCCGGTAGACAGCAGGAGCTCCGCCCGCCATCTTCTTCGGCTGCAGAAACCCTTGCGGAATATAAACGGGAGGGGCCGGCGAACGTTTCGTCGAAGGAAGGTACCGGGAAGGCTTAGACATTGCGTGGAACTCCGCAACGAAGGAATATCTATCTGCCGCCTCCAAACGTACCACAGCCGGCAGCCGGCTGAGCACGGGAGAGACCCAGCATGCCTACCTGGCACAGATATCTCGTAGGGTTTTGCGATCCGGTGCGCGTTGGCATGATCTTCCGGGGCGTTACGGCAAGTACAAGAGCGTGCACACCCGGTTGATGCGCTGGGCGCGTACCGGGGTGTGGGATCGCGTCTTCGCGGACCTGGTAGCGGACAAGAAAAATCTATACTTGATGATCGACTCGACCATCGTGCGAGCGCATCAGCAGGCGGCCACAGGCCGCAAAAAGGGGGGCGACAAGGCTCTGGGGTGTTCCCGAGGAGGTCTGACCAGCAAGGTCCATCTGCTGGCGGACGAAAAAAGTCCCCCTCCGCGATTTCTCGCGAAGGGGGAACGCATACTGAAGCCTAACGTGGTGAAGACGATCCGCTCAGTACCTGTTGACTGGACCGTGGCAGGTGCCGACGCCCTTGTCGCTGAAAGTAGCCGGACCGGTTGGCTGTGCAGGATCCTTCAATGCCGACTCGAAATCCCACCTGTAGCCGTTCTCATTGAGCGTCAGGCCCATCACGCCCCAGAATTGCCCGGGTCCCGCCTCGAGATTCTCTGCGTTGAAGTTCACGTTGCCGCTAGGATCCTCCATGTTTGTTTCGGCTGAGCCGGACTTCACAGTGGTTCTGACGACCGGATCGAGCGTCTCGCCACCGGTGCCCACGACGAATTCGCGGATGCCCTTCTTTGGATCGTAATTCCCGGAGGGGTCAAGCGGGCGGTAGCGGCCATAGAGGTGATCGTGTCCGTTCAGCACCAAGTCGGCTCCGTACTGATAGAGCAGTTGCCAAAAGGCCACAGCGGTCGGGCCCTCGGGTATGGCGATGCCGTTGGTAGGGCTGAACGTGGGCTGGTGCCAGTAGGCCAGTGTGCACTCGGAATGATTCGCCTCGAGATCCCTCTTCAGCCATTCGAGTTCCGCGGCAAACCATGTGCCCGAGTTCGAACAACCGCCCGGCTGTGTCTCGCATTCGATATTCAGCGAGATAAGATGCCACGAGCCCAGATTATAGGAGTACCAGCCATCTCCGACCCCGACTGGGCCGCCTGCCGTGTTGGTTCCGAGTCCGCCCGTTTGCTCGAAGTGCCCCGCCTGTCCATTCGAAAACGGCACCGGCTGGGTGAAGGTACCGCCGGTGTCAGGGTTGCCGGAGATCGTGGCCGTCATCTGGGTTCCATCGGTATTGTGCTGGACGCCGTTGAAGTACGAGAAGTAGCCGTAGCCGGCAACGCCGACTGCGCCATGCTCGGTATAAAACTCGTGGTTGCCAGGCGCGGGCCGCGTGATCAATTTGAAAGCGCCGTAGGTCGTTTCGTACGAGCTCTCAAAGTCGGAATATTGGCCTACCTGGTATTGCTCATCTCCGACGAGCGCGACGATGTCGGGTTTCATATTCTCAATCTGTTGCGCAGTGGCCGCTTGGGATGCGAGCAAATTCTGAGCGGTGTCTCCGCTGCAGTTTTCACCCGCCTTCTCACCACTCTCTTCCTCGCCCGGCTGGCAGGCAACGTCGCCAACCACCGCCAGCACGGGCGGCCCTTGCACTTTGTTGTATGGCCACGGATTGTCGTTCGGCAACCAGTTGCCACTTGACCAGCCATTGAGGCTTGGCCACGGATTGTCTTTGGAGTTTTGCTCCTGTGGATTTGCTCCAACTGCGAATACCACCACCGAGACGGCCGCTCCCATGAGCATTGCCGCACGGAACAAGCCTTGGATCGTCTTCATGCAGACCTCCGGTTGGGATTTGGGGCTGAGTATACTCGTTTGGGCTTGCGGTTGGGGAAACTTGCCAAACCAAACCGTTATATCTATTCAATATTTCGCTTGTGTGAAGAATGTGTTAAGAAGCAATCACAGCGATGAGGTAGCTGCCTCTAGCTGTAGCGAAACAGCGCCTTGAATCCAAAGTCCATGTGCTGCTGGATATGGCAGTGAAACAGCGTGAGGCCTGGCTGGTCGGCCACCAGGTCCACCGTGGCCCGGCCAAATGCGGGAACGACCACCGTATCCTTCAGGATGCCGGCAGTCGGCTTGCCGTTGAGCTCGACGAGTTCGAACAGGTGCCGGTGGAAGTGCAGTGGGTGAGAATCGTCACTACGATTGTGAAACACCAGCCGGTAGCGGCGTCCCTTGTGGAAGACGAATTCCCCCTCATGCGGATATTCCTTGCCGTTGACGAGCCAATGGTTGATCCCATGCGGCCCGCCAGGCACTTTTTCAAAGACCATGTCGATGGTCTGGTCCGGGGCCGGATGCGGCGCGGTGTTGCCAAAGATCGTGTAATCCCAACGCGCCTTCTGAGGCGCAAGCCACTGCGCGCGCTGCTGCTGATTGGCGTACTCCACCACGATACCCATGCCGGATTGACGCGCCACATTGCGAACGGCCCCTAAAATCCAGACGCCTGGATGATTCATCTCGACGATTGCATCCACGCGCTCGCCGGGGGCAATTTCGATCAGATCGACCAGCTGCGGCGTGGGCACAGGATTGCCGTCGAGGGCAATCACCTGAAAACTGTGGCCGGAACAAGCCAGGCGTTGAATCTGCGAGCTGCTGGCGTTCAGCAGGTGCATCAGGACGCGGTCACCGGGCCGCACACGGATGGGATCACCCACGCCGAGCATCTTGTCATTGATGGAGTAAAGAGGAGCGTTGACTTCGAGCCCGTTGGGACGCGTGTCTGGATTGGCGGGTTTTTCCGGCATCGGGTCGTTAGGATCCGGCCGATCCTCATCTGGGTCCATCGTCGTCCAAAAAGGCTCCCAATCACGCAGCGCAAGAAAAACTTCCTGATCGTAGTGCCCAGGGTCATTGGCGGAATCGATCATGAGAAACCCGAACTGGCCGGTGTACGAGCCGCGATGCAGGTCCATCATTGCCATGGCGTGTGAGTGGTACCACCGCGAGCCTGCGGGCTTGGCCACGAACTGATAACGGCGCCGGCCATGCGGCGGGACCGGCGCCGTGCCTTCTTCCTCGGCTCCGTCCATTTCCGGAGGAACGAACAGGCCATGCCAATGCACGTATTCCGGAACGTCAGTGTTGTTCACAATGTCGACGGTGACCGGCTGCCCCTCTCGCACCCGCAGAAGAGGACCGGGCATTTTGTTGCTGTAGCCGATGGTGCTGATTACAACCTGAGGTGCCAGCTCAACCATCATGGGTGCTATTTGCAGGGTGAAATCCGCCGCGCGCTCGTTGACGATCGGTTCCAGCGGCGCCACCATCGCATACTGCGCGGGCCCCGAAACCTGCCGGGGGCCTAGCGGCTCCCCAAACGCGGGCCGCAGCTTGCCTGCACCGGTTGCGATCATGGTGGCCCATCCAAGCCGTACAAAATCCCTTCGCTTCATGCGATCCTCATCCCGGCTGTGAATGCGACCAATACAAAATGGCTCACACCCGGTTACACGCTCTTGAGGGCGCGCGAGACCCAGAACGCAGGACAAAGGGCCAAAAGGCCGAATGGTTTCCTGTCGTGGACTTCGTTCTACTGACAACTTCTCAGAATGGTATCAAACTGACGAGAAGCGCTTCTCCCGTCACCTACCGGCCTGGATGCAGTTCTTAACCAGCACATCAATGCACTCACCGACCGACATAAGTACCGGAAGGGCTTGGGGCAAGGATTCTTAGGGTAATGTGCCGTTCCGGTTGGATGACCAACCGTACACGACGCGGTTCGCACAAAGCCTCCGATGGTTTCCGAAGCAAAATTCAAGCAAAGGGAAAATCAAGACTCCCAGAAAGTTAGTGGCTGCGATTCCGATCCTCGGGTCGCCCGGGGGAAGTTCCGAGCCAGGCTCTCAGAGGAAAACACGAATCCCACCACCAACACGAGACCGGCCAGGCCGGTCGTAGCCTGACCGAGCCGGCGATGCCAATTCATCCTGTGTCCGGTGACAAGCGAGGTCTGCACGATCAGCACGGACCAGGAGGAGAAAAGCACGCCGTGAATGTGCACGATCAGGGGATGTGG
>DATDLS010000476.1:0-36562 GCA_036519195.1 Occallatibacter sp. | reverse complement strand
CGCTGCACAACGGGCCGGCCTTTCAAAGCCGTCGATTAGATTCCGAGAAGTCCCATACAGCTGAAAAGGGTCTCACGGCAAAAATCTTTGTAAATCGCTGTGACTCACTTGTGAATCGCAATAAATGTCGGGCTAAGACGCCCATTTGGGCCAATTCCGGAGAGCTCTTCTGTGCCGCGAATCGACTCCTCTAGTTGTCCAGTGTCAGCTGATTCCAGGTAGTCGTCTGCTCACTAGGGACTTTCCCTTGCGCATTCTTTGAGCTACAATCAGCGGGCAGCCAAAAGATCCGCATCTTCTCTGTGATCCAACCCGGACTGAAAGCGGATCTGAATTGAACGGAGATGGGATCAAACGCGGATGACCGAAGTGGAACCGGCACTTAAGGCAGATGCCCGCTGGCAACTGATCGAGAGAATCGCCGCCAGCAGTTCCTTCCAGAAATCGGCCCGGGTGAAAGACTTGCTGCGCTACATGGCAGAGAGAACACTGCACGGCCAGCCTCAGGATCTCAGCGAGCACCGCATCGGCAGCGCCGTCTTCGGCAAACCCGAGGACTACAGCGTAGTCGAGGACAGCTCCGTTCGCGTCCATGTCCGCCAGCTGCGGCTCAAGCTGCATGAATACTTCGACGGCGAAGGCCGCGAAGAACCGGTCATCGTTGAAATTCCAAAAGGCGCCTACACCACGCTGTTTCGCACCGTTGAGCAGAAAGCCGCCGAGCCCGCTCAGGCCGCACCCCTGAAACAATCCATTGGGCTTCGACTGTTACCGTGGGCGTTGGCCGCGGTCTTCTTTGTCAGCACTCTGGCCGCCTGGTTGTTCCGTCCGGCGGTCGCGCCTCCTCCACCCTGGCCGCTGGCTGCGCTGTTCAATCCGGCCAACCGCTCCGTGCAGGTAGTAGTGGCCGACGTCAATTACGGCATGACGCGGCTTGTCGATGAGCAGCCGGTCACGCTGGAGAGGTACCTGAGCCCTTCTTATCGGAGCGGCCAGGATTTTTTGAATGTCCACCCGACCGACCGAGAAGCGCGCATGATGAGGTATCTATCCGGCTCGCTCCTCACCTCGTATGCCGACCTGGTCGTGGTCAGCACGCTCATGCGCGTGAGCGGCAACGCGCGCGACATGCTGGTCATTCGCTCAGCCCGGGAGTTGCGGCCGCGCGACCTGGAAGAGGGCAGTTTTGTCTTTGTCGGCAGCCCAAGCTCGAACCCCTGGGTCTCCTACTTTCAGGACAAGCTTAACTTTGAAGAACACGAAGGCGTGGTAGGAGAAAGCCTCAAGTTCTTTCAGAATATGCATCCCAAACCCGGTGAGCAGCAGAACTATCACGGGCTAAACTTTACGGGCAGTTCCGGGGAAGACTACGCCAGCATCTCCCTGCTTCCGGTCCCCACCGGACGGGGCAGCGTTCTCATCCTGCAGGGATTGCAACAGGAGGGGACCGAGGCGGCAGGCCGTTTTCTCGCCGATGCCGGCAACCGGCAAAAGCTTCTGGAGGCCCTCGGCATCACCGGAGCTCCCGGCCAGCCCATCTACTTTGAGGCTCTCATTCGCACACAGGCCGTCGCCGGCGCTCCCAATGCCACGTCCATCGTGGCCACGCGCCTGATTCATCCTTAAGCATTGATGGACTGGCCGCTCTCGGCTACTTGCGCATCTCGATCAGTCGCGTCTCATGGACGCCCAGTGACAGCTCCATTTTCCCGCCGTGCGGCTCGAGCGCGCGCTTGCGCGTCAGGTCATATATGTGGCCCTTCCCTCCCTCGTTCTCGATCGTGATCCGTTTCTCTTCCGGTCCGGGGTTGTAATAGAGGAATGCCGGCGGCAGATCGCGATCCAGGAAGTTCGTTTTGGCCAGATCCCAGCGCAGCATCCACGGATCGCCCTGCGGTTGAATCAGCTTGTCCCACCACAGGACGTAAGCACCACCATAGATTGACCGGTGCCCCGCGAAGTCGCCCGTCGCATAAGGACTGTGGCCTTTTTCCTGCTTACTCAGCCGTTCGTACGGAATCATCGCCGGCAGGTCCGGACGGCTCTGGTTCTCGGGCGGCAGATCCTCAGGATAAAACCAGCGCAGGTTGGCCGCCACATTCAGCGCATAGCGCGCCACATCGTCTGCCAGTTCAGGACGCAATCGCACCGCCGGCAGCAGGTAAGGCAGCGCCACCATCGATTCCATGCTGTAGACTTGGCCTGGTGGCTCGGTCCTGAAACCAGCCATCAGGCCATTCACCTCGTGTCCACCCCAGCGCCCTGTCGCCATGAGCCCAACCTTGGCGTCAAAAACAAACCCCAGCGCCTTCTTCGCGCTGGTCGGGTAGCCCATCGACTCCAGCCGCGCGGCCGCCAATACTGCCATCGCGCCGCTTGGAACCTCGTACCATGGGTTGGCCGTAAAACTCAGATAGTGATCGATTCCTGTCTTGGCTTCCGCGAGAAAAATCTCCTTGCCAGTCAGCTTCCACGCCAGCAGCATCACGTAGCTGTATCCGCCAACCGCATCAGGCTGCCGGTAGATGTCCTGGTTGGTCCATGCAGCGCGCTTTCGAAAGTCGTAGCCCTGCGTCTTGAAGTCGTATTGGATCTGCTGCGCCATCTCTTTCAAGCGCGTTGCGCTCTTTTCCACCCGCTCGAGCCACTCCGCATCTTGACTGAAGCGCAGCCGAATCAGTCCGTAGGCCATTGCGGTGATGTTCATGATGTACCAGTACTCGCACAACGTTGCTCCAGCACCATCCAGAAACAGCCCGTACGGTTCACTGAAGTAGCCCTTCAACGATGTCTCCAGAGCATCCAGCCCCTCCCCGCGCAGTTCCTTGCCCATCGCCATCGGCGCGTAGGTGGTTAGTCCCCCGTCCTCGACGCCTTCAAGTGCCGAAGGAAAAACTTGCCGGCCATCTTTGGCCCGCAGATTCACGCCGTGAGCCGGGTCCATGACATAGGCATTGAACGCATTGGCGAGCGCATGAAAATCCAGCGGCTGTTCCGCCGGTCGTTCCGGCAACCCGCTCCAGCCTGATGTCCCCGCTACCGCTCCGATCGCCGGCTTGGCCCATCCTGTTAGCCCTACGGCCGCCACTCCCGCCATGAAGTTCCTTCGATTCGGCAACCACTGCCCGACTTCCATCTCGCGATCGTGATCGTTCGTACTTCCCGTCTTCATCCTTTTCCCCTTCAACTTGCAATCTAACTCAGCCGGATAAGCCCTGACCCACCGGCTCGCCTGCAACAAAAACCAGTCTTCCCGCACACACCTCAATCCGCCAAGGGGTTAACGCAGAAAACAAACCCTAAACGCAAACTTTACATGTGATTCTCTTCCGCCTACATCGACATTTTGGCCGCAATTCGAAACTTCAGATCGCCCCCATCGTCCTTATGGACACGCGTGACTCAAAGAGGAGATTCCCGATTGAGCAGTTGGTCGTCAGCACTCATAGTGGTTGTGGCGGCAATTGCCCTTTGGCCGTCCGAGGCACAACAGCCAGCCACAGATGGCTTCAGCTTGACTACCGGAGACAGGCTGGAAGACCCGGGCTGGTGGCCCACGAAAGGAGAAGCGGCGCGAAACCAATATGTAGGAACCGAGACCTGCAAAGGGTGTCACAGCGCGATCGCCGCACTTCAGGAGACGACACCGATGTATCATGCCGGCGTGCGCGCTCGGCAGTCGGAGATCCTCAAAAAGCATGAGGTGCTCACGCTGCAGGAAGGGGACTTCCGCTATTCTCTAAGCCACACGCCGGACGGGGTATCCTACTCCTCGAGCAACGGTGTAGAGAACAGGGGCGCCTCGGCAAGTTGGGCTTTCGGTGCCGGCGAGATCGGACAGACATACTTATTAGAGAAGATGGGTGTCTATACGGAAGCTCGTGTGTCCTACTTCACAAGCCTGAATTCCCTGGATATCACACCCGGACAAACCAGCAAAATACCCGAAGGAATCGAAGAGTCACTGGGTAATCGATTGGACAGCAGTGTTACCCGGCTCTGCTTCGGCTGTCACACCACTGCGGCCATGACGTCGGCGGTTTTTGAACCGGAAAAGGCGGTTCCGGGGGTTACTTGCGAAGCGTGCCATGGTCCGGGAGCCCGGCACGTTATAGCCATGAAAGCCCAGCAGTATGACAAGGGGTCAGCTGCCATCGCGAATCCCGTACGCCTTTCCCCCTCGGATTCGGTGGACTTTTGCGGAGCTTGCCATCGCACGTGGGCCGATGTGGCGTTCGGGATGCCGTCAAACATTGGTGCTGCGAGCCTGCGCTTTCAGCCGTTCCGCCTGGAAAAAAGCCGGTGCTGGGGCAAAAAGGGCGACGCGCGCATCACCTGCATTGCCTGTCACGATCCCCACCAGCCTCTGGTTCGCGACTTGACTGCTTACGATTCAAAATGCCTTGCGTGCCATTCCGCAAAAGGAAATCCGCAAAGGAAGACGGCAGTCTATGCAACATGCAAGGAAGCAACAAACAAATGCGTCTCCTGCCATATGCCGAAATATGAGGTGCCACAAACTCACGCTACCTTTACGGACCACTATATTCGAGTCGTCCCCTTGAACAGGATCGGGGCTCCCTTCACTCAAGAAAAGTAATGCATTGGACATCTCCAACCGAGAGGGCGCGTGGCAATGCATTCAGGGGGAAAACTTCCCGTCTTTGCAAGCTCCTGGATAGAGCCTCGGAAAGCGACGTATTTCGCTGCTCTAGCCGGATGGCCCGGTGAGCACTGCCAGCGCCCGTCAAATATGCCCCAAGTCGCTGTTCAGAAAGGGCTTCCTAATCTTGCTCCGACTCTTCCCTGATGTCAGATACGATATGGTTCTCTGGAGCTTGCTCGATAATTACGAGTGGTCTGATGGATACCCGAGGAGGTTTGGCATTCATTCCGTGAATTTCGCCGCCCAAAAGCGAACTCCGAAATTGAGCGCCCAGTTTCACCACGAGGTGATCGCGCGCAAGGCTGTTGCCTGACAGGGTCGACGGGGTTAAATTCGCCTTTGCCTTTCGGAATGCCGAAGAGGCTTCATCATGACGCGCTTTGTCTTCATCACTGTGGTCCCCACGCCCGAAAGTTGCCGCTGCAATGCAGCAGGCTCATGAGGTACAGCATGCCGTCGAAATATCGCTGCTCTCCGACGGGTATGGGTGTTCTCCAAAGCTCCTCGACGAAGGCCTGTTCTTGGGCGCCGGGCGTCGCTGCAAGGCCTCCGACTGTAGTTGCCGCAACCATGCCTACGGAGTGACGCGTGGAAAGCGGCTTGCCATCGAGCGTGTAGCGATCGACGAACATGCTGATGCCTTGGGAGACAAGGAACTTCTGGATGCGATCGCTGAGCACGATCTCGCGAGAATCCTTATGCCACCAGCTGTAGTCCACCGACCAGTTGCTGGCAGTGCGCCAGGAGTCGTAGCTGAAGGGAACCGGCTGGCCGTTGCGTCCGATCACGGGGCTGCCGTCAAAATTGTTGCGGTCGGGCGCAAAACCAGTCTCCGGGCCAGTCACCTTGACGAAGAAGTCGCGGCTCACATCTGCGGCTTTGGCCCAAAAGTCGCGATCCTCAGCCGGGCCCCAGCGCGCAAACAACTCATAGAACGCGGGCAGATGGTAGGAGGCGTCGGTGTTGCCTCCTACGACGTCCGGGACGAAGCGAACCATGTTGTGCTCCTCTTCCATCATGGGGCCGGCTGTGGTAGGCCGCGCCGCGAAGCGCGTCCAGGCAGCGGAATCGGGGCGGCGGTATTCCGGCTCGGGTGGTGCCTTGCCTTCCCCTTTCAGCTCGATTGCCAGATCCGTCCGGGCCTGCTCGCGTTGGGTATTGTTCGGGCTCGAAAAATCCCGCCCTACTGGTGAGAATGGCGGGTCATCGGGACGGATCCTGAATGGTCCGGTTTCAGTGATGACTGGATGATGCCGCATGCCGCGCAGAATCTTCTCTGCCTGTTGCTGGTAGTCATAGATACCCATGCCGTTGCCCCAGCGATGCGCGGCAAACAACAGCGCCATCGCGTAATACTCTTCCCCGTCGGGTGCCGGACCGGTGGAGCGCGGCGTCCCGTCTGTATTCATCGACCACGCGAAGTAGCCCACATTGGGGTTTTTGGGATCGGTGATGAGCATGTAAGTGTTCGACCAGTTCCAGAGCGCATCGAACTCGTGCTTCTTGTCCATCTGCACGGCAATCATCATGCCGTAGCTCATGCCCTCGGTGCGCGCATCGTTGTTCGCCCAGTCGGTCATGTAGGCGAGCGGACCGGCGGCGTTCGATCCGGCTTCGAAGTACACGCGCTCGGAAAGAGCATCTCCGTGAAAGAGTTGCTGGAAGGCCTTTTCGATCTTCGCCTTGGTCTCTGCTGGAGCATGACCCTGCTCAGCGAACAGATCGCGGTACTTGCCAGTCTTGAACGCGCCTGCGCCATCTCCGGGAAAGCGTTTGATCTCGCCGAGCGGAGCGTTGACGTAGGTTGCCGGCGGAACTTGTCCGACTACGGCAGATGATGCGCCAGACAAGGCGAGGAAGGCGAGGACGATCAAAAAAACGAGGAAACAGCGTGAGTTCATAGAATTCATTTTCAATCAACAATCTGGCGGCAGGAAGCGTTCCCGGCAAATTCAAGATCTCGGTCCAGGCGTGGTTAACTCGAAGGGATTCGTCGCAGCTCTCCACCAGGATCATTTACTATGCCAAATTCGTCATCGAAAACCATGGTTTGGCAACGGTCCGGGCCACTGGCGGCGAGCAACGCGAGCGCGATAAACAGCAATACCGATAGAAAGCTGACTACGAATGAAGCCAAATCCACGATGGCTCGCTCATTTGTGGCATTAAAAGGCAGTCTGGTAACCAACGAAAAGAGAATTCTGCTGAGAGTAAACATTGCCGCCACCGTGAGCAAATAGAAATATCTTCCCTTGCGCTTATCTTCGGCGGAAACTATACCGGAATCGACGGGACGGAGGAGTCGAATTGCGATCGGCGCCATAACCCATGCCGAGCAAAGCAAGGTCAGAAGAACCTGACCGTCAGTAAGCGCTAAAAGGATCCATTTGGTTCGATGCGGCATTGTCTCCAATAGATGACCTGCTGGCCAAGCGATCAGTGCGTCCAAAAGGACGGATAACAACCAGAACTTGAGAGAATAGAACAAAATCCTTTCGGGGTAGTGCCGCAGCGCAGCAAAAGCAGCCGTCAGAGAGGGCCGTTGGCTGCGGAGGATCATACCCAGAAGGACCGCCGTGAGGATCAGCGCAATCACGTTGAGGCAGCAAGCTACATAAAATGTCCCCCATTGCAAAGAGAACGAAATCCTCTCTATTGTATGAATCGTGTCTGAATGAAGGTCGGGCTGGCCGAGATTACCGCCCAGCACGGAGCGCTTTGTCATGATCCAAGCAAGAATTTCATGAGTCGCAATTTTACGAACCCACACCAGGCAGGAAGTGAGCAGATGCGCGCAGAAAAACGGAAGCCAGAGGATGGGATTTTTCCGAAAGAGTCCGGCAGCCTTAAGCCAAAGTTCTCGCATGGAAGGCATTTTACCCCGGGATTCCCGTTTTATCTCTTCGGATGGTGAGCCAATCCGTTACTTACTGCTCAGATGGTCAATGCGAGCCTCTGTGTTATCACCCTGCCTTCGGCGAGAATGTGCTCGGGCGTGGGTTTCTGAGAATTTACGCAGTGTAGTATGCCGTTCGGATTGCCGGCAACTCGAAGTTAAACCAGCGAAAAGCGGGGAGGTGGCTGCGGGAGCTGCTTTTCATCTGCGCTTTACGACACGGCCATTCTAAAGGCCCCTTTTTCATTGCCTCAATTGTGCCGAGTTTGCGAACAATCTGACCTTGCCCCCGCAAAACGTGACACTTAGCTGGCTGTTCCATTGCAAAAGGGTAGCGAAAATGACGAAGTCGAAGCGGGAACTTTACGCACTTGAGCTTAAGCTAGAGGCGGCGCGGCTTGTTGTCGGTCGCGAAGTGTCCCCATCCTCGCAGAGGCGTTCGACACTGGAAGCAACGACGCCAAGGGAATCCTACCGAACCACGCTTTGCCGGAGCGGGCGGTCCAGCTAATCCCGTCTGCAATGTTGCGAAGTTTCTTGAGTCGTGGGTGAACACCAGCCTTGCCGCCATTACGCGACAAGGCTAGGCTAAGAGGGCAGGCATACTGAAACGCCCATCGTGTGATCTGTTCATTACGGGGCTGTCATGCTGGCCGCTTTTCCGCTTTCGGCTCAACGGGCATATATTTTTGAGGTTTACCCGCTGGGACGCCATTGGAGGCCTATGCGGTTCGTCACTCGAATACCGGATTTCAGACCTCGACGATCAGGGTGCCTGACGATGATGCTTTGTGTCTTGATGGCCGGATGCCGCTCACAAGGCGGCTCAACCAAGCCGTTCCTTCAAATAACTCTTGTTCCCCCGGCTGACCCTGGAGGTCCGGCGCACACAAGCTTGATTCAAGGCCGAGTCAGCGGCGCCAGAGCCGGCCAGCAAATTGTTCTCTACGCTCGCAGCGGCGGTGTGTGGTGGATTCAGCCCTTGATTCTTAATCCATTTACTGAAATTCAACCAGATTCTACGTGGAAAAACACGACGCATCTTGGCACCGACTACGCGGCTCTGCTGGTAGAACCGGGGTACCATCCGTCTCTGAAGACGGCGATGCTTCCGACTGTCGGGAATGGAGTGGATGCTGTGCTTGTGACGAAGGGTGAAACCGTCGCGCCGACCGGTCAGAAGATCATTCATTTCGGCGGATACGATTGGACGGCTCTGGACGGGGAGAATGACCGCGGAGGCGGTGTCAACTCATATGATTCGGCAAATGCGTGGACGGATCAGAAGGGGTACTTGCATCTCCGGATGGCATTACACGACGGTCGATGGACTTGTGCGGAAGTAAATTTGACCCGCAGCCTTGGATATGGCACCTACAGGTTCGTTGTCGAAGACAGCGCGCATCTGGAGCCGTCCGCCGTCCTGGGGATGTACACCCTGGATATTGGCGGGAAGAACGATGGTCCCAACGAATTGGACATAGAGATGAGCCGCTGGGGTAATCCGACTGGCAAGAATGGGCAGTATGTCGTTCAGCCGTTCTATGTTCCAGAAAATGTCGCCCGATTTGCTGCGCCTGCAGGACTGCTGACCCACACATTCCGTTGGGAACCGGGTATGGCGTCATTCCAAACAATTCACGGCTCAGCGTCGAGTTCGGGGACAAGGATCATCAGCGCACACGTTTTTACATCAGAGATTCCCGCTCCGGCGACCGAGACGGTGCACATTGATCTCTTTGCCTTTCATCGTTCCGGAAATGCCGAGCGAGATCCTGCTGAGGTTGTAATTGAGAAATTTGAATACCTTCCCTGAACGAAGGGACTTTCGACACCGGCTGCGTGGCCTGCTATTGGCAGGGCTTACGTTGATTTGTCTAGTGAATTCAGCGCGTGCCTTGGACCCTGCCAAATCCATGTCGCAATATATCCATGACCGGTGGGGAACCGACAGAGGATTTCTGGGTGGAGTAATCCATGCCATTAGCCAATCAGCAGACGGCTTTCTATGGATTGGAACCGAACGGGGACTGGTCCGATTCGACGGATTCACTTTCAGTCTGATTCAGCGACCAATAACCGGATCTCCTCCAATCGGGCCTGTGCGTGGCCTGGTGCCGGACGGGGAAGGAAATCTGTGGATCCGTCTGGATGGCCCGCGGTTGCTCCTTTACCGGCAAGGGCGCTTCGAAGATGCATTTGCTCGTTTAGGTCTGGACGTGAACACCATCACGGCGATGTCGGCCGACGGTGAAGGCGGAGTGATCCTGACCGGAATTGGAAATCACACGATCCGCTATCACAGTGGAAAGATCGAAACCATCGGCAACTCCAACGACGCCCCCGGAACAGTTCTTTCGATGGCTATGACCCGCGACGGAAGGACGTGGCTAGGCACTCGCGATGATGGGCTCTATGCGATCGACCAGGGGCATATCTCACGGATATCGAAGGAACTGGTCGACACGAAAATCAACACATTGCTTACGGTGGACCGCAGAGGTCTATGGATCGGGACCGACAGCGGCGTCCTTTACTGGGACGGGAGCAGGTTGGTCAATCCCAGCCTGCCATCATCAACCAAGCAACTTCAGATCATGGCGATAAGCAAAGATCGCGATGCGAATGTTTGGATTGGAACTGACCACGGACTTATCCGTATCACTCGTGCGGGAGCCGTCTCTTTCGGCCTGGAAAATCAGACCTCGGACAACGGTGTGACCGCGATTTGCGAGGATCGTGAAGGAGACATATGGTTTGGAGGGTCGCGCGGCCTTGAACGGTTGCGCGATGGAGTGTTCACGACGTTTTCGACAGTTCAAGGTCTTCCCTCAGAAAACGACGGCCCGGTTTATGTCGACCCCGAAGGGCGGGCCTGGTTTGCGCCTGTGTCTGGAGGCCTTTACTGGCTGAAGGATGGGCACGTTGGGCGCGTGAGCGTTGCCGGATTGGACCACGATGTCGTTTACACGATCAGCGGAGGTGGAGGCGAGGTTTGGCTCGGCAGACAGCGGGGAGGCCTCACTCTTCTGACCAAAGGCAGCCGCGGGTCCTTTGTTGCCCGGACCTATACCCAGGCAGATGGGATGGCACAGAACAGCATTTATTCCGTCCATCGTAATCGTGATGGAACGGTGTGGGCAGGAACCATTAGCGGCGGTGTCAGCAGACTTAAGGATGATGCTTTCACCAATTACTCGGTGGCTAACGGGCTAGCATCGAATTTTGCCAGTTCGATCATAGAGGGCTTTGACGGGAAGATGTGGTTTGCCAGTCCAAGCGGACTCGAGTCCTTTAATGAAGGGCACTGGACAAATCGCTCCGCTCAAAACGGCCTGCCATCGAGTGATGTAAGGTCCATCTTTGAAGATTCAAAGCACTCGTTGTGGATTGCGACCGCGGGAGGCCTCGCAGTCCTCTCCGACGGAAGACTCAATGTACTGCAAATGCTCCCAGACCCTTTGCGAGAGCAGATTTTTGGAATTGCACAAAGCGACAGTGGATCGCTGTGGTTTGCGACTTCGGATCAGGTGCTCAGGGTAAATCGCGATCGACTGCTGGCCGGATCGTTGAATGCGGAGGATATTCGGAGCTATGGAACGTCAGATGGCCTTCAGGACTTCAAGGCTGTTCGTCGCGATCGGTCGGTCGTTGAGGATTCAGTTGGCCGCGTGTGGATATCACTGAAGAATGCTCTTGCCGTGACCGATGCGAAGCTTCTCACTCGCACCGCCATGCCGGTAGCAGTCCGCATCGAATCGATCACAGCAGGGGGTTCGCCGGTCAGTCTTCAGATCTCCCCGAAGATTGCTGCTGGCAGGCAGAGCATCACTTTCAATTATGTTGGCACCAGCCTTTCAGCCCCCGATCAGGTCCGGTTCCGGTACAAGCTTGATGGGTCGGGTGAGGACTGGAGCGACGTCGTCGCATTGCGTCAGGTCGTCTACACTCACCTTGGGCCCGGCTCCTACCGCTTCCGCGTAGTGGCATCCAATGGCGGAGAGCAATGGAATGGTCCGGAAACGACTTTCCCTTTTGATATTGAACCCGCATTCTGGCAGACATGGTGGTTTCGAATCTCGTGTCTAGCGGCGTGTGTTCTTGTCATCTTTGCGTTCTATCGTCTTCGCATGTACCAATTGACCAATCAATTGAACGTCCTGTTCCAGGAGAGGCTTGCGGAGCGTACGCGAATTGCTCAGGAACTCCATGACACTCTACTGCAGGGAGTTTTGAGCGCTTCAATGCAGCTTAATGTCGCCGAGGATCAACTCCCGGAAGGTTCGCCCGCGAGGCCGCTTCTGAAACGAACCCTGCAACTGATGGGGCAGGTCACAGAGGAAGGCAGGAGGGCTCTCCACGGCTTGCGCACCAGAGAAGATGATAACGGCAACCTCGAACGAGCATTCTCGCGCATGCGTCAAGAACTCTCGGCCGATGAGAAGGTTGGCTACCGCATTATTGTTCGCGGTATTGCGCGCCGCTTTCACCCCGCAATTCGAGATGAGGTGTATCGTATCGGTCGTGAGGCTCTGGTAAATGCATTCCTGCATGCACAAGCAAAGGCCGTTGTGGTAGAAGTGGAATACACTGGCATGTTCCTGCGAGTTCTGGTGCGTGACGACGGGTGTGGAATCGACCCCGCAGTTCTGCACTCGGGTCGCGAAGGGCATTGGGGCCTGAGGGGCATGCGTGAACGTTCCGAACGTATCGGAGCCAGTCTTAAACTTCGTAGCCGACTTGGCGCTGGCACCGAAGTTGAGCTTACCGTCCCCGGTCTGATCGCATTCGAAAACCAGCCGGATCATTCGATATCACGGTGGCTACCCTGGCTAAAATGGAACAAGCCTAAGTCCAAAGCGCGCAACTCAAAGGAAGATCGCAAAGATGAATCATCCAGCTCCGATCCGAATCCTTAGCGTGGACGATCATCCCCTTATGCGGGAGGGTATCGCTACCATCATCCGCAATGAATCGGACATGGCGCTGGTTGCTGAGGCGGCTTCAGGGCGCGAAGCCATGAGGGATTATCGTGAGCATTTGCCCGACATTACGCTCATGGACCTGCGACTGCCCGATATCAGCGGCATTGACGCGATGGTAGCCATTCGCACTGAGTTTCCGAATGCCCGCATCATCATGCTGACTACCTTTGAAGGAGATGTCGAAATCCAGCGAGCACTTCAGGCGGGGGCTCAGGGTTATATGCTCAAGACCATGCCTCCGAAGCAACTTGTCGAGATTATCCGGAAAGTTCATGCAGGCAAGAAACAGATTCCTCTTGAAGTTGCCGCTCATCTGGCGGAGCATCTTGGCGACGAGGCCTTGAGCGCGCGCGAAGTTGAGGTACTTCAGAAGATAGCGGGGGGAAATCGCAACAGCGACATAGCGGCGCTTCTCTTCATATCTGAAGAAACGGTGAAAGGACACGTTAAGCACATCATGGAAAAGCTTGGTGCCAGCGACCGGACCGAGGCTGTCGCGATCGGGGTTCGCCGTGGGATCATACAACTTTAGGCTATCTACGATCATTTCGTCGGGAGCGCTTGTCGGACCTCGAAATGCTCTGCAAGAGCTCGCTCTTGCTCGAGTTCATAGTGTCAGGCAGCGTGGGGTAAAACCGGAAGTAGCTCGTTTGACCGCCGTCACGGAGTCGAAGTCGGGCCGTAGAAGGCGCGTTGACGCACTGACCTCCATCCACCGCCCAACCTGCACCTGCCGATTTCCCGTTGCAGCTTTGACGAAGAGTCAACATCGCCAAGAGGCAAGAGACGGTATCAAGTAGAGTCATTCTCTCCATTTTTTAGCTGCTAATGCTCGAAGAGGTGATGCCGCAATGTGAGTGCAATCGCGTCTCCGACTTGTTCCGTAACTCTGCCTGAATCCGAACCGCATCGTTTTCTTCCAGGCGAGCAGTAAGAGCACAGAGAATTGGATCCACTTGAGCGACGTGGATCTCTACTGCCAATTGCTTCAACTGGGCGATGGACTGAGGTCCTTTCAATATCCGAACTCCCCGGAGCGTTCACCTGGGCGGATCAGTGCGACCTGCCCCAGGTGAAATGCTGTGATGAGAAATCATATAAGCAGGGTGACGAATTCTACCGATTGCTCTTGACCAAATTGCTGATCGCCGTATCGACGCTTACTATTCCCTTGAGAGCGAGATCACCGTTTCCGGGGAAGTCGATCCAGCCCACGTTAAAGCCGTCGAGCATCCGCATTCGGGGCAGGGGGTTTTTCATGCCCTGTCCCTGGAAGAGCGTTTCCCAGGTGTCACGCGGTACGATCTCCACTCGCACTGGATGGCCGAGCGCGTTGGCAAAGGCTCTAGCCAAATCGTTGGGGGAGGTCCGTGCCGGCCCTTCCAGTTCCACTACCCGATTACCAGTCCAGTCCTGCTGGATGAGTTCTGCGGCAGTGCGACCAATATCTTCGGTTGCGACCATGGCGACCGGTTTATCAGCCGGCGTGAGAAAACTGCGAATCACGCCTTCGTCGCGAGCCGAGGCTACATCCCAGAGCGCATTGTCGAGAAACCAGGCAGGACGCAGGAAAGTGACCGGAATCGATAGGGTAGAAAGCTCCACTTCCATCATCGTGCGCTGCGTCAAGAGATTGTCCTCCCGAGCGTCTGCGCCGATGGTCGAAAGGCAGAGTACCCTGACTGGACGTGCCGCTTTCAGCGCCGCAACTACTGCGTCGATCACCCTCTGCGCTTCAGGGTAGCCCGGTTCGGGGTCGAATTCCGAGGGCGGCAAGATGAAGACGGCCTCGGACCCGGCAAAGGCCTTTGCCAATGCCTCGGCATCTTCCATTTCTGCGATTGCAACTTCACATCCTCTATCGGCCCATGCCTGTCCCTTTGCCGCATCGCGCACGACGGCGCGGACAGCTTGTCCCGCCTCAAGCAATTTGTGCGCCAAGATGCCGCCGACCTTACCGGTAATTCCTGTGATGGTATACATATTTATCTTTCTCCTGGAATTCTCGAATTGGATAACTTAGACTGTTCGATTTACAACTTGAATGCGTAGACTTAGATCGCACCGAGGTCGGCATCGAGCGCTCGCTCGAATGCGCCAAAGAGTGCGACGGCCGGCGCGTCATAAAAGGTTGCTGATTGGATCAAGATTGCGCCAGTGACCTGTCTGCTCGGTTCGACCCGGTAGGAGCAGTTGACAAGTCCTGCCCGGTCGATGCTCCCGGCGCTTCGCCCGTTGGGTTCAGGCTCCTCCCTGACGTCGAAGGAAGGGCCCCACTTCTGTTTCCGGTTTGGAAACTGGCCAAATCGATTCGACCAGTTCGGCGCAGCAGTCGCCATCGCTTGCACTGTGAATGCCCCAACCTGGTTCACCATCATCGTCCTGACTAGTTCACGACTCAGGATATCCTACGCCATCGGAGAGTAAGTCGGCAGCCGACTGGCCAGCCCGGCTGTACCCTCATAGATCGGCCCGCCGCGTTCGGCCGCCATGGCTACAACGCCTGAGGCGTCGCCATCCTTCACGGCATTGAGGGCCCTGGTGAACGCAGGAAATCTTCCCCGCCCCACCGGGACGCTTGATAAAGCTGAACTCACCTTCGTCGTGGCAAAATCGGCGTTCGCCCGCACGAGCGCACCCTGTACTCGAAAAGTGAGGCCAGTTAGTTCCCTCATCCGTAATTCTCCTCGCTCTGGTCATAGCACCCTCGGCCGCAAAGTGCCCATGACGATGCGCGGGGTGAGGATAACCAATCCCGTCTCCTGCGGTCTTGATTGCAGGAGAGTTGCTGGGATCACTTGGGGAACGCCTTGTACATGCGACAGTACGACGCCGCATCACAAGGATCATCTGAGGGTTGTCGGCGACCGCACCGCTATCCTTTTGCTGCGGCTGATCTCGACTTGAATTTGTCTTCTTAAGCCACGACCGCATGCTGAACGCATAGACGCAGATGCAAAACAGGTTTGCAGGTATAAAGCCGAGCTGCGACGTGCGCAATCCAATGACACAGACGATCAAACTGTTGGCAATTGCGATAAGGAGCCCGATCCAGGATTTTCGCGCGAGCAGCATGGTCGCCAATACGGTGAGGCAAAAAGAGAGATAATCCAAGTGGAACATCGCCGAGTCTGAACCTCCAATTGAAGCTGCGTTCGATTCAAGGGATGAGTGATTCGTACCTATGGGTCAAGACAACCCGTCGATGGAGAGATCGGCGGAACTGAGCTATAACGGTCAATCGCATACTTGACAAGTTCTTTCACCTCAGATGGAGATACGCTGAGAAACTTCGCAACCTCCGCTTCAGACGAACGGATGATCATTCTTAGCATGAACGCCAGGCGGGGGAGATCGGGCAAGCTGCCAAACGAATCCCGCTGAAAATAATGGTTTTCATCGTTTCCTTTGCGCGCGTGCGACAGTACAGTAATCGCCTGGGTGATGAGAACGTCCCGAGCCTGACTGTAAGCAATTGCTGGACTTGAAGCATCAAATGCAGTCCTTTCAAGTTCGGTCATCGTGCCTGTGAAGGCGTCTTCGACGAGCTTTCCATCTGCCAGGAGATACCAAGCCAACGTCGCGAATTCATCCAGGTGCTCAAGCAGCAGAAAGCACCACGATGCGCTTTTCAGTAATGGGGTCGATGATACAGATGTAAATGACGTTGTCATGGTTGTCACTCCTAGCTTCGTAATGGGGACTAAACTCTAATTGACTTCGGAGGCGTCATGCAGCACGACCTTTGCGAAGGATTGGCCGCTTCCGCGGCACGAAGGTCTCGTCTTGGTTTCGAGCGGTCGAGAGCTTCTTTCATCCCCCTATTTTCATGTAGTTCCAAGGCACGCCAGCAGCCCCGGCCCAAACCCTCATACCTACGCCGGTATCGCCAACGGATACAGGAACCTTGCCCGTCTCGGATCGCAGCAACTCGATTGCGAGTTCCCGAGCCCTATCCGTATTCCTCATCGATTCGATCCCATTGATGATTAGGTTCATGACTACCTGCTGCAACTCGATGCGGTCGGCCTTGACCTGGGGAAGATCTGCGGCAAGTTCCGTCAAGACTGATATGTTGTTTTGCGTAGCGTTGCCTCGCCGCGCAAAAGAACGATTATTCTCGAGTGATCTCGTCTATATCCACGAGTTCCCATTGCGATGTACCCTTCTTGAAGAACTGGCGCAGCCGTTTGGTGATGTCCGCTGCACCCTTTGCGCCGTTTGCGGTGTCCATGGCCGCCGCTCGCTTATCTCGGAGGTTTAGAGGGTCGTGCGCTAGCCAGCTCAAGCAGGTATTAGCGTCAAGGAGCGTTGCGGCTATCGGTTGAGTCAATTCATGGGTCAGAGAGACGCTGCTCTCTGCCATGGTATTCACCCGGCTGAGCCGTGCAAGACCCGCCTCTGCCTGACCTAGAGCCTCCCGCACATCATGCGCGTGTTTGCGCTCGGTGACGTCCATCAGGGTACACACGAATCGATCCACGTTCCCGGAGACGTTTAAAACAGGACGGTCGACAGGATCGATGTACTTGAGCATGTGATCAGTCATTCTCGTAACCTTTCGCCGATAAATTCCACCCAATTTCGAGAAGTTTCAGTTGGTCTCTCCGGGTATGGGAATCCCCTGCGGAGTCCGAGCTACTTCGAGGCTGCACGCGTCGCACTCTCAATTACATCTGCAACTTCCCTGGAATGTCGGGCGTAGACTGAGTGGTTGGCGCCTGCAGTTTCGATCGTGGGGCTATGAGCTCGCTCGGCATACCAGCCTTCGAGATCAGGTTTGGCGGTTCTGGCTTCTAAAGGTGGTGGCCTGTTCTTCGTCAGGCTCAGCGTGAATACAGTTCTCTCTTGATTCGAGTCTTCGAGGCAGACACTACCACCGTGCTCTTCAGCGATTCGACGCGCAAGGGTGAGCCCCAGCCCTGTTCCGTTCGGTTTTCCTGCGGTCACGAAAGGATCAAACAACGTCCTCCGGACAGAGGCAGGTATACCGGGGCCGTTGTCTAGGATTGTGACGTAGATCCGTTCTTCGACTTCCGTAAGGTGGACCTTGACCTCAGGCACATGAGTTGAATGTGCCGCAGCCTGACAGGCATTGAGCAGCAGGTTATATATGGCACTTTCAAGACTCCTTGCATCTATTTCTGCTTCCGCCGGTGGGAGCTTGCCAACTATGATGGACAAGTTCTGCCCGTCTGGATGAAACTTCGCTGCGGCGACCGCTTTTTCAACGACCGGAGAAACGCGCTCACGGACAAGCGGACTCGTCTGTCCGCTCCTACCGAATTTGAGTAGTGAATCAATGCGCTCGGTCATCGCGAGCACTGCTTCTTGAATGTCGAGCAGCAGATCAGCCCGCTCGCTCGCACGCATATCGCGGCGCTCGAGGAACTCGGCGTTCGCATAGATCGCCGAGAGCGAGTGACGCAGATCGTGGGATATCGAGCATGCCATCTTGCCGATTGCCGACATCCTCTCTGCCTCGATCGGTTGGCTTGGCGCACGCCGCTGCGATCGGTTTCTCAGATCCAGACCAACGCCCCTGTCGAGCAGGAGGATATTGCCGCGCTCAGAACTGTTCGTTTTCCTAGAGTGTGGTGTCATTGTTCCCCCTATGATCCTGGGTCACAAGTGGAATGGCTCGCGCCTGCGTCTTCGATTGTGTGACTCCCGACTCGTTTGACATACCACCGTTCGAGGCACGGGTTGATGGCTCTATCTTTTGTCGCTCTTGACGCAGCCAGTTCAACGGGCAGGCCAGCCACAAAGTACTCATGGGTCCCCGTGGTACCGAGATAAGTAACCCCGTCTACCATCGTCTTTATTGCAGTAGACCTGTATCGATCACTTGGCAGGCGCCTTGTGCCATCAGTGGTGCGATGATGGTTATCCGGACTCATCGGAGGGCCGTCCGCGACCGGGCCTCTATCCTGTCGCTGCACTTGATCTCGATGCATTTGTGCCTGTTTTTTGGATTCGCGACTCCATGCCGAAGGCGTAAACGCTGATGGAAGACAGGTTTGCCGCAAATAGAGTCCGGCTGTGACGATCGCAATCCGATGGAAAGGACGATCAAGCTGCCGGCAATTGCGATAAGGAATTCGATCCGAGATTTTTGTGTGAGCAGTATTGCGGCTAGGACGGTGAGGAGACAGGAAAGAGATTTTAAATGGAACATCGTGAAAAACGAGCCTCCAATTGGAGCTTCACCCGATTCAGAGAATTAGTGATTGTTAACCCTCTGATCCGTTTTCCGTGCTCAATACTCTTGAAGTGACTATGAAGGAAAGCTCGGATGAATTCATCCTGCGAAGGAAGGTATTTCCAACGCCCGTGACTGGTGCGTATTGGATACCACTATTTAGGGGGATTTGATGGCCAAGGTGTGCACAACTGCAGCGTTCCAAAGTCAGAAGAAGTGCTGGGTTTTCTTATGAATCAACGGCGAGGTGAACGCCGGGCCTCGGGAATAATGATTTCGCGACGACCGAAGAGACGCGCATCAATTGAGAAGGCGCCAGGGCCGAGTAAAACAAGCGCGGCGGATATTGCGGCCAGATTGAAGGCAGCTACCGGACCGATATGGTTGTTCCCGTCAGTCATCAAAAAGGACGCAACGCCCGCCGTGAGATAACCAACTGTTGCCGCAGCGCTTGCAGCAGGTGTGACAAAGCCCACGAGAATTGCTGCCCCAACAGCGATCGCGAGCGATCCGAATGCCCAAATGCTGGACGCGTGACTGTTCGGCTCAACGAGTGCGTCAATTCCGCAAATGATTGCATTGACGGCAACAATAAGCCGCAGAAATACGAGGCCGATGCCTGGCCACCCCTCTGGGAAGCTGAAAAAGAGCCTTTGCAGCGGATCCCCCCTCTAGGCGCAGATATGCCCCAGAAGGAGGCTAGCTTCTTTCGTCGAGGATTGGACCCCCAGATCGAGTGCTTTCTCTGCACCACTTGCAGATTCTTCGGATATTCGCGAGTAACCAGTACTAAAAAGGTACAAGCATGACGGGCTTTTCGAGCTTGACGAACTGATCTATTTATTTCTTCAGCTGTTCCCGAAAGGGCGACACCGGTCGGAGTTCCTAGCCTCGAAAAGAGAACGCCGATTCAGAATGTCCGCTTTCTCTACCAGTCACTTGTTGATGAGAGCTTGGGGCGCGCAAAAATGTTGCCGCTGCTTCCGATGACCTTGTCTTTGGTTTCCTTAGGCATGTCTTTCCTCATAATCTGGCTGGGCTGTCTTCAGGCGTTCCCTGACAAGCGCAATGTCGGATTGCCGCGTCTCTATCCCACGCGGCGATTTCTTCTGAAATGCGTGCAACACATAGACGGCATTTTATGAACGCCCTTTTATCTGGATTAATCCTCTGAACGAAGCTCATGCCTGGTTCAATGAGCTCGCTGCCTGCTACAGCTGTTGAACGCTCAATTTGTCCTCGCGGCCCAATCGGCTGACACCTTGACCTTCTACACATGGAGATGATATAGAGATATATGTAGAAGCCAAAGGTATGCAGACCGAAGACAAATTTGATCTCCCGCAGGGCACCCTCGATCTTCTCATCATAAGAGTCGTCGCTCTTGGCCCCATTCACGGCTACGCGATCGCCCAGAGAATTCAGCAAATGTCTCGCGAGGCTCTCGAGATCCAGCAGGGATCACTTTATCCCGCGCTTCATCGCCTCGAATACAAGAAGCTGCTGAGTGCCAAATGGCAACTGTCTGAGACCGGCCGTGAAGCAAAGTTCTATGAGCTCACCGCCCAAGGCCGTGCGCATCTGAAATCCGAAACCGAGAACTGGAAGCGCCTGACGAATGTCGTTGACCTGATTCTCAAGGGAACACTGGAGGGTGTCTCATGAGCTGGCTGCGAAGGCTCCTTGCGAGACAAAGGATGGAACTTGATCTGGACAAGGAGTTGCGATTTCACTTCGAATCGCAGGTCGCTGATAAAGTACGTTCCGGCATTCCAGAGCTCGAAGCTCGTCGGCTCACACGTCTGGAGTTGGGCGGCATCGAGCAGATCAAGGAAGATTGCCGGCAAAGCCGAGGCACAATGTGGTTCGAATCGATCGTGCAGGATGTTCGCTTCGCTTTCCGCACGCTCGGCAAATCGCCGGGCTTCACTGCCGTTGTCGTGCTGACTCTGGCCCTTGGCATCGGCGCCAATGCGGCGATTTTCAGTTTTGTGAATGCCGTATTACTCAAGCCTCTCCCCTATGCACATCCGGAGCAAATCGTCAGCGTGGCGGAAAAACTTCCGAGCGGTGATGGCAACTTCATTTCCACTCTGAACTTCCTCGATTGGGAGCGGCAGAATCGCTGTTTTCAATTTCTCTCGGCCGTTGCTCCGGACACGGTGACCTTGACAGGCTCGGACAGGCCCGAGGAGCTCAAGGTCTTTAGAGTCTCGGCATCGTATTTCAAGATGCTTGGTGTGGGCGCGACGCTGGGACGTACCTTCGTCGAAAGCGAAGACGAGGTTGGCAACGATCGCGAAGTCGTGCTCTCGAACCGCATTTGGCGGAGCCGGTTTGGCGGGAATCCCAACGTCATCGGCCGCAAGATCGCCTTGGATGCAAAAGATTACACGATCATCGGTGTGCTCCCGGCGAACAGTGAGTTCGACCGTAGCTGGGGCGTAATGTGGCTGCCTCTCGCTTTCCCACCCGCGGTGATGACACGCAATTATCACTGGCTTTATGCCATGGCTCGTCTTGAGCCCGGCCTCACTCTGAAGCAGGCCCGCGACCAAATGGACACGATAGGATCGCGCATCGCTGCCCAGTACCCGGATTCGAATAAGGGTTGGGGTGTAACGGTCGACCCTTATATCGATCAGGTGGTTCAGCCGGATCTCCGCCGCTCGCTTTGGGTGCTGCTCGCAGCAGTGGGAGCCGTACTGCTGATCGGGTGCGCCAATGTCGCCAACCTGACCCTGGCGCGGGGTACGAAGCGCGAACACGAGATGGCTATTCGATCAGCATTGGGCGCAGGTCGTCTCCGTCTGATCCGGCAGTTGCTTACGGAAAGCATATTTCTGGGAATCCTCGGTGGCGTGGCGGGCCTCGCGCTGGGCAATGCATTCATGCGGGGAATGAAACTATGGTTACCGCCTGACATGCTGCCACCGCAAGCAAACGTCCGCATGGACTACGGCGTGTTGGTTATCACGATGGCTATCGGAATCCTCACTGGAATCCTCTTCGGCCTAGCGCCAGCGCTCACGGGCACGCGTGCCAGATCGCTGAAGGAGAGCGGGCGAACCACAGCCGGGCTCTCACCCAATCGGATGAGGACAGCCTTGGTGGTTGCCGAAGTCGCGCTGTCATTTGTATTGCTCGCGGGTGCCAGCCTGCTGATCCGAAGCTTCAATAGGCTTGCCAGCCTTGACCCGGGCGTCGATACAACCAATGTTCTCGCGATGGATCTACCAACGCCACTAACAGAATTCACGAACAGCACGACATTGACGAACTATCTCAAGGAATTGACCGAGAAGGTCAGAGGCGTGCCCGGAGTGCGGGACGTCGCCATCACGGATAGACCACCGATGGAAGGCTTTGCCAACGGCGCTCCCTTCCTGATCGAGGGGCGGGAGAATCTCCCCTACTCCCGGCGCCCCGGCTGTGGGTTTAAGGTGATAGGGCCGTCGTATTTTGATACGGTTGGCATGCGATTGTCGAAGGGGCGCAGCCTTGGCGAAAACGATGTTGCCGGCAACGTTCCTGTCACCGTGATCAATGAAACGATGGCGAAGACTTACTTCAAGGGCGAAGACCCCATCGGTAAGCGCATCTTGATTCGGCAGCTCGTGTTCGGGAAGGCTGAACGCGGCCCGGATATCCCTTGGCAGGTCGTGGGAGTGGTAAAGGATGAGAAAGTTGGCGGGAAAGTCTTTAGCCTCGGCGAGGACATTCCGGTCGTCTACGTCACGTTCTATCAAAGTCCCGGCACTCGCAATAGCCTGGTAGTTCGCGCCGCCATGAGCCCGTTGCTCTTAAGAGGATCGATCGTACAAGCAATCTGGAAAGTGAATAACAACCAAGCCGTGGCGAACATTGAAACCCTGGAAGAAATCAAGTCAGAATCGGTAGCGCCAGCCCGGCTTCGCACTGCGCTGCTGGCCATCTTCGCTGGTATCGCGCTATTGCTGGCTGCCGTCGGGATCTACGGCGTTGTCTCCTATTCCGTGGCGCAAAGAGTGCGTGAAATGGCCATACGCCTAGCCCTTGGTGCATCACCGGGCGATCTGCTGAAGCTTGTGATCGGGAAAATGATGCTCATCGTCCTGGTTGGACTCGCTCTCGGTGGAGGCGGGGCACTGGCGCTTACGCGCGTCTTGGCGAGCTTGCTCTACGATACAAGCCCCACCGACCGCGTGACGTGGATCGTTGCTGGGGCGTTGCTCGCCGCGGTCGCGCTCTTGGCCTGCTATTTTCCAGCCCGGCGCGCCATGCGCGTCAATCCCATGGTTGCCTTGCGGTACGAATAGTTCTTCCCTGCCCAGACGTTTTTCCGTGCATAAGAAAATTTCGATTGGTAGTTGGGCAGCTTGCAAACGGAGAGTCAATTCTCATCCAGAGTCATGGCTGGAACAAGTCAGCGTCAGAAAGTGCGCTCAAACTTGCTAGGGAGCCGAAGGGAACGGTCGAGGTCCTGAACCGATCACTCGCCAAAGAACTCGGGCCCCGTAACATCGCCGAGAAAGTCTCGCTTGGGGCGCGAAAATGAGTTGGATGGTCGATCCGTCCCCAACCCTGGCCAGCGCCTGCCGGCGTTCGCTGGTGGCGCCAAAATCGGGATCATGTACGGTTGGCCGGTCAGAACGAAGCCGCAGGGCGCCGCGGACGCTGAACTGTACCTGAGGCGGTATGGGCCGAATAGGTTCGAAATCTCGGCACTGCGTTGTAAAGTTCCAACTCATTTATTATCAGCGGGATCGGATTCAGAAATCCATAGACTCACCGCATCCGCGGCAAACGCCTGCGGCTTCCTTCTTACCCCCAAATCGAAGTTACTGAAAACCCCGTTTCCCGGGAACTTCGGGCGGCTACTTGCCCGATCAGCCGACAATTCGGAAAACTGGCCAGAGCAGCCGGCAAAGTCGCGTTAGCAGAAACTCCCAAGCGATTGTTTCTAGACAACCGATATTCCACGGATGCGGTGAGCCAGGTAACTTTCCATTTGCTCAGTGTTCGTGCTCTGAATCGGAGCCGCCGCTGAGTCAATCCTTGCCCCACCTAGCGCTCGTCACTGGCTTTACATTAAAAGCACCTTTTCCGTTACCGTCGAGCCCCTTTCTCGTAGAATTTAGTGGAATGATGGTAGGGTTAGTCACAGTGGGACCTGTGCATGAACCTATTTAGAGGTTGACCGCGAGACAAAACACGAAAAGCCACGATCTTCCATCCGGCATCGCTTTGCGCCAAATTCAACCATGGACGATGACCGAAGCCGTTGGGTGGTTGGAGCGTATCGATCCGGGCTCACACCGTCGTATCAAAGGGCTGCGTCTCGTTACCGCCTATGGCATCGCAGCGATGCTGGGGATGTTACCCGCAATCTCGCACGGGCTTGCGCATGGCAGTTTACTGAGTATCCTCGCTGCCGGGTTCGCGCTATGGGCCAGCGTTTCCGAGGGCCGTGCAACTCGACCCGAGTCCAGCCGAGATCTTGCCCTGTTAGTGGCTGCGGCGGCGCTGGGTGCGGTCACCATGATTGCCCTTACTGGCGCACTGACAGGCCCTAGGCGCCCCGGACCGGAGTTGACGCTTGCGATTGGGGTCTTTCTTGTCGGCTATCTGAAAGGGTTTGGCATTCTCGGTGCCGGCATCGGCTCGCAAATTTACATCGGACAGCTTCTTGCCTACGGAGCCCGCCTAACTCCGATTGATCTGAAGATGGTTGGTATCGCCTGTTTGATTGCGACGCTGGCCGCGATCATTCCACGCCTACTCAGTGGACCCGCCGAGCATCCAGCGGTCCCGCTGGCCAGCGCTCGTGGCAATGAGACGCCATCGCTACTGATGGGAATACAAGGAGCAGTTGCAGCCCTCGTCATCGTCGGATTGAACGACATCTTCGGCCTTGAAGAATCTGCTTGGGCCATTACCGCCTGTACCTATGTTATTGCAAGCTCAAGATCCGGGACCCTAGAGCGCGTACGTCGCCGCATGCTCGGGACTGCCATTGGGGTTCCGCTGGGCCTAGCGTGCCTTCCTCTCGCCATCCATGCTCCTATCGCTGTCTGGATGGCTGCTGCGCTCGCCATGATCATTTATGCCATGGCTCTCCCGGAGCGATATGACATTGCCTGCGCGGCGTACGCCTTTACGCTGATCGTGACTATGGCGGCAACTGGGGAACATTCACCGAAGCTGCTTGCTTCGCGCAGTTGGGAGACGATGATTGGAGGTGCTCTTGGGCTTGGAGCGGCGCTGCTCATCGTGCCATCAAGAAGTTCTCAAGTCGCCAAGTGACAGCGACTAATCCACTTTTGTATTGAATCTGGATGAGTCGATGATTTGGGCGAGTGGCCGAATAACGGCTGTCCGGACAGTTGACACGAAGACCTTTGCGAGCCACTTTGACAGATGTGGGCATCAGCGAGGTTACAAAATCACCATCGATATGTGGTTTGCGAAGTGGTCGATGTCCTTTGTTAGCCAACGCATCAAACCGCGCAATGTTTCACCATCCTCTTATAAGGAAGAGAGCATTCTTCGAGCATCCGAGAGGCTGAAGCGACGCGGTGATCGCGCGAACTTCTCTGATCTTATGCAGGCCCTTCTAGAAGCATGGCTCGCCGTGCCGGAATGGCGTCATGACATGGCCTCATGAGGATCCGCCGCGCAGCAGGGGCAAGAACATGAGCCACCTATTGCAGGAAGCCTTCAGCGCTTTGAAGGCTGACAGCACAAAGCATTGATCATTCCGGAATAGGCCCGAGAATGTCGATCTGATATTCTGCGCAAAGGCTAATCAGCTTTTCCATATCAGGAGTCTTTGGAGATGGAAGAATCAGATGGCTCGCGGGCTCTCCCATCTTCTCCATCATGCCGACGAATCCGTGACCAGGCATCGCCAGAATCAGCATCTCTGTAGGTATGGCGCCAGTGACCCGGATACCATGCGGAATTCCTCTGGGTAGGAAAAGGTATGCTCCGGGACCTGCGACCGTCTTCTTGCCATCACAGGTGAAGGTCGATTCCCCGTTCAGAATGTAAAAAGCTTCATCTTCATTGTGGTGAAGGTGATAAGGGGTGGCTGAACCAGGAGGCGACAATTGATGACAGAGAGAGAAAGCTCCGCCAGTAGACTCTGTCGTGGCCTTCACGGTAATAAGGTTGTTCAGAAACCAATAGGCCGGGCCTACTTGCCCGGCAAGTGCTTGCGGCAAAAGTTTTGGCAGCATGCTATTCCTTCAGTGACGCTTGCAATTGTATCGTCCTTGATAGCATGAGCCGGACGCAAGAAAAAAGCGCCCCTCCCGGAGGAGGGGCGCATCAGTCTCGCCAGAACGCGATCGGTCAAATCGTATAAATGAGAGACGCCAGCAACAATGGTCTTGACTGTCGAGGCTAAGTTGTCGAGATTGAGGCCGCTGGCCCGGTGCGCTGCTGCTCGAAGCTGCGGTCTCGGATCTCACCCAGCCGGTTGAAGAAGACAGCTCCGGCCAGCGCGTTGCGCGCCTCCCGTTGGTTCAGCCCGGCATTGACGCGCCGGCGAAGCTCGACGCTTTGCAGCCAGTCCAGGATGTACAGGCTGCGCTCGCTTCGCCCCAACTCGCGCAGCGCCAAGGCCAAGCCATTCTGCCGCGGATATATGCCGGGTCTGCGCAGCATCAGAGAGGCTCCCGCGCCTACAATCAGTGTTTTCATGAGTCCTCCACACGGTCTTTCCATCGTTACTTGGAGCATGCTGTCATGAATCCCTGGTCCTCACCAAGGGGAAGAATGAGTCTTTGACAGAGGAATTTTCGCTCTAGCTTGCTCTCGAATCCTCCCTCCCGACCAATGCCCCCCGAAAGGTCGTCCCTCAACGAGATAAACGGCCGAGTGATGCGCCGCATGAGCTTCACCGCGCAACTGGGGTGAAGTTGGAAGTGAGGGGCCGTAGCCTACGTTTATCCGCGCATGGTTTGCGGCGTGATCCGCACGGATCTGTGAAGCAGATACACCACGAAGAATTGGATGACGGCGAGAAAGAGCGGCCCAGCGCATTTTCCAGGATCATGCTCAAACAGACCAATTCCGGAATCCAGCAATTGCATGGCGCCGGCGAACGCGCCCAAGATCAGCAACGCAGGCGTCGACTGCTTGTAGATTGCCCCCAATGCGAACAAAGTCAGAGGAATTGTGCGCGCCGCCGCGTACATCGCCAATAGCAACGACGCCTCCGTTGGGACGGATTCGGCAGGGACCAGGTATTGCGGACGGATGATCGCCGCGATGGAAAAGCCGCTCGCGACGAGGACATTGATTGCCGTGACCAGCGAAGCCAGCCGAATCGCCTTTGTTGTTGTCATTGATTCCTCTCTCTGGGTAAGTTCGTCCGAGCGTAGTTGGGTTGATTTGACAACTTGCGTTCGCACTACGCCTGCGCGTAATGCGAACCCTTCGCTAATTGCGGGGCGGGATACCTGTTGTGCCCCCCCCATCAATGATCGTCAGACTGTAAGAACTACCCTCCCGAAGGGGCGGCCTTCAACGAGATAACGCAGAGCCTCAGCTGCTTCGACCAAAGGAAACGTCTTAGCGACGATCGGTTTAATCGCACGGAATTGAAGGAGAGAGACAATGGCCTTCCAAGCGTCAGTAACCGTCTCCTGTGGCTGACGGAACATATTGAGACTCCGGATCGTGCCTTGTGGCACGATGAGGTCTGTCACGTCAATGGTCGTCTTACGGCTTGCGGAATACCCCAGTGTTGTGAGACTTCCTCCCAACGCGAGCGCTTTGAGCGCCTCGCTCAAGACTTCCCCTCCGATCCCGTCGATGACAATATCTGCGCCGTAGCCGTCCGTGACACGACGCACGCCATCAGCTAGCTTTTCCGAGGAAGTATCAATGACGTCTGTGAATCCGAGCGCCTTCGCCTGCTTGGCTTTCGCATGGTTGGTCGTGCTCGATATGGCGTGTTTTGCTCCCAGACCGCGCGCTAGTTGTGTTACCGCGTTGCCGACCGATCCTCCGATCGCCGGCGCAAAAACGGTTTTGCCTGGACGAAAGCCAGCCAGGGTAAGAGCCACGTGTGCAGTGAGATATGCGACCGGAACGCCTGCGGCGCTCACGTCATCGACATTGTCAGGAATCAGGCAAAGATCTTCCTTCCGCACGGCAATCCACTCACAGTAAGCCCCGTCCTCAAAAGCACCATAGGCGCCCCAGAACATCACGCGTGAGCCGGCAGGAAAGTCCGCTCCGCCTCCCTCCTCCACCACGCCCGCTCCTTCGTTGCCCAAGACTAGCGGCATCTCCGGGATGTGAAAATTGCCGAAGAGAATCGTATGGTCGAGCGGCGTCACGCCGGCTGCCGTGATTCGCACTAGCACTTTCCCGCCTGTGGCCGCTGGTTTGGGAAGGTCGACCAGCCTCAACGCTTCATAACCGCTAAATTGCTCTGCTCTCATTGCCCGCATATTAGTTCTCCCTTTTCCCATGTCACTCCTGACCTGCGCCGCAAGGCCGCAACCCGGGAATTGTTAATATCGATCGAGACCACCGGCAGGTCACGATTTGAGTCCTTGGCATTCGCCGAGCAAGTCCTGTGGATTATTGTTATAATCCACACACTGGATTAGATTCGTAATCCTGATTTGGTCGCAGATTATTTTCGAGGAGGTTCCTATGGGCTATTCCAAGGCCCAAAAGGAGAAAACGCATAAGCGTATCGTTACCATTGCCTCAAAGAGATTCCGCGAAAAGGGCCTCGCCGGATTCGGAATTGCGGAGTTGATGAAAGAAGCCGGCCTGACGGTGGGCGGCTTCTACAAGCACTTCGACTCCCGTGACGAACTCGTCGCCGAGGCAGTCAGCGCGGCATTCGGTGTTTGGCAGCGTCAAAAGGAAGCTGCTGAATCCGGCGGGCAGCCGCTATCCTTCGCGAAGCTTATCGATGACTACTTGAGCGATGCGCACCGCAAGAGTCCAGGTACGGGCTGTGCCTTCAGCGCATTGGCGCCGGAAATCGCTCGCAGCGACGAGCGGACCCGTGCGCTTACCTCTGATCAAGTCAAGGCGGATCTTGAGTTGATTGTCGGGTTGCTGCCAGGCAGGGATAAGCGCGCGGCAAGATCGAGAGCGATCCTGACTTTCAGCGCTCTCGTCGGAGCGATGTCGCTGGCCCGCGCCGTATCGGATGAGGCTCTTTCGCGCGAATTCTTGAAGACGGTGGCAGATCTTCTGAAGCATCCGGCCTGAAAGCGACAAGGCAAGGTCTTCGGTGCAGCGTTTCCGGATCAGACTTGCCCTCTGCCGCCATCAACGAACAGTTCGATACCGGTGACGAAACTGGAGTCATCTGACGCCAGAAAGAGCGCGGCTTTAGCAATTTCATCGGGTTCTCCCATTCGTCCCATCGGGATGGTGGATACAATCCGCGCAATGGCGTCTGCAGGTTGCCCATCGATAACCGGCGTATCAGTCGGCCCTGGGCTAATCACGTTGGAACGAATATGGCGGTCCTTGAGTTCCGGGGTCCAGGTTCGGACGAAAGAGCGGAGAGCAGCCTTCGTCGCACCATAAACGCCGAAGGCGGGCGTACCCTTCACGCTCGCAACCGAGCCGTTGAGTATGATGCAGCCACCGTCATTCATTAGAGGAAGCGCCTTCTGAATGGTGAACAGCGTTCCCTTTACATTGATATCGAACAGTTTGTCGAAATGCTCTTCCGTGATTCTTCCCAAGGGAGCAAATTCAGCGACGCCTGCATTGGCGAAGACGATGTCAATCTTCCCTTTTGCTTTGACGGCTTCGCAGAGACGATCAAGATCGGCCAGCTTGGAAACGTCTCCCTGAATGCCAGTGACGTTGCTACCGATCGCTTGCACGGCCTCGTCGAGTTCCTTTTGACGACGGCCCGTGACAAATACGTAAGCCCCTTCTTTGACGAAGAGCTTTGCGGTAGCCAACCCTATCCCGCTGGTGCCACCGGTAATGACTGCCAATTTCCCTTTTAGCTTGTTTGTTTTGGACATAGGTAGTTTTCCTCATTCTCCCTTGCTCTCAGTCGGCCTAGAAATGAGACGCGCCCCGGTCCCGGTTAAGCTTGACTCGGACCGAATAGCTTCAGCATTTGCTGATTGAACCCGTTCACCAAGGCATGCTCCTCAGGGCCAGGATTGGCACGCAGCGGTTTCGCTGCTTCAACAAGAATTTCGTCGGCGTCCGTTCCAAGTGCTTCCAAAGTTTCGGAGATGAACTGCTCGAGCGGCATTGCCTGCTCGGCCTCCTGGCTATTCATCAGCTCCGTGCGCACCCAGGGTGGCACCATCTCGAGCACTCGAACACCGCTGTCACGAAGCAAGAAACGCTGCGACAACACATAGGAGTGCAGCGCAGCTTTTGTGGCAGAATAGACAGCCGTCACAGCCAAAGGCACAAAGCCAAGGACCGACGTGTTGTAGACAACCACACCACGACGGCTCTTCAGCTGATCCACGAGGGCCGACGTCAAACGGATAGGGCCCAGAAGATTGATCATGACGGTCGACATGAGCAGTCTGTCGTCGATGACGCCCGCTGCCTGATCCGGTTCCATGATTCCAGCGTTGTTGATGAGAACATTCAGATCCGGATGTTCTGCAATCAACTTCTTCACCACTTGCTTGATACTGTCCCGGTCTGCAATGTCGAGTTCGATCACCTCGATGCCTGGATTGGCCTTCGCGACGGAGTCCAGATGGCTCTTCCGTCTGCCTGAGATGATCACTTTGTTTCCGCGCTTGTGCAGCGCCTCGGCCAGAGCGCGACCAATACCCGACCCGCCGCCGGTTATAAACATGGTGTTTCCTGTGAGGTTCTTACTTATCTCCTTGTCAGTCGTGATGGCTGATAGATTGGCCAGTCGGAATAGCCGCGTGGTCCCGCAGTGTGCACGGTCTCCCAATCCAATTTGGCAAGCGGCGCATCCTCGGCGAACCTTTGGACGAGGTCGAGATTCGCAATGTCAGGACTCCCGAACGCAATCAGGTCAGCCAGCCCCTCTGCGATAAGGCGATTCCCGCGCTCGCGATAATCAGTCCCGCCGAGGACCGTTATAGGTAATACTTTGCCTGCAGAATTGCGGGCAACTGATCTTCGGGATTGGCCCGCATCCGGGTGGGGGGCGCCAGGACGATACGGCTAGGAAAATCGCGTTTCCCCCCTTCGATATGGTGTCAAGAGCGGCTGATTCGACATACATGAACTCCTGTATAGATCGACTGGACTTGCTAAGAGATTACCTCGATTGCATCGACCCGGATGGGATGAAACGCCAGGTGCTCTTTATTGTCGGCGACTACCTCATATGGCTTTTCGTATTTCCAAACGGCATATTCCGATTTTGCTCCTCCGATGGGAATGCTGTAGTACGTGCAATCGCCCTTCTAGGGACAATAGGTGTAACGCGTGGTCCGAACGAGCAGCGACATATCCGCATCACTGCGCGGCAAGTAATAGACGGCTGGATATCCCTTCTCCTCCAGCCGAAGAACTCGCGTCGATTCGGCGATTATCCTTCCGGCAGCCGCTACACGGGCCTTGCCCTCAGCCGGTGAATTTGCGATGGGGTAGTCGTGAGGAGGAATCTTGACCTTTTTAACTTTGCTCGAAGTGTTATTCATTGTTTTCTTCGTGTTGTTGGTTAAAGCTTCGAGCCGCCATCGACGGGAATACTGGCTCCCGTGATCCAGCGTGCCGCATCGGACACCAGGAATGCGACTACGTCGGCAACGTCCTCGGGCTTGCCGAGTCGCTTCAATGCCTGCATTCCAAGCGCGACTTCGCGTCCCGCTTCGGTCTTGGTAAAATTCGACATTTCGGTGTCGATTACGCCTGGTGCGACGGCGTTTACGCGAATCCCGCGCGGCCCGAGAATTGTGGCCCAGTACTTGGTGAGTGTCTCAAGTGCTCCCTTGGTAGAGGCGTAAGCAAGAATTGAAGGATTATCCAAACCGGACTTTCCCACCACCGAATGGGCTCCGAGAGAAGAGATAACAACAACGCTTGAGCCCTCACCAAGAAGCGGCAACATTTGCTGTACCAGGAAGAACGGACCTCGGACGTTTGTGGCAAAGAGATGGTCAAAATCCTCTACTGTGTAATCCGCAATGCGCGCCGCCTTGCTGACTCCGGCGTTGAGGACAAGCAAGTCCAATCGATCGCCGACGATGGAGCGCACCTGCCTAACGAGCAACGAAGCACCGTCCGGAGTTCCTAGATCCGCCGAGACTGCATCGGCGCGTCCACCTTTCGTTTTGATCTCGGCGACGAGAGATTCCGCTTCCTGTTTGGAGCGGCCATAGTGAACCAGAACGTGTGCCCCGGCCCTGGCCAGCGCCGCTGCCGTCGCGCGGCCAATTCCTCTTGATGCACCCGTTACAAGCGCAGCTTTGTTTGGGAGTGTAGTCATTGTCCTCTCTCTTTCCAGTCAGCTAACGGACAAAACAGGTGCGGCACCTGGGGCCGAACGAGAGCCGACTCCTTTAGGTCGTCGGTTCACAACGAGGTTAACACGGATAGATCTGTCGTAGGGCCCATTGACTCAGTGCGCGTTGGCTCAAGCGTTCATTCCGCCATCCACGGTCAGATTCGCTCCTGTGATGTACGAGGATTCAGGACCGGCGACGAATGCCACCATCGCGGCGATATCCTCAACGCGCCCGTAGCGATCGAGCGCTGTGGCAGCCTTCTGAGGTACAGCCCAATCACCCGAGGCGGGATTCAAATCCGTGTCGATCGGACCAGGCTGGACGTTGTTGACGGTAATACCCCGGCTCCCAACCTCTCTGGACAACGCCTGAGTAAACATCTTCACAGCACCCTTCGTGGCCGCGTAGGGCACAAGTCCGGTTGCAACGGCGCGCTCACCCACCGCTGAACCAACCATGATGATGCGACCACCCTCCTTCATGTGCTTCAGCGCCGCCTGCGTGGTGGCGAACACCCCGCGGACGTTGATGTCGACCACACGATCCATCTCCTCCTGTGTCGTCTCCTCGAACGGTTTCGGAACGGCCGTGCCGGCATTGTTGACAAGCACATCCAGCCGGCCGAAGGTTGCGACGGCTTCTTCGACCGCACCCTTGACTAGATCCGCGTCGGCGGCGTCCGCCTGGATCGCAATGGCTTTCCCGCCGCCGAGTTCAATCTCTTTGACTATGGCCGAGGCTGCGCCGGAGTCCTTGGCGTACGTGATGGCTACGCTTGCTCCATCCGCGGCCAGGCGCTTCGCAATTGCCGCGCCAATGCCGCGGGAACCGCCCGTAACGAGTGCCACTTTCTTCGCTAACTTAAACATGGATCTCCTTTGCTTTCCGGTGAACGATTCACCACTCGCATGATTCAACTGACTGCGAGCTGTTCAGGCCCTCAGGTAGTTCTGAACCCTTCAGTTCTATACTGATGACGGGAGCGCAACAAGGATGCAGCGATATTGAACTATTTAGTTCTTTATAGGAGAATGCATCGATGGGGCGCCCGACGAGCTTTAGTCGAGAGGACGTGCTGGAGAAGGCGGAGCCCGTCTTCTGGACGCACGGGTTCGCGGACACGAGTCTTCAGGACATGGAACGAGCCACAGGCGTGAACAGGTCGGGGCTCGATACCGAGTTCCGAAACAAAGATAATCTTTTTTGTTGCGTGCCTTCGCCACGATGTTGAGAGCCAGGAACAGAGAGGATTTCTCAGCAGAAAGCCTCTTGGCTGGAAGAACGTCGAGACTTTTCTTATGAATGATCTTCTTAAACCGGTTCAGGCCATTTTGCGTACGGCACCAAATGAATCCTTGGTCATCCTGAATGATGTTCGATACTCGTGTTTGGGAGAGTCCAGACGTACCTGGGAGCTTCCAAAACCGTATACCTCCACCCTCCCGCATCGGTAACGTGAGGGTCGCAGTCAGTCGACTTTGACCGTCTGCCAGCGAAGCCACAACAACTGCAGAGCAACTCAAAACGAATGCACCAACCAGAAAGTCGCGGCGGCCATGGTGAAAAGACCGCACTGCGAGCGGCTTTTTCTCCTTAACGGGCTTCATGACAGTCATCGTAGCTGCGGATAGCATCATGGGTTGTGTTTTCCTACGGAAGATAAAAGTAATTCTGGCTTAGATGATGTCCTTCATCGCCTTCTCGGACAAATGGCATTCGGTCATCAACGTACGAGAAAAGCCGACGCGCTCATTAATCGTGCTTCGAGAACGACAAACGGGTTGGTAACGGAAAACGGCGATGTATCAAGGGTCGATTCTCGACAGTCGCAAATTGCCTTCGAAACCTGCCGAGCGTATTTACGGCTCGGACAAAGGGATGCTCCCCGTTCGTCGGTATCACACAGCATCGTCGTTTCTTCGAAGGAAAGCAGTAAGACAAGTGGAATGCTTCGAATTCGCTTCGCTATGGACGATTGCGGGCGCGGGAATTTGTGCCTGGATTGAGCTTGTAATACCAATTCGACCTGGAAAACTTAGCCCAGGTTCAAGTAGTCTGTGCTCAAAGGGCGGAAGAGAAGGCCGAGGACATCCAGCACACAGTGTGGGGGGGCAACTCCCACGCGTCCGAGAAGTTGGCATCTCGGATAAGTGGCTCCTGTTCCCAAAACGGGCCTTGTCGCACGGAGATGAAGCCGTGTTCCTCGCTTCGGTCTCGAAAAGGGTCCTCCGTGCGATGATGGAGAATTATCATGAGGTTATCCATGGTCACTAGATCTGGGCTCAGAAAGTGGATCGCGCGGCGCGAGACTGCCCTGCGTGCGGCGACTCGGAAACTCGGAATAGAGGCGCACAATGAACATACTGTTATGGGTCCTGCAAGTCCTCGCCGCGCTCCTGTACGGATCGTCGGGCGTCATGAAGGTGTTCATGTTCGACAAGGTAAGCCAAGACGTCCCGTCCTTTGGCGCCTTGCCGCGGAAAGCCTGGATGACCCTGGGCATCCTAGAGCTCGTGTGCACGGTCGGGCTTATCGTCCCCGCCGCGTTCCATTGGCGGCCGCAGCTGACAATCCTGGCTGCCACGGTGCTCGCGATCGAGAGCCTCGTGTTTGTTGGGGTGCACGTCAAGTACCGTGAAGTCTCACCCACGATCTTGAGCAGCGTGCTGGGCCTCCTCATGGCGTTCATCGCGTATGGCCGGATGGTTCTACACCCGATCTTTTGACCGGCGGCCCGTCTCGCAAAGGGTATGTTTCGGGATAAACCTCGAAGCCACTGTAAACGAGGGCTCAAGGGTTCCGAATGTCCATCGCAGAAATGGGACATGAAAGACGGCACCCCCAGGCGCGGATCAATCCCGACAAACACCATAGGCTCGAGGGATGGGTCGTGTCCGTATGGTCGCCATGTCGGATATATGGGGCGGGCGGAGCAGCTTTTCCGAGCCGGTTTTTTGGCCACTTGCCGTGAACACTGGTCGAGCTGAACAGCTCAACGAGCGCTTTGACGTTAGTTGTCGATTGAGGAAAGCGACTTTGGTGAATGCAGACTAAAGTGTTTCTCGTACCAAATAGGCCGCAGATTCCGCATAACGGACTCCCCCACCTTCGTCATGAGCGAATATCAGGTTCTGCCAGGAAGAACCCGGTTGGAACAGATTGCCATGACGTTATATTGTCATTATGCGACCATCAACGCTGTATGCCAGGATCGAGGAAACCATTGCTACTGAAATCGCCCAGGGCGAGTATCGCCCCGGAGATCAATTACCTACAGAAGATGAATTGCTTCAGCGATTTGAGGTGAGCCGCATCACCGTTCGTCGTGCGATCCAGAATTTGGTTAGTCGAGGCTTGCTCGAGATTCGTCGTGGACTTGGAACCTTCGTTCTGTCGCCGCGGATCGAAGCGGAACTCACAAAGTTAACGGGCTTCGTCGAGGACATGAAATCTGTCGGGCGAAGAGCCACTGCTCGTGTGGTAAGTCAGAGTGTCATTGCCGCCTCGGCACGCGTTGCAGAACGCCTTCAATTGGCGAAAGGGACAAAAGTGATGCAGATCAAGCGGGTGCGGCTCGCCGATGACATGCCGATCTCTTTTGATGAGACATATCTACCCCTCCCCCTTGGAAAGCAGATCGTGCGCAACGATTTACGGCTGCATCCGATCTTCACTCTTCTCGAAGAAGAATATGGAGTCCCTCTGGTCGAAGCAGACTATGAGTTGGAGGCGATGATCGCAACCCAAGCTGTCGCTGACGCCCTTCAGGTAAGGGTCGGTTCTCCGATCTTTCAGATCGAGCGAACCTCGCTGACAACAGGCAATCAACCGGTTGACTATGAGGTACTGTCTTACCGAGGTGATATCGTCCGCTTCGTCACGAAGCTTCTTCGTCATCCCGGAAACTCGGCGGGAACTCAGGCGTTGCGCTTCCCCAAGCGATAGCTATCAATGGACCACGGGCCGGGATTGAGGAACACGAGAGCCAGGATGCACGCGATTTAAAGAAGGTCGCATTCGTACCCCGGAGGTCCGAATTGCGCCCGACCATCCACGATCGCCTTGATTTTGATGGAGCTGAAGCCATAGGGGAGATGGACAGTAAACATGGCGGTTAGTGTCCGGACATAAATTAAGTGATCAATTGAGTTATTAGTCACAGTTAGTAGAGCCAATGTAGTTGAGTGTTCTATTTTTGCCTTTTGACGTTATTCTTTTCGGTGATGAACACTGTCGCCGAGTTAAGTACAAAGTTTCGCGCTATGTGGCCCCTTCTGGACGAGCGGAGGCGGCGTATGATGGCAGCCATCGAAGCCAAGTCACTGGGCTACGGTGGTGTGAGTCTGGTGAGCCGCGCGTGCGGACTATCGCGAA
>DATDLS010000475.1:0-4247 GCA_036519195.1 Occallatibacter sp. | reverse complement strand
AAAATATCGCACGGGCCGCAAAGTAACCACTGCAGATATGAAACAACTCGCTCTTCATCCAGATAAGTTTCACGGCGAATGGAACTATCTAATCAAACCTCGGCGCAAGTACTAATGTTGACAATGTTATTTATGTCCGGTGACTTAGCAGGACCACGATCGCCGGCACGCTTGCCCATGCAATAAACGCGCCGAAAAGAAGCGCTGCTCCTCCCAGCAACTCTACCGAAATCGTGAGGTACGCCGACAGATGCGGGAAGGGAACGTGCAGGGCCTGCAGAATCGCTGCGAAGGCATCCGGACCCTTGAGGATCTTAGCCCAACCGTGTTGGATAAAGCCCCCGCCGACGATTACGCGAAGTGGCAGAGCGGCGTAACGCTGCATGGCTGAAGAAATGCTAGTTGCTGCGGCTGGTTTGGATTGCGTTGGCACGGATTTCTCCTTCTGAATCGAAACTTGAGCTGAAAAGTCCGATATCATTATGATGTTATAATGTCTTATGAGGTTACAGGGTTTCCATGCCTGATAATCGATCGGGGGCCAGCGCCCATCCTTCCTTACGTGAAGCGCTCGGATTCTGGTGGAAACTGGGCTGGATCAGCTTCGGAGGCACAGCAGCTCATCTCGCGATCATGCAATCCGAGCTGGTTGAGAAGCGGCGTTGGATCGATTCCGACGATTTCTTCCACGCACTGAGTCACTGCATGCTGTTGCCGGGACCTGAAGCGCAGCAGCTCGCCATCTACATTGGTTGGAAGTTGCACGGAAAAGTAGGCGGATTCCTGGCTGGCACCTTGTTTGTTCTTCCGTCAACCGCCATCCTTCTGGGGCTCAGTTTGCTCTATGCCCGATATGGAACTGTCTGGTGGGTGACCCTCCTGTTCCGCGTGTTGAAGCCGATTGTCGTGGCTTTGGTTTTGCGCGCACTCTTTCAAATCGGTCGTCGCGCTCTCAGATCCCGTCTGCAATGGTTTGCTGCAATCGCATCGTTCCTCGCCCTCAGCCTGTTGCATATTTCGCTGCCCTGGATTATGGGAATGATTGTTGCCATGGGTGTCATGCTGGGGCTTCTCCAGCGCCTGAGGGGGATCGACCGCTCCTCATCTGAAGAGAAGACAGCAAATTTTGCACCTCGCGCCATCTTTTGGCGGATCATGCGCACCCTGGGTGGATGCGCCGCGATCGGAAGCCTCCCGTTGCTTCTGTTATGGATCTTCGGGCGCGATTTCCGGTTCTGGATCAGGCTGTCCGCATTTTTCACTCAAACAGCCTTTGTGACCATCGGCGGCTCATACACCGTAATTCCGTACGTGGCGCAGGTAGCCGTAATGAAATTTTCCTGGCTAAGCCATGCGCAAATGTTGGATGGATTTGCGCTGGCGGAGACAACGCCGGGGCCACTGATTATTGTTGTCGGATTCGTGGGGTTTATGGCTGGATTTCATCATTTTCACGGATCCATTCTCATGGGAGCGATCGCGTTGCTGGTCACGATCTTCTACACTTTCCTGCCGTGTTTCTTGTTTGTCTTCATTGGGGCGCCGTGGATTGCGAAATCTGGTGAAAGCCAGTTGATCCGATCAGTGCTAAAGCTCATCACGGCCGCGGTTGTTGCCGCCATCTTGCAGCTTACCGTCTTCCTGGTTCGCGGAGTGCTCTTCCCGGCCGGTTCGAGAAGCCCGAACCTCTGGGCCGCCGTCTGGATTATCAGTGCGTTCCTCCTGATCCACCTGACCTCTCAACGCATCTCTCAGAAGCCCGATCACCTTTCGGGCGTTAGAAGAAACGGTACTCCGCAAGCAAAAACGACTTCATCCAGCTGAGCTTCGCGCATTCCGGTTCGCGACGAGTGGTAAATAACCTTGGTAGATTCGTTGCTGATTGGGCAATGGAACTCTGGGGTGCAAATAAACTGGAACATCCAGTTCTTGGACGTGGGCCCAGAATTCCCATACGGGCTGCTCATCGAGATAGCGAGCCGTGTTCTCGTCGCCGATATTGGTATAGCCATTGATGTTAGCGCCTACAAACCCAAGTTCCTTCACGGCGCGCTCGAGTTCCTTGGCAGCCGCAGCTGGATTCTGCAGGGGAACGGTTGCGAAACCAAGAAAACGGGCGGGGTTGTTTTTCACAAAGAAATTGGCCATGTGATCGTTCATTTTCTTGGCCGTATCTATCGCCAACTTCGTCTGAGTAATGCCTTCGACTCCTGGTTGGGTCAGAGAGAGAATCGTAGTCTCGATTCCCGTTGCATCCATATCCTCCAGACACAATTTGTACTCCTGCAGTCTATTCTCGACATCGTCGAAATATGTTGGATCGGTAAAATTGTGAGTGCCAGTCGCCGGAAAATCCGGAGACTCAATGTGTTCTTCGAGCGCGATTTTTCCCTTCATTGCCTATACTCCTTTGTGTGGATTCACAGATCTGCAGAACAAATGCCGCAGAGGGTAGCGACGGCATATGTGGATGCAAGCTGTAGCCGACGTGCGTTTCGCAAGTGAACGTCCGCGCTTTTTACCCTTGCACGCCAGGTTCCAGAAAGTTGCGTCGGAGTACCGCCTGAATTCAAATGGGTTGCGAAATGGCGAAACTCCCCACTATTCGTTGCGTGGCGAATCTCTGACGTCAAGGCGGATAGCAGATTGACGCAGCGTGCGAGCGCAATGCGATCACGCATTCAACTGACAGGTTGAGACAAACCGAGAAGATTCTGGCTCGGAAAGTACTCGACTGTTACTGAACCAGGCGGCGACAGCACTTTCCCTTCTGCGTGCGATGAGATAGAGAAGCTAATGCTGGGCACAAAGTTCATACGAGGACTGGCCCGTGGTCGGCAGCCCAAGCTTGTCTACAACTCTTTCGAGTTGGCACGCAATCGCTGAGGCATCTCACACGTAGCTGCGTATATCTCGCGGATGCTGCTTATGCAAAGACATTAGAAGCCATATCGAAAACTACAATTGTTTTTGCTTCCAGAGCGTCTTAGCCTTGCATTTGTAAGGCTGAGGAAAGAAGGACAAAATGGCCGGGGGCGATGGTGACGATGATTGATCAGGGGTTGCGCTGCAGCTTTTATTGAAATCTGGACGTCTTTTGGCAAGATAAACCGGGTGTGCAGAGGATTGTCAATTCGCATACCTGGTTCCACTTCGAGCCCGAGTAGTGAATTATCAGGAGTTCAGGCCTTATGACATCCGTGATCCAAGGCTATTGCACACTCTGCCGCTCCCGTTGCGGAACATTGAATACGGTTGGTAGTGACCGGCTGCTTTCGGTTGAACCAGATCCCTCGCATCCGACTGGCAAGGCCATATGTATGAAGGGGCGAGCGGCTCCCGAGATTGTTCACAGTCCGCACCGGGTCTTCTATCCCATGCGCAGAACAACCCCTAAAGGAGCAGAAAGCCCCAAATGGAAACGTATCAGTTGGGAGGAAGCACTTACCGAAACGGCACAGAAGCTCGCAGCGATCCGCGAGGAGAACGGCGCTGAGGCGGTAGCTTTCGCCATTACGACCCCGAGCGGCACGCCTATCTCTGACAGCATCGATTGGATCGAACGCTTTGTGCGGCACTTCGGCAGCCCGAACATCTGCTACGGCACAGAGAATTGCAACTGGCATAAGGATTTCGCTCATGCCTTCACCTTTGGTTGCGGACTTCCACCTGCCGACTTCGAAAACGCCGACACGATCACGCTCTGGGGGCATAATCCGGCAAATACTTGGCTGGCGCAGGCGAATGCTATCGCCAACGGGCTTGCCAAAGGAGCAAAACTCGTAGTGGTAGATCCCCGCCCCATTGCTTTGGCCAAGCAAGCGGATGCGTGGCTAGCAGTGCGGCCCGGAACGGATACTGCACTTGCGCTCGGCCTCATCCGGGAGATGATCGAACGGCGACTCTATGACGAATCATTCCTTAGTCTCCGCTCATAAATAACTATTATAGAAATATCGGTTTTATGTCATAATCCATCCGTCGTCTCGCCGTGTTTCCTAACGGTGTAAGCCGTTCTGATCAGTAAAAATAGCACCATAAGAATAGACTCAACGAGGATGATGCGGCCAACTTTTGTTATAGTACCGAGTAGGAGGAAGTTCGACGTCGGAACTATTACATAATGAGACCCATTTGCTTTCACTCTGACGTGCTGCGCGCGCTGCTGTTGCGGAAGAAAATCGCTACTCTCGACGAGCTCAAACTGGCCTTGGGCACATCGGTCACGGTGACTGTCTTCCGCAAAC
>DATDLS010000474.1:0-10668 GCA_036519195.1 Occallatibacter sp. | reverse complement strand
GTAAGTCCAGATGCTGATGACGAGCGGATTCGAGCCGCCTATCTGGCCAAACTCAAGCAGTATCCGCCGGACCGGTCTCCCGCCGAGTTCGAGCAGGTGCGCGACGCTTACGACCTGTTGCGCGACCGGCGCAGGCGCACGCAACATACGCTGTTCTCGACAGATCCAGATGCGCCTCTTGAGTCGCTGCTCGGGGACATGGATAACGAAATACAATTCGCCGGCCCAAGTCTCTGGCTGGCTGTGCTCAAGGAAAGATGAATGGAAAAGGACGACTCGCCCGAGGGAGACACTTCCGAGGGAATGACTTCGCAGGTAAGCGAAAAGCCGGAACGTGAAACGTTGCTGCGCGGCTTCGCGACGTGGCTGGATTATGCGCTGGCCAGCGAGGACCTGCCGCAAGGGCTGACAGCCGAGTTTCTCTCCGCGCTTGCGAATGGCGATCCGCTTCCGCCTCTCGATAGCGCCGAGCCGGACGGCGGGTGCGACCTGTATTCCTTGTGGGCAGCGATGATCGCGTTGACGCAGGAAATCCGCCTGCAGGGACGCGCATTCAAGCAATTGAATGAGACCCTGCTGCGAAGCGCGAAACCTGCAGAGGATTCGATAGGGGAAGAACAGCCTGCCGAAGAGCCTCGCTCTGGAGTGGCCAAAGCCTCGCCGACCAGCAGTCGCCAGCCGCGCAAACAGGAGATCGATGTTCTGCTTGATCTGCGCGACCGTGTCGAGCGGAGTGGCGCAACTGCGCGCAACGCAGCCGAAGAGCTGGCTCCATCGCGGCTGCCCTGGTTGGCGCGCTGGCTGGGCGTCGGTGACGGCTACGCGCGCCATGCGCAGGAGATTGTTGCCGCGCTCTCTGGCGGCTTGAGTCTGACGGTGGATACACTCGATGAAGCCCTCGTAGCCTGCCGCATAAGCCGGATCGAGTGCCAAGGCCGCCTCTTCGATCCCAAGCGCATGACCGCGGTCGATATTGAGCAAACCCCTGCTGTGCCGGAAGGAACCGTGGTCGAGGTCTACCGCAACGGCTACGAATGGAATGGCGAAGTCTACCGCACGGCCAACGTCAAGGTGGCGCGCAATAATTTGGAAAGGAATGTGGAATGAGTGACGCAGCGAACGACGTGGGTGAGGTGATTGTCGGCATCGATCTGGGCACGACCAACTCGGAGGTCGCCGCATTCGTTGACGGCCAGGTCAGAGTCCTTGGCTCCGACGATAAGAAAATGCTGCCTTCGGTGGTGGGTATTTCCCCCGCGGGCGAGTTACTGGTGGGTGAGGCCGCGCGCAACCAGTTGGTCCTATACCCGGAGCGCACGGTGCGCAGCATCAAGCGCATGATGGGCAGTGACGCAACAGTTCGGCTGGGAGAGCGCTCGTTTACGCCGCCGGAGATATCCGTGCTTATCCTGCGGGAACTGGCCGGCACTGCAAGCCGCCAACTCAATCGGCCCGTAAACAAGGCGGTCATCACTGTGCCTGCCTATTTTTCCGATGCCCAGCGGCAAGCCACGCGCGAGGCGGCTCAATTGGCGGGCCTGGAAGCGGTGCGCATCCTGAATGAGCCGACGGCCGCCAGCCTGGCCTATGGAGAAGGCAGCCGCCACACGGCCATGGTCTATGATCTGGGCGGCGGCACATTCGACGTTTCCGTCGTGGCGCTGGAAGGCGACATTACCGAGGTGCTCGCGAGCCATGGCAACAATCGGCTGGGGGGCGACGACTTCAATGACCTGCTCGCTGAGCATCTGCTGGTTGAGTTTCAGTCCAAGCATGGGATTGATCTGCGCACCGGCCACCCGGTAGCGCGGGCCCGTGTCTGGTGGGCAGCCGAGGAGGCCAAGCGCCGCTTGAGCTTCGAACCGGAAGTGCAGGTACGTCAGGAGGCGCTGGCCACAGTCAACGGCAAGCCGCTGCATCTTGAAATCGAGATCACGCGCGAAAAGTACGAAGACATGATTCGTCCTCTTCTCGATCAGACCTTGGACCATATGTCCAAGGCGCTCTCCGATGCGGGCAAGAGCCCTTCGGATCTGGATGCAATTCTGCTGGTGGGAGGCTCGACTCGCACACCGTTGGTCTCGAGCCTGATCGAGGAGCGCACTGGCCTGACACCGCACGAGGAGATCCATCCCGACCTGTGCGTAGCCCTGGGGGCCGCCGTCATGGCCTCGCGATTGGCCGGCCACCAGGTCGAGCGCGTGCTGGTCGATGTGACGCCATATTCGTTCGGCGTTTCCTTTCTGGGAGAACGCGGCGGCGTCTCCTATCCGCACTGCTACAAGCCGATCATCAAGCGCAACAGCCCTCTGCCTATTACTCGCACCGAGCGTTTCTATACCTCGCATCCTTACCAGGAAGAGATCGACGTTCAGGTCTATGAGGGGGAAGATGAGGATGCGCTGCGGAATATCCTGGTTGGAGATTATCGTGTATCGGGCCTGACTCCCATGCGCGACTTCAATGAGGTGCTATGCCGCATGAGCCTGGACCTGGATGGCATTTTGAGCGTTACTTCCATCGAAAAGCGATCCGGTCTTTCGAAGCACATCACCATCGCCCGCGCCCTGGAAGCCAAGAGTGAAGCCGAGATTGCCGAGGCCCGCAAGCGGCTTGAAACCCTGTATGCCACGCGCGAGGACGATGAGTTTCTTGACGGGTACGACCTTCTGCCCGAGGACGGCGGTGTCGATGAGATCAATGCAGGAATCGAAAGAGTGTTCGATGCGACTTCGGTGCCGACAGAAGGTTCGGCGCCCGCGGAAGAATGGAGTGTGGCCGAGAGCGAGGGCCGTCAGTTGATCGAACGATCTCGGGGCATGCTCGATCGCATCCACGAAGAAGACCGCGAGGAAGCGATCGACCTGAATCGGGCAATCGAACAAGCAATCGAACGCCACGATGGCACCGCCCTGCTCGAAGCGGTTCACGGTCTGCGCGAGATGCTCTTCTTTATTGAAGGCCGCCAATGAATGGCGATCTGTTTCGTCCGGGCTGCTGCCCGGTTTGTCAGGCTCGCTTTCGCGGCGCGTCCCGTTGCTCACGTTGTGGCGCGGATCTTTCGGTGCTGATGAGTCTTGCGTCCCAGGCTTTTGTTCTGCGCACGGCTGCTCGCGAGTTGCTCCGCCAAGCCGACTATCGGGCAGCCGCGGCCTCGGTTCAAGCAGCTCAGCAATTGCATACGACCCCGGAAGGCAATTTACTGGCGTGGATATGCCTTGTGAGTTCCGGAAATGCGATTCCTGAATAAGCGTGAACCAATTCCCATCCCGCCTGGTGGACGAAATCATTAGCATCCATCGGATTTCCGATCGGAATTGCACCTATTTTGCGTTCGACCACGTGGTCCGGGGAAGCCGCATGCCTTCTCCTCCGGCCGCATTTATATTCGCCACCGGATTGTTTCGTGCGCTTGCGGCGTGGAGTCCAACTTTGGACTGACACGTAAAAATCAAGCCTTCCTCTTGCCGGTGCGTTCGCGAAGGGGGGAGATGACAACCGGAGGTCGCAGAGCTGGAGATGCATCGATCGACCTATGGCGAAGACTTCCCCTTCTTTAGTTCATCTTGGCTTGCGGAAAACGCCCTCCGGAAGCGGCCAATTGGCGGTGAGATTCGAATGCAGCAGAATGTTTAAGTCGTAGCTCTCATTGTCGACCGTGCTGCCCAGCTCAAAAAGCACACACGACGTTGGGGGCGGCGGAGGCACGTTGGGCAGGCTGGGCACCGAGTAGTCGGGTTGGCCGAAATTGAGCGCCTCGGCGAGGTTGCCGACTTCGTTCGAGGCGTCCCGGCTGGTCAGCGGCGGCAGGCTATGGCGCCATTCGATAAATTTGAGCACGGAAGTGTGGTCGTAGAGCTGTGAGTTGATCCGCGGCGTGGCTGGTTTGCCGCGTGTGAAAGGTGACACAATGACTACCGGTACACGGCAACCCAGCAGCGCCCTGCCGTCTACGAGGTCAGTATCCACGTTATTGGGCGCGATCACTCGCGGCGGCGCCACGGTATCAAAAAAGCCGCCCCACTCATCGCGGTTCACAATCAGCACCGTGTTCTTCCAGCCTGGGCCGCTGGTGATTGCCTGGTAGATCTGGTAGAGGAAGGCCTCGCCAGAGCGCAGGTCGGCGTGGGGATGGTCGTCGTTGCCATCGCCATTGTCGATGAGGGTAAACCGGGGATCGAGGAAGGAGACCGCAGGCAGATTGCCCGTGGCCGCGTCGGTCAGGAAATCCGTGAGAAAGGCGGATATGCCGACGTATTTGTCTCCCCATAAGGAGAGAATAGGTACGTTCGAGAAGTAGTATTTATTGCTCACGCCCGCAGCCGCCAGACTGTCCCAGATCGTCGGCAGAGTGGACATGGTGCTGGTGTTGGAGAGCCGGTCAGTCTGCGCGGCATGCTGGAAGATGCGATTCGGCGTAGTGGAACTGAGGATCGAGGAGAAATAGTTGTCCAGGGTGGTGAAGTTGCGCGCAAGGGCGCTGAAGAAGGGCAGGTCTTGCTCGCTGTAGTAGCCGATCGAGAAGCTGTCGTTGGTGGTGGTGCGCAACCACCCATCCATTTTGCCATTGTCGACCTCGCTTCGGCCGCCAGCGTAGGTGTGATCCGGGTCGGGGTGGGAGCAGCCGACGAAGGTGGTGAGCCGGGAGGTCGGATGAGCTTCCCCCTGGTTGTCCAGGTAGGTCAAACCTGCCTGTTTGCCGTTGGCTCCGGGCAACCAGCCCAGCAAGTGGTCGAAGCTGCGGTTTTCCATCATCAAGACGACGATGTGGTCGATCTGCGACGCTGTCGGCGCGGGCAGTGACAGAGCCGAAGAGTCTGAGACTTCTGTGCAGCCGCTCAGCGTGGCTGCAGATGCCGCGCCAGCCACAGTGAGGAGGAAATCTCTGCGATTAGTGGGGATGGTTCGCCTCCTGCCCCTCCGGAGATGCAGAGAGCATGAAGTATTAGACGTTTGAGTGGTCAAATCCGCCCCGAATGCGCCGAAAAAATAGAGAAGCGAGCCTCGCCGACCTGTCTTAAGGCACGCTCCAGGATGCTGCTGCGCCACACCTCGGCTCAAATCAAGATCCATATCTGTCCCTCGCCAAAATTCAATCTGGACGTAAAGTCGACCGAAGCCTGAACGCCCGCAAAGATTGAAATCGAGGAGCTGCGGCCGCAATGCAATGTCGAGAGCCGAATTCGCTGTCCGGAGCAGCCCAAAACTGGTGATCACAGGGTGTCAGACACGGTTTTCCCGAGCTTTCATTCAATTCCGCCGACCTGGCAGCTAGAACTGCAAAATTATCTATTGACTTATCTATCGAAGGTCTATCAAAATGTCCTAATTCAAACGATTGAATATCGGATGAATATCGGAGGATCCCGGCTCGGCCGGGGGTCGTTACCGAAAAGATCTCGTAGCGAGAGCATGAATCCAACCCGAGGCGGGCGCTTGAGACTCATGGCGATCCTTGCCATCGGATTGTACTTGTCATGACTCGATCCTTGGGGTTCTTCAATCAATCGACTAAGGAGTACTTCCCCGATGGCCGTTGGTGTGTCACCCCAGATTAGCCCGCAGCAGATCATGACAAAGCCGACTCACCGCCTGGTCTTTCTCGATGTCGTACGAGGACTCACCGTCGCATTCATGATTCTGGTGAATAACAACGGTAGCGAGCGGCATGCCTATTGGCCTCTGAAGCATTCCGCCTGGAATGGGTGCACGCCGACCGACTTGGTCTTTCCCACGTTTCTGTTCCTCGTCGGCATCGCCATCGTCTTTTCGACCGCATCGCGAATCGCTCGCGGGGAGGCGAAGAGCGTTCTGGTGAAGCATGCCTTTCGCCGCGCTGCGATCATTTGTATCATCAGCCTGGTCGTGCACGGGTTTCCTGACTACCCACTGGCAACGATGCGCGTCTTCGGCGTGCTGCAGAGAATCGCAATCTGCTACCTGGTCGCGACCCTGCTCTATCTGTGGGATCGGCGGGTGGTCACCTTGGTCGGGGTTTCCGTAGTGTGCCTGTTGGGATATTGGGTGCTGATTCGGTGGGTGCCAATCCCGGGACACGGCATGCCTGGGCGCGACTTTCCCTTTCTCGACAGGTATATGAACCTGGACTCAGTAATCGACCGGGCCCTCTTTCCCCGGCGATTGGACGAGGGGGTATTTGATCCCGAAGGTTTGCTGAGCACCATCCCGGCGCTGGCAACGTGCCTGTTTGGGGTGTTGACCGGACTCTGGCTGCGCACGGAGAAACGGATGATCACCAAGGCAGGCGGCATGCTGGCAGCCTCCGTAGCGGGACTGGCCCTGGGCAGCCTTTGGGGCATTTGGTTCCCCATCAACAAGAGAATGTGGACCAGTTCCTACGTGCTCTATGCCGCCGGATGGACTCTGTTGGCATTGGCCATTTGTTACTTCGTGATCGAGATCAAGAAGCAGTGTGGCGCCTGGACTTATCCCTGGAAGGTTTTTGGATCGAATGCCATCTTCTCCTATGCCCTCTCTGAGTTGTTGGCTTCTACGCTCGACTACATCCAAGTAGGACAGAACGGTCACGCAGTGGCTTTGAAGGATCTGATTTGCACAAGATTCTTCTCCCCGATCGCCAGCCCATCCCTTGCCTCGCTCCTCTACTCGCTCTGCTTTGTCCTGGTCTGCTTTGCCCCGGCGTTTGTTCTTTATCGAAAGGGAATTTTCCTCAAGGTGTAATGGATGTTTCTGCTCCGTTCCAGCAGCGATGGGCAGAGGTCCGGGTTCGCGGAGCGCGGGACCGATAAGGGGCCCATCTACGGACTGCGCCAAGTCGAGCGGACGACGGTCGCCCACTGACTCTGTTCCACCAAAGCGAGCACAAAATGGCAAACAAAGTGCCCAGGGGCCAAGAGCTTCCTACCTCGTACGATCTCTTCCTCCTTCATGATCGCCAGCCACGGAAGCCGGTTCCCGAGTTGTTCGATTTGAATCCCGATCCATGATCAAACTGTCACTGTCATCGGAACGCGGCCAGCAGCCTGCGCGAAGCGCCAAATCCTCGACCCGGCGATTGTTAGCGTTGCTGATGTCGGGCTCTGTATGCACGGTGAGAGGAGTCTTCTTCCAGGCCTTGATGTGCAGCTATGTCCTCTGGACGAAGGTCTTCTCGGCTGTCAAATCTTCTGGAAATCGGTCGGGAGATCATTGGTGTGACCGTGGCCCCAGAATCCATACATCATCAGATCCAATAATTCCAGGCGTGGATCGCCATCATAGCGAGTTGTCAGCAGTTCATTCAGACCCGCAAGTCCTTTCTGAAACTGCGCAGAATCGCATCTGGGCTGGTAAAAGTCGAACGCTGTGTGGTTCTCCTTTGATTTATCCCCGAGATCGAAGACTGCAAGCGGTCCTAGCAGAAATCCTCAAGAGCCAGCCTTTTTTGGCTGGCTGTTCGGGCTTGACATTTGAATTCTGAATCAAATCCGAGTTCCCCGGCTTTGCCGGGATGGGGGGGGAAAGTTTGGCGTTTCCCTCAGTGTATCCTGGTCTTGCTTTTGTCGCTTTTGGTACTGCTGTTGCGGCGGATTCAGCTTTCAGCGGTTTGGAAATTGTCCCTTTGAGCGGTCAGCAACCGAAAAGGCTCCAACTTTGCCGGAGGATGGCTGCTGACAAAATAATGACAACTGCATGACACTAGCTACAATTCCATCTGGTGTACTGGTTTCAGCGTCGATGGCTTGACCAGAATCCGCCAGGAGAATACGGATTCGAGTGTCCAAGACGTATAGGGTTGAGGGCTAGAACTTGCACGAATGCGCCAAGAGTTGCAATAGCTCACACGCCCGCAGCAACAGAGGTAGTCCTGATTTGGCATGGGAGCACTCTTCCCAGTTCCCGCGCGGAGTTCTGGCCTCTGAGGCCCGCGAACTCAAGCAATCGTCCACTCGAAATTCACGCCGAACGTATCGACTTCCGTCTTAGTCCTGAGGAGTAACTTGATGTCCACGCAAGCACATGTTCCTGATCCAGTGCCAGAACGCCGGTCATTTCTCCGCAATTTATTCGTTGCCGTTGGCGGTTTGGTAAGTGCAACATTGGCCATTCCACTTGTCCGCTTTGCTACTTTTCCGCTGCGCGCGAAAGAGGACGAAACGTCCTGGTCCGACGTCGGGAAGGTCGATGAATTTGCCTCGCTCGACGCACCTGTTGCACGCACGATTGACGTCCAGAGGATCGATGGCTGGCGCAGTTCGGTGGCGCACGACGGAGTCTATGTTGTGCCCGTAGGGAGCGGTAAGCTTAAGGTGCTTTCTTCCGTATGCCCCCACTTAGGTTGCGCCGTGCGCTGGATCGAACCAAAAGACAGCTTCATCTGTCCCTGCCATGGGGGCACTTTTACTCGCACTGGGGTGCACGTGTCGGGACCCCCACTCCGCGCGATGGATGAGCTAGAAAGCAAAGTTGAAAACGGTGTTCTCAAGGTCCGCTTTCAATACTTCCGCCAACTGGACGCTGAAAAAGAACCGGTAGGTTGAGAGGAGAGGACTATGTCGGAGACAAAGGATGCGTTGCCAGAAGATGATCCAAGACCTCTTTCTGGCTGGATGAAGTGGCTGGACCGACGTACGGGAGTCCAATCGCTGTTGCATGAGGCGCTTGACGAACCGATCCCCGGAGGTGCTCGTTGGGCATACATCTTCGGATCAGGACTCCTCTATCTGTTCTTCTCGCAGGTGGTCACCGGCGTTTTCCTCGCTCTGTACTACGTGCCCTCTTCCGATCACGCACATACTACCGTCTCCTATATTTCCAAGGTGGTCAGTTCGGGGTTGTTTCTGCGCAGCATTCATGCCTACGGCGCGACGGCTATCGTCATCGTCCTGTTTCTGCACATATCGCAGACGCTCCTTTACGGCTCCTATAAAGGGCGGCGCGAATTACTGTGGCTCTCAGGATGTTTTCTCCTTGCTCTGATGCTCGGTATGGCGTTTACCGGCTATTTGTTGCCATGGGATCAAAAGGCATACTTCGCTTCCGCGGTTGGAACGAACATTATCAGCGAAGTCCCACTGATCGGATCGATTTTGCAGAAACTGCTCCGTGGCAGCTCACAGATGGGTACACTGACCCTATCGCGTTTTTATGTGTTTCATGTTTTCATCTTGCCTGGTCTTCTGATTGGCTTCATTGCCACGCATGTCTTCTTGTTTCGTAAGGCAGGCGCCGCAGGTCCCATCAACGAAGATCCCTTTCATCCCAAACTTCCGACGCAGAATTTTTATCCCCGGCAGCTCGGGATGGATATGGTTGCGAGTCTGCTGATTGTTCTGGCTCTGGGGCTGGTTGCATATTTCGTTCCGTTTCGTCTTGGCCCGGAAGCCGTTCCGTCAGATACCAGCTACATACCTCGGCCTGAATGGTATTACCTGCCAATGTTTGAGTGGCTCAAGGTGGTGGGCGGCAAATGGTCTCTTCTTGGTGGCATTATTCTGCCGGGACTGCTCGCGATGTTGTTTGCCGCGATTCCGTTTTTTGACCGTGGGCGCGAGCGCCGGCCCTGGCGGCGTCCTGTAGTTGTTGCTGGATTCACGATGTTTGTTGCCTGCTATGCCGGCCTCGGAGCCCTCAGCTATCACGACGACGCAATCGATTCGAACGTGGCCGCGCAGCTAGCGCGCCAGAGTCACGCCGAGATCCTTTACATGCGTCAACCGTTTCAACCGGACGCTGCGTCCAGTGCACCTGCACCTACACCTGCGCCGGCGCCGGCGTCTGCTGATCCACTCATTGCCAAAGGCGCCACTATCTATGCGGCTGGCCCCTGTAGCGAATGCCACGGAGCCAGGGCCGAAGGGACAGATAAAGCGCCGACGCTCATCGGCGTAGGCCAGAAGTATTCCACTGATCGCCTGGCGTTCGTGCTGCACCACCGGACACCGGACATGATCGACGGAGGAATGCCGCCAGTCGATCTGGATGAACCGTCAACCGGTGCTCTTGTTGCCTATCTGCGCAGCCTGAAGTAATCGGGTGAATATTTCGCCCGCATTGTCGAAAACGTCTCTTCGTAGGACGTCATTTACGAGGTGTGAGCGGGTAGCCGATCCGCGAGCTTTCTAAAGAAGCCCGAGGACACGAAGGAGCAGAAGGTCAATGCACCTCGTTGGACCGTCATGAGGTGGGACCAGACATCCGAGAAAACGGTTCGCAGAGACAAGAAGGGGCCGACAGGGCTGAGAACCTTGCATGGACCTGCAAGTCGCCGACCTGGGATGAAAGATTCCTCGCCGCCTGGTGCAGCGCGGAGCTCCCGTAGCCGCCTGAAGCCGATGAAAAAGGTAGCCCGAATGCTGCAAGCGCATCATGAGAGATTGCTCAACTGGTTTCGCGCCCAGGGAGAGCTTGTCAATCGCCGCTGTCGAAGGTTTGAACAAGAAGAATCGTCTGGGAACCAGACGATTCTTTGGCCTTTGAACCTGCCCAGCCATGGAATGGACCTTTTAGCACACGCTTGGTCGACTTGCTGAACCGCAAGCCGGCCACAAGTTCTGTCCGGCAGGCGGGTGCGCGACTTTAAAGTGAGGCTCACGCCCGGCGAGCCTCCCAATAGTCTTCGAATTTTCCGCTGATCTGAGCGCAGCGGAGAGCGATGATGGCATTCGCTCCGCGTACGGTCCAGAACATTCCCGACCTTTTGAGCCT
>DATDLS010000473.1:0-3640 GCA_036519195.1 Occallatibacter sp. | reverse complement strand
AGAAGGATCGGCCTGCGCTGAAGTAGGTGCCGGGCGACATGCGGCTGTCAGCCGACTGTGGTCAGCGTGGTGCTGACGGGTTCCGGTTCTTTTATTGCCGCGTCTGTTCCCGCCCACGCCAACAGGCGCGGATGTTCATAGCCCGATGGCCTGGGGGCTTCCACGTTAGCCCGAAGTTTTTCGGCAGTTTTGAGCAAGTGTTGACGGAGCAATGAGTTAGGTGATTTTGTGAGGCAGGCTACTGCCTACAGATCTGGAGCCGCATTGTGTGTGGGCTGATGTTAGTGGACGCGAAGGGTGACGCCGAGGAAGTCGAGAGCATGCTGCTGAAGCCCGGTGGGGGCGGTGAGCATGTCGAAGGCGGGGATCTTTTTGTCTTTGGGCTGAATGCGGTTTTTGACAATGGTGGCCAGATCGCGGAGCAGTGTTTGAAAGCTGTGTACCTTTAGCCCCTCGTCAGTTTTCCTGGTAACAGCCTTGCGCCGGGCGGCGTCGGAGCGCGGGGCGGGGGCGACGATAGAAGTGCGGGCGGCCTGTGCCTGCGGTTTGTCATGATCGTCGAAAAGAAGGGGCGCGAGCAACTGGCGCATGTGCCACTCCACGTAGTAAGCAAGCATGCACAGCAGGATGTGAGCGCGCACACGATCCGGCAGGCGGTGATGGATAGGGCGCACCTGCAGATCGACGGTCTTGAGACTGCGAAAAGCTCTTTCCACTCCTGACCGGCTCTTATAACTGGCCACTACTTGTTGGCTGGATAAAACCTCGGCCTTGACGCTGGTGCGGATGACATAAATCCCGTCAAGGCTTTGCTCCCGCTCGATGTTGGCTTCTTTGCGCGTGTAGTGAAAACTGTCTTCTTCGATGCGTAGTTCAAAGTGCTTGCCCATCTTGTAGCGATTGAGGATCTTGCCGGCGCGCAACCCGATGTTCTGTTTGCCCCGCAAGGGCCGCCGGGGGCGCGTTGTGGCGGCAGCGATCTTCTCCAGTTGCTTCTCGGTAGCGGCCAGCAGATCGGGTCTCTTGCGGGCACGCTCTTCGGCCAGCAGCGGATTAAAACAGGCGACGAGGCGTTCGCCGGGAAAATCGGGATGTGCGATCTCGACGAGATCTGTTTTATCGAACAAAGACATCTGCAACTGGCCATCGCGGGCCAGTTTCTGAATCTGAGTGGCACGCAGGGCGGAGATCCATTCGATGCCGTGAGCGGTGGGCAAGTCCTCGCGGATGCGGGCGCTGGTGATCATGCCGCGGTCGCCGACGAGCACGACCTTCTGCAGGCCGAAGCGGAGGCGCAGCTTATCTACCTGGGTGGCCACGGTTTTGGGGTCGCTGGTGTTGCCCGCGAAAACTTCGACGGCAACCGGACATCCCCGGGCGTTGGTGAGGAGTCCGAAAACGAGTTGCGGGTTACCGGATTTGTCGTCGCGGGAGTGGCCGAGTTTGGCCAGAGGACAGTGTCGGCCTTCGAAGTAAGTCGAGGTCAGGTCGTAGAGAACTATGGCCCCCTCTTCAAGTTGACGTTTGGCCAGTTCCTGCTCAATGCGCGGCTGGCGTTGGAGCAGCCAGTCCATGGCAGTGTAGAGCTCGGCGTCGCCAGCCGAATCGAGGCCGAGTAACTCGCCGAGGCTGCTGTGGAGAGTGTCGGAGTGAAGACCGCGGGAGGTGGCGAGTTTGGAGGCGGGGTCAAGGATGCGGGCGGCGATCATGGCGACAACGAGATCGCGCTGGCGGCTGGGCTGGGGATCAAGAATGGCATCGAGCTGAAGTTTGCGCAGAGAGCCGAGAACCGCCGCGACATGACCGTGGGGACGGGAGCGTTCGATGAGGAAAGAGTCGGGCAAAGGGAGAGCAGCAGGGGAAACGCTGCCAGAGAGAGCGGCGCGAAGGGCCTGAATCTGTTGGGGGCGCAGATGAGAGATGTTTGCGATGGTGCGGGTTTTGACTTTTCCGTTATCGCGATAGGACTCACGCAGGAGGATGGCGGGAGGTGAGTTGCGGTTGGGGATCGCAGTCACGTACATGCTTACGTAATATCACAATAAATCAATAAATACAAGGAAAATTTTCAATTAAAACATGCCTACAAATGCAGGACCGATAAACGCCTCTCTCAAGCAAAACAAACAACTTATACCCGTTCAGTGTAAAAACTTCCGTCTAACGAGCGCGAGTCTGGACATAGCCATCCCTGCCGGAGGGCAATAGGCGCTGTCCAAAATTCAGGCGGCGCGTGGTTCGTATCGGTGATGCAGCCCGCCCACCTGCGGAGTGGCAATGACCTGTCCTGGTTTCGCCGGATGCACGGGCCGGGGGTCCGGGGCGTCCTTGCTCAGTGACAAATGCGTTCGCGACTTGTGGTAGTAATCGAAATACCAACGCAGAGTGCGGCGGAGCGAGTCTTCGCCCCAGACGATCATGTGATCGACACACTCCCTGCGAATCGTCCCGATGACGCGTTCCACATAGGCACGCTGCCAGGGCGACCGAGGTGCCGAGAGCACTTCCTCGATGCCCAGAGCTTTGACCTGCCCCGTGAATTCGACGCCGAAAATGCCGTCGCGATCCCGCAGCAGGTAACGGGGAATCTGGTCAAACGGGAAGGCCTCCCGCAGTTGCTGGCCGGTCCACTCAGCGGTGGGATGGGCGGTGACATTGAAATGCAGGATGCGACGGCGGTCGTGAGCCAGCACGACCAACACGTAAAGGATCTGCAAGCGAATCGTTGGCACCGTGAAAAAATCGACCGAGACCATCGTCTTGACGTGGTTGTCGAGGAAGGTCCGCCAGGTCTGCGAAGGGGGCTTGCGGTGCCTGATCATGTACTTGCCGACGCTGGTCTGGCCGATGTCGATGCCGAGCTTCAGGAGTTCACCGTGAATGCGAGGCGCGCCCCAGAGCGAGTTTTCCAGGCTCATGGTGCGGATCAGCTGGCGAACGTCTTTGGGAACCCCTGGGCGACCGCGCTGGCCGCGACGGATTTTCCACATCCAGAAAAGCCGGAAGCCCCGCCGGTGCCAGGCGATGACGGTTTCCGGCTGGACGATAATCAGCGCGGAACGCCAGTTGCCCCAGACTCCGCACAGCCAGGCCCACAGGAGCCGATCGGGTGCGGTCAGTCTCGGCCTCTTCACCGACCGATGCAGGACGCCGAGTTGGTGACGAAGAGCGACGTTCTCCAACAGGAGAGCCGCACGCGATTTGAAGGCTGCCAGGGCGACGGCCATCAGGTGAACGGCGCTGGAAGCAAAACGAAGGCAACAACGGAGGGCAAACAAGCTCCATATTCTCATGTAGTTCCGGATTTACGGCAGGCACAGGCTTTTATCGTTGCAGCTTTCGTCCGCGTACTCCAGGCTTGCCTGGGGGCGGGTTTGGGGATCGAATCGTTTCGAAGCGCGGCGGGTGCGGTGCCCCCCACATTATTTGATCACTAGCCCAGGGTGCGCTGGAAATCAACGGGCCGGACAATGCCAATGTTCCGGAACGACTTCAGGTCGCTGAGATGGTGATCGCCGGAAACGATCAAATCGGCATTGCCGGCGACCGCACATTCGAGTATTCGATTATCGTCATTGTCCGCCGCGACTGCATTAATGGTGATTTGGGGAGTGACGATTTCAGCCACCTTCGCGAGTAC
>DATDLS010000472.1:0-2074 GCA_036519195.1 Occallatibacter sp. | reverse complement strand
CCATTCCGGTTTGCAATCCAAGTCGCTTCCTCCCATCCCATTGCGTCGGACAACGGATAGCCATCGGTTCCGAACATCACCTTTTCTGGGTAGGTCTCCAGCCATTCACGAAGCCAGCCAGACAAGGTTCTCGCAGAAAATGAGAGGGTCTCCTGCGACAGATCGAGATAAACGTTGGGCTTCTGGAGTAGCGCGCCTGCTTCACGCACAAAGGGCCATCCCCCGTGGAGCAACACGAAACGCGTTTTTCGCAGCTTCGGGTCGTTGAAGACCGGCTCCAGCAACAACGGATTCGCGCCGGCTACCCCGAAGTACCCTCCTCCGCCGGCCATCGTATGAATGTGGACAGTCAGGCCCAGACGTCCGCATTCTGCGGCAATGTAGTGGAACAGGTAATCCTGTAGCACCTTGTACTCTGCTGCGTCCGGTCGAGTCTGCCGCACCCAGTTGGCATAAATCCGGTCCGCTTCGGCGCGGGTCGGGTCTGTGAAATCGAACCCTCTCATGTATGCGATCTCAAACTTCTCAGCGACCGCTCCACCCGCTTTCTGGTGCTCGAGCGTTGGCGTGACAACTTTGCTCAAATACTGCGCAAGAGTTGCCGGTACGGTCTCAAGACCGACTGCCCGCAGGTATCGCGTCCGGAGGCGATCCTCCAGCGGAAAGAACTGTGCCCGGTCGGGCGTCGCTTCAGCCAAGCCGGTGTTGTCAAGAGGAAACAACAGAGCGTCCGCATAGGGCACCCAGCGGAACCTTGGCGCTTCGATGCCCGGTCCCATGGATACACGGTTGGCAAGCATCGTTCCAATGACCGCCTGATCCAGAACCCACTCCGCATAATGCTGTTTCTCTCTGGCCTTGACGCGAGCTCGCGCGGTCTCGAGACGCTTTATGCCTTCGGCGTCCAGCGGCACTGTGCCCTTGAAGCCCCACAACGCAGCCCAAGCTGCGGGCAGTTGGGGATTGTCGGCCCTCCAAGCCGTCGGGTCTGTCTCGGGCTCCATGTTGTCTACCGGCAGTGCGTCGAAATTCTTATCCGACAAGTCAGCAGGCGGCGGCAAAACCGGATGCGCATGGTTGTCAATGGCTGGCGTAGAGTTGATGATTCGCGCCATTTGGGCGTCCAGCGGGAGGTTCGATAACGAGGGTGGCATAGATGGAATATCCTGGCGCTGCGCGCTGGCGCTGATAGTAGAGGTCAGGACCAGCAGACAACAGTTTCTCCGGAGACACGGCTTCCTAAGGGGCATGCAACAACGCTAGCATGACGGTGCATGGTGATGCATAGAGGAGGGTTGGACAAACTGTAATCATCAAGCCCATTCAGGCGTCGAGCATGGGCGCACTCTTCCCGGTGCAAGTCCCGTCACAAGTTGGTTACGGCGACTGAAGTGAAGCGCAACTGCATGAGGGTGACCGTCTGTGGGGAGGAAGCGCGGGCAGTGCTCCGTGTGCATTCCGGCGAAACCGGCCTGCCGGAGCCATCTGTTCTCAGAGCGCACTTCATTCAGGTATTGCCCAAAAAGCGGCTGTTTGATCGATTGCCGCGTATTCTGTCTGCCTCGCAATTGCAAGAAGTTGTCGCCATGATTCGGCGCGCGGTAGACCCCGATGCTCCCTTATAATCCACCGCATCGTGGAACGGTAGCACGAGAAAAGGCTTTGGCTTTCCAGCGTTCCTTTTTGTATTTCCTCGACAAAGACCTGTTACACTTCGCTAGAAGCATTGATTTTCCAGATAATTGAGCTCATGCAACAGGATGCTTGTCAACAAGCTACTTGCTTCCGATCTCACGCTCTACTGGAAATCGATAGAGCGAAATACGTGTCATCCGATTTTTCTGTTATCATCCCAACCTTTCGCCGTCCGCGCGAACTGGTCGAAGCGATATCCAGCGTGCTTCGGCAGCAGGAATCGACTGTCGAAATCTTTGTCATCGACGACAGCCCCGAGGGATCTGCCGAAGAGGGGACTAGAGGTTTACGCGACTCACGCATCGTCTATGTCAAGAATCCAAACCCGACCGGCGGCGTCCCAAGCGTGGTTCGGAATATTGGCTGGCCTATGGCGCGA
>DATDLS010000471.1:0-2317 GCA_036519195.1 Occallatibacter sp. | reverse complement strand
AGCAACGAGGCCAAGGCCAGCGCCCTTGATGAGGGTGCGCCGCGCCAAGTAATGTGGATCACGATTTGTCATGGTTTCCTCCCTGCCGACCCGGACCTGTCCGTAGCGGGTGAAGTTGTCGTATTTTTGTAGCTCGTGATCTGTCGCCTTCGTTGTTAAGTTTCGGAGGATCCGGAAGGCGTGGACGGCTCCGCCGATTTGGTCATGCCATGGATATTGCGGTCTGGTTAGCCCTCCGGGTCGGTTTCTTTGTTCGACTTGAAGCCCGTTTCTCCGCCCCGACCCGCGCTATCTCGGCGGCGGCGCGCGCCGGAGCGGTCAAGGACGCGCGCTTGCGCGCCCGCAAGGGCTTGTCCTTGACGGCTCCGAGCACGCTGCCAGGCTGAGGCGCGTCGGGGCTGATCTGCTGTCCGTCGGCGGAAAACCTCGTCAAACGGTGCGGGCCAAGGAACACGCTCACGGTGCCATCGGGATACGCGTGAACGCGGACCACGGCCTTGACGAAGTGGGGCCTGAGCCTGCTCTCGGGCAGCTGCAGCCGCCGACCGCTCCATGCGATCGTGTTGTCGTTGCCGACGGTTCGCTCTTCGATCACGCACAGCGCCTCGCGCCACGCCTCGTGCCGGTCGGCCACGAACGCCGTGCCTTGCTGTTCGGCCTTGATCGCAAACGCCGCGTTATGCTCGGCGATGTAATGCGCCTTCAGCCACGCATTGGCGGCTTCGACCGTCTTGATCCCGGCGAGCCGCAGCTCCTTCGGCAGCCGGCCTTGCAGCGTGCCGAACATCCGCTCGGAGCGCCCGCGCGCCTGCGGCGAATAGGCCGCGATATGCTCGATCCCAAGATGCGATAAAGCCCGTCCCACCTGGGTTTGTTGCGTCTTCGAGACCTTCTCGCCAGCCTTCGGGGTGTAGAAGTAATGGCTGCCGCGATCGGTGTAGAGCGCGCAGAACAGACCGCGCTCGCCAATCACTTCGCCCAAGGCCTGGAACGTCGACGCCGTCCCTTCTTCCTCGACCAGCAGCATCGAGTAGATCTCGCTCGTCGCATCGTCCATCGTGACGATCAGGTCCATCGCGGGCAGACCTTCGATCCAGGCGTGGCGCGACCCGTCCTGGTGCAGCAGCATGCCCGGCAGCGGCCGGCGTGGACGCTTCTTGCGGTGCGCCGAACGCTTCGGCGCCTTCCGCACCAAGCCCGCCGCGTGCAAGGCGAGCTTCGTCACGGTGTAGCCCAGCACATAGCCATGCCGCTTTTGCAGTTGCTCGTGGAAGTGCTTCACCGTGAAGTCCGCGTATTTGTCCCGGAACAGCCCCAGCATCCGCTCCAGCTCTTCGTCCGGCGCCCGCCGCGGTGATCGCCGGCCCATGCGCCGGTCGATCAGCCCGTCATCGCCCTCCGCCTCGTAGCGTTCCGCCCAGCGCTGAAACGTCCGCACGTTGATCCCCAGAAGCTCAGACGCAGCCTCCTGCGTCAGCTCCTTCGCCTCCGTCCGATCCAGCAAATCCGAAAACCGCATCCGTCGTACACCCTCGTGAATGGATGCCGTGCCCATCGTGCCCCCTTTGTTCTGGGGCACCAAAAACACGACACTTCACGAGCTACAAACAGGCGACAGATCACGCGCTACTGACACGGTGGACAATCGTGCTTGCTCCCGCGTTGTATCCGATGCAAACTTCTACCGCGGCGTACGAACGTCCGAGTGCCTTGCATATATCGCATACGACCCGCCTCGACCAAGCTCGGCACAGCGTTTGATCGGCGTCCGGCGCGCATTGAAGGCTCCGGCTCTGGAATCGACCGACAGCGCATTTTCCCACAACGCTGCCGGAAGGCGAACTGCCCCATCCTGGCACGATCGAGGTTCGCATGAGTTTTGCGGAAGCGAACGCTTCGTCGACCCGACACCGGCAGCCTGCCGACACGCTGCTTGTCCCTCGGCACATTCCGCATGAGCCGCGCGTCATGCCCAGCCGGTTGACACGTCGATGAGGCATGTCGGCTTCAGATGCATCACCAGGGCAGCGAGCGGACCATGAGCACCACGCACGCCTGGATGTTTATCCACTGGCCGGCATGAAGACTGGCAACAAGGGAGGATGATGCGATGATCAAGAGTAACTATCTCGCAACAGCGATACTGGCGCTCCCGCTTGCGTTCGGCGGCACGGCGTCGGCACAGGCGCCAGCCAGGACCCCCAACATCGTCATGATCATGGCGGACGATGTCGGCATCTGGAACATCAGCTCTTATCACCGCGGGATGATGGGCGGAAGCACGCCCAACATCGACCGTATCGCCAGGGAAGGCGCG
>DATDLS010000470.1:0-6257 GCA_036519195.1 Occallatibacter sp. | reverse complement strand
TCCGCGCACGATGGGGATGCAGAACGGGTCGGAAAGATCGAAGGCCAGAACCCCGACGGTTTGGCTGCGCCGGCGACGGAGAGAACGGGCATAGGCATCGGGATGATAGCCAAGCTGCTGCGCGACGGCGCGAATGTGCTCCCGCGTAGTGGCAGCCACATACTGCGAGAAGGGCGCTTCGCTCAGCACCATCGAAACCGTGGACACTGCGAATCCGCAAGCGCGGGCAACGTCAGCCAAGGTGACATGGCCGGACTTTCTCTGGGCCACTTCTCTCTCTCCTCTATCGAACAGCTGGTGAGCGGTATTCTACCCAATTGGCATTATGCACGGCTTAGCACCAGAGGAATTCGCATGGCAAGGCCAGTCATTCGGCCTTTTCTCGATGATGGCAGCGCAAGATTGACCCAGGACGCCAAACGGGCGAAGTGGCGGTCCAAGAGACAAAGTCGGATTGCCGATTTTTCGGATCGCTGGCCGTCAATAATGACTTTAACCCATTTTCCTACCGTTGTTTGCATGCGACCCAATGGATGCAGGCCAGACTGGCGCGAAAATTATTTCTTGACTAAGTAAGTGTCAGACCATCAATATTCTGGTTGTTCAAACGATTCAATACTTCGAACGCTCAAGATTGAATCAGGCATCTTCCGGAGACCCGGGGCAGGGAATCGTCGATGAGTTTCGCTCTTCTCAAAAGGTACACTCAATGAATTTTTCTCTGCCATTCTATGCTCCAGAGCAATTCAAGCGCTCGCTATGTGGTTTTGCGATGCAGGTGGGTGGCAATTTCTCCTGGGTTGCTCGTCCCTGAGTAAACAAGAACATGCGGCTGGCGCGGGCATGAGGATCCTGCCAGCCGCAAGATGTCTGGCACGGTGAAGTTCGGCCCTCAGGTGGCGATGACCGGCGCCAAAACGCATGTGCGCGAGATCGCATCGCCATCAACAGCAAGCGACAGTCGACCTTTACTTCGTTTCAAAGCGGTTGCTCTCGTCAGCAGGACCATGTCTGCGGCGAGCAATTGTGCGCCCGGCACCAGCAGGATGCGGTAGCAGTTGCCTGACGACGAGGAATGTTTTGGTTGTCGCAGGTGGAGAGACTGGTGTTGATTTCAAGCAGGAAAGGGGAATGATTTCCCGATGGTCGACAGTTGTTCGCAGGGGACGGTGACGAAACCCTCCCAGCGTCTCGTTTTTCTCGATGTGGTTCGGGGAATGACGGTCGCGTTCATGATCCTGGTCAACAACAACGGCAGCGAACGGCTTGCCTACCGGCCCTTGAAGCATTCCGCCTGGAATGGGTGTACTCCGACGGATTTGGTCTTTCCGACTTTTCTCTTTCTGGTGGGCATCGCCATCGTCTTTTCGACCTCGTCGCGGATTTCTCGCGGGGAGACAAAGTCCGTTCTTGTGATGCATGCATTCCGGCGGGCGGCGATCATCTTCGTCTTGAGCCTGTTCGTGCACGGGTTTCCCGACTATCCATTGGCGACGATGCGCGTGTATGGCGTGCTGCAGAGGATTGCCATCTGCTACCTGCTGGCGACTCTGCTGTATCTGTGGGACAGGCGGGCGGCTACTTTGGCCGGCGTCGCGACGGTTTGCCTGGTGGGATATTGGATACTCATGCGCTGGGTGCCGGTTCCGGGATTCGGAATGCCGGGGCGCGATATCCCATTCCTCGACCGGTACATGAACCTGGACGCAGTGGTGGATCGAGCGCTGTTTCCCCGGCGCCTGGACGAAGGGGTATTCGATCCGGAGGGGCTGATCAGCAATATTCCTGCGCTCGGCACTTGCCTGTTGGGAGTGTTGACCGGGCTTTGGCTGCGCACTGAAAGATCAATGATGACCAAGGCGGGCGGCTTGCTGGCGGCCGCGATTGCAGGCCTGGCGCTGGGGAGTTTTTGGGGCATCTGGTTCCCCATCAACAAGAGAATGTGGACAAGTTCCTACGTGCTCTTTGCCGGGGGATGGACCCTTTTGGCTCTGGCCGTATGCTACTTCGTGATCGAGATCAAGAAGCATAACGGCGCATGGACTTATCCCTGGAAGGTCTTCGGATCGAACGCCATCTTCGCCTAACGCATTCTCCGAACTGCTGTCTTCGACGCTGGACAGCATTTCCGTGGGACAGGGCGGCAAGACGATGGAACTGAAGCGGATGATCTACACCAGGATTTTCTCGCCGATCGGGAGTCCGGCGTTTGGCTCGCTGCTCTACTCGTTGAGCTTCGTGCTGGTCTGCTTCGTTCCGGCTGTGGTGCTCTATAGAAAACGAATCTTCATCAAGGTGTAGAGGAGCGAATTCCCGATGGCCGGCAGTTCTTCGCAGGGGATGGTGACCAAGCCATCCCAACGTCTGGTTTCTCTCGATGTCGTGCGAGGAATCACGGTTGCAGTCATGATCCTGGTCAACAACAACGGCAGCGAACGGCACGCCTATTGGCCACTGAAGCATGCCGACTGGAATGGGTGGACTCCGACTGATCTGGTCTTCCCCATATTTCTCCTGCTGGTCGGCATCACTATCGTCTTTTCGACGCAATCGCGGATTGCCAAGGGTGATGCGAAGCGAGTCCTGTTGATGCATGCGTTTGAGCGAGCTGCGATTCTGTTCGCCCTAGGCATTCTGGTGCACGGCTTTCCCGACTACCCTCTGGCAACGTTGCGCATCTACGGGGTGCTGCAGAGAATTGCGCTCTGCTACCTGATGGCGACAATGCTTTATCTCGGGGACCGGCGGGTGTCGACTCTGGCCAGCCTGGCAGCGGTTTGCCTGCTGGGATATTGGATCCTGATGCGCTGGGTGCCCGTTCCGGGATTCGGCATGCCGGGGCGCGATATTGCTTTTCTCGACAAAGACGCAAATTTGGTTTCAGTGGTCGATCGGCTGCTCTTTCCTGGGCGATTGTTGGAGCAGACGCGTGATCCCTTGGGGCTGATCAGCACGATCCCAGCGGTTGCCACCTGCCTGCTCGGGATATTGACGGGGCTTTGGCTGCGTACAGAGAAAGGGATGATGGTCAAGGCGTGCGGCATGCTGGGGGGCGCCGTGGCGGGGCTGGCGCTGGGCAGCTTTTGGGCGATCTGGTTTCCCATCAACAAGCGGCTGTGGACAAGTTCCTACGTGCTGTTTGCCGCAGGATGGACTCTTCTGTTTTTGGCCATCTGCTACTTCGCGATTGAAATCAAGAAGCATGACGGAGTATGGACTTATCCCTGGAAGGTCTTCGGATCGAATGCCATCGTGGCGTATGTATTTTCCGAATTGTTGTCGACCGTTCTCGAGATCATTCATTGGACCAGCAACGGCAAGACAGTGGATGTGAAGGAGTGGATATTCACCAGGATCTTCGCGCCGATCGTCAATGTGCAATTCGGCTCGCTGCTCTATTCTCTGAGCTTTGTTCTGGTTTGCTTGGTGCCGGCTGCTCTTCTCTATAGAAAGCGGATCTTTATCAAGATTTAAGAACGTCCAATTGATTTGAAAGCCGCACAAGGTCTCAGAATCAAGATGGATTCAGCCGTTGCGGGACCGCAGCCCGGCTCAATCGGGAATTCCAAATCAGAGCGGTTCTCCTTCTCACGTGGAGTCGTGAGAGCGGGTCGATCCCCAAGGCTTCATCCACGATTCGCCGCCTGCAGAAGCTGATAGAAGCGATCGGGATGGCTGGCCAAGTTAGCTGAATAGGCCGCGGCGCGTTGCCACTGGAGGAACAACTGATCCTTCGGTGCGAGGCCAAAGACAGGCTCGGTCTTTGCGGCGGCGTCGGGGAAACGCCCTTTGTCCCAATCCCTGGACAAGGCCTCGCTAAGAGCCCGATCGCGTTCGGCGATGTTCTCGATCAGCAATTCGGCGGTGTCTCGGTCCGCGCGCTTTCCGGCTTGCTCGACGACAACCGCGTCACGCCAACACGTTCTCTCCAGATACTCGGCGCAGAGAGCGAAGGCTTGAAAGTCAGCGAGATTCTTCAGGACAAGCGGCTCCAGCTCGACCAGCAGGCTGCGCAGCCTTGTGAAGGGATTTGCGCGGGGAGAGATATCTTTAAGCAAAGCCGTGAACTGCTCGTCGTTACTCCAGGGAATGCGCAACGAAAGACCCATCCACGATGCTGTCTCCCGCTCTCGAACACCGGGCGCTGATTCATAGATGATTTGAAACGCTTCGCTCCAATGCTCATTCCAGTCGGCCCGATAGTGCTTCTCCACAAAACGGCGGAATCCCGAGGTCTGCGCAGTCGCCGTTCCTTGGTTGAAGGCGACTGCGGCGTATGCAAAGCCATCCCAGATGGAATTCTGGACGTAACGGCTGGGAATCCAGTTGGTCAGCATCACCCCCAAAGAGTCGTCGTCGTTGGTTTCGAGATAGGCATCGGCAATGGCATCGATATTCCGCAACTGTTCGACGCCGACCCGCGCGCCCCACTTATAGCAGGACAATGCTGGCGCGCCGATTCCGCGAGAGCCGTTGGCGCGGACCTTGAGGAAGGATTCACGAATGCTGGCAGAGCTGTTGTCGTAGTAACTCCAATCCATGATGACGATGTTTTTCTTTAAGAGGCCAAGAATCTCCGGCTCTTTGCGCAGGACAAAGTCGCCCCACACGATGAATTGCTTTCCCAGTCCCTCGGAAATCCCGTTGAGTGAGTTCAGGTACTCGGCCCATATTTGAGCCCGGGTTTTCTCCTGCAGCGCTTTGCGGGAGAGCGTGGAGCCGCCCCAGTTCACTTCATCGCAGCCGCCATGAAGATAGATCGAGGGGAAGATCGAAGCAATTTCACGGTATAACTTATCGAACAATTGCAAACTCTCAGGATGTACCGGAATCATGCCCGTAAATTCAGAGTTGCCTTCAGCTTCGCGATCCAGCAAATGAGCGTATGTGGGAGAGCGGGTAACGAATCCCGTATGCCCGAACGATTCCAGCTCGGGAATCAGATCGACGCCGTGGCTCTGGGCAAACTCAGCCAGGCTTTTCAATTGTTCCGGCCTAAATGCATTTCCATGGGTCACAAGATCGGGAACGGAGGTGAAGCGCAAGGCGCTTCCCTGGTCGTCGGCCAGGCGGAACTGGAGTGCATTGAGTTCCCAGTCTGCGCAAAACTCGATCACCCGGCGATAGTATTCGATGGGCTCAGGGACCCGGCCGGCATCCAGCATAAGCCCGCGCATTTTTCCCCGGACCCGGGCCTTGCGGGGATCTGGTTCATTCGCGCCTGCCCAAGTGCTCGAGAAAGAGTTCCCAAGGGCTGGGTCGCTCTCAAGCGCCGTAGACTCCGGGGCTGTCTTGCGACTAGCCGCAAAGAGGAGCGGGCTCGCGGCCAATTTTGCTGCGCTGACACCGGCCCCCATAAGGAATTCTCGTCGACTCCTGTTTCCCAAACTGAGGCTCTCACTTCTCTCCGGTGGCGCAGAGTTTCTAGATTCGGCAGTCGTTCTTGGACTTGAGGATCTTGCGGCTTGCTGGTAAATGGCGATGCATCAATGGATAGTTTGAAACGATTGGAAATGTCAAGAGGCTTTTACTCCGGTCGGCAACTTTTGTCCGACTGAATGCGCCGCGCCGCTTGGAAATTGCTTTATTAAAGTGTTTGTAATGAATGTCTTGTATGGAAGCCCAATTACCTCCCCTGGCTGCGCATGCAAGGTGAGAGCGTCGGCATGCGTAGCTTTCGCCCGCTTTTTGGCTCAGGGCGAGTCCGGTCGCGCCCTTGGTCGCCGGAAGCAAGGTAATTTCGTGCTTTTTGTTGAAGGATCGACAAGACATGATCGTGTGATATCAAATGGATCGTCCTATCGTCTAAGAAGACGGGAAACACTCATCGTTCATTTCGGGCGATCGAGCAACAGAATCCAGTGCAGGAATTGGGACGCTGAAGAAGTGCAGCTGCTTGGGAAGCGGGCTCATCCTCAGTTTTCATGTGTGGTCTGTGCAATAGTGGAAGCAACAGGGGAGATCATTGCCCGGGATTTGAAACGTTTGAATATGGGTCTTCTTGCCGCGGCGAAGCTGGCGCCGGGAGACCACACTGCCGAGAGAGGATTGTTGCGCTGCATTTCAAATGAAGGACTTTCTTTTAGAGCTTTGCGTTGAAACCATGGAGGCTGCAGTAGCAGCCGAGGCTGGCGGAGCTGATCAAATTGAATTGTGCGCCGAACTGTTGATTGGCGGTCTCACGCCCAGCTTTCCTCTATTGACTGCCACGGTCAGGTCTCTCTCGATTCCCGTGTCTGTCTTGATTCGTCTGCGGG
>DATDLS010000469.1:0-2763 GCA_036519195.1 Occallatibacter sp. | reverse complement strand
GCGCGCAGGCTCGCCTTGGCCGATGCCAGCGTCGAAGTGAGCGGGCCCGGCCGCAAGGCTACCAGCCGCCGCAGGAGCGTCATCTTGCCGCTGACTTGGTCGAGCTGCTCGCGCAGGGCATCCGGAGAGCAGACGATGATTGCCTTGAGCGTCTGCATAGCCTGTGTTCTGGCCTTGACCGCGGTGTCGCGAGCGATCTTGAGATGACGGATCATCTCGACCGTGCCCGTGCCGGACTTCGGCTGTCCAACAGCCTGGCCAGCAAGTACGGCGCGCGCGGCGCTTTCGGCATCTACGGCGTCGCTTTTGCCCTGCTGATACCGCAACTGCCGATTGGGCCGGTTGACCTCGACGACGGTATGTCCTCGCTCGCGCAAGAACCGGGACAGGCCGGCGCCGTAGGACCCGGTGCCCTCGATACCGAACGCCTGGATGGCTCCCATTGACTTGGCCCAGGCTTCGAGCGCGCCGTAACCCTTGTTACTGGTTGGGATGGTGGTGGTGGCCAGATGGACACCGCCCCGCTGATCGCGGCGGCGGCGTGGACGTTCTTGTGGGTGTCTACGCCAATGATGACGTCCATGGGTATGGTATTGGTCACTGCGAACATCTCCAGGCCGGTTGCACGGACCTGACGATCGGCGGGCGGACAGGACTGTGACGGGATGGTTGCCCTCAAGCTCCTATAAAGCCACGCCCCCTAGACCGGCAGGTGCTGCCGAAGAGCCGACAGGTCAACGCGATGACACGGGGTCAGTCGTAAGGTGGGTCAGGCTCTCCGGGCAGCACCGACACTCTCACAGTCGTAAGAGTCGCCGGCGCTACCCACCGAAGGCTCGACGCCGGCCTCCGCCAGGCGCTCGGTGTATCTGATGGAGACGTATTGGGTGGATTCAACTGGTTGTCGCAACATCGGGCTGGAGGGTGATGCGATGGCGGGTCGGCGACGTTCGGATCGGGCACTGCGGGACAAGCTGCGATCGCCAGGGCGACCTCCTGTAGCGTGGCAGGAGCATCGGCGACGGTTCTGGGCGTTGATTGCCGAGGGGCTCTCGAGCGAGGACGCGGCGATGAAGGTTGGAGTATCACAGCCGGTCGGATTTCGTTGGTTCCGCACGGCCGGCGGTATGGCCCCGTCGCATCTATCGCGTTCATCTAAGCCGACCTCCGGGCGTTACCTGAGCTTTGTCGAGCGGGAGGAGATCGCGCTGTTACGCGCGGAAGGTCTTGGTGTGAGGGAGGTTGCTTGCCGGCTGGGAAGAGCGCCATCGACGATCTCGCGGGAGCTGCGGCGCAACGCGGCAACGCGTAGCGGCAACCTGGATTATCGGGCGACAACCGCTCAGTGGCATGCGGAGCGGGCGGCGTGGCGCCCGAAAGCAGCGAAGCTCGCGACGAACCCGGCGCTGCGATCCTATGTGCAGGACCGGCTTGCGGGTTTCATTCTTGCAGCTGGCGGTGCTGCGGTTGCCGGCCCGGCGGTGCCTTGGAAAGGTCGACGGCACGGGCGACGCCGGAGCCGACGGTGGGGATTGGCATGGAGCCCACAACAAATCGCCGAACGGTTGCGGCTCGATTACCCGGATGACACGACGATGCGCATCAGCCACGAGGCGATCTACCAGGCGCTCTACGTTCAAGGCCGAGGTGCGTTGAAGCGCGAGTTGACGCAGTGCCTGCGAACTGGCCGAGCTTTGCGGGTGCCGCGAGCGCGCACGCGTGGGCGGGGCAAGTCGTTCGTGACCTCCGAGATCCTCATCAGCGAGCGTCCGGCCGAGGTAGAAGATCGCGCGGTACCGGGACACTGGGAAGGGGATCTGATCATCGGCCTCAATCGCTCCGCGATCGGCACCCTTGTTGAACGGACGACACGCTTCACGATGCTGCTCCACCTGCCAGCGATGGAGGGACATGGAACGACACCGCGTGAGAAGAACGGGCCAGCTCTCGCGGGGCACGGTGCCGAAGCGGTGCGCGACGCCATTGCGCGCACGATGTTCACGTTGCCCGAGCAACTCCGACGTTCGCTGACCTGGGACCAGGGGGCGGAGATGAGCCAACACGCAAAGCTGAGGATTGATCCCGGCCTGGACGTCTACTTCTGCGAGCCGCACAGCCCGTGGCAGCGAGGAACGAACGAGAATACCAATGGGCTGCTGCGACAGTACTTCCCGAAGGGCACGGACCTGAGCACGCACGGAGTAGACGACCTTCTGGCGGTGGCCACAGCCCTCAACGGCAGGCCGCGCAAGACGCTTGGCTGGCGAACACCTGCCGAGGCACTCGACCTGGCACTCCAGGCAGCGCACACAGGCGTTGCGACGACCAGTTGAACCCAAGCAATACACGTCGATTGCTTTCGGCAATCGCTGCAAGGAGGCCGAGGTTCGTCCATCCACAGGCTCGGTCGGCGACGCCTATGACAATGCGATGTGCGAGAGTTTCTTCGCCACCCTCGAATGCGAGCTGATCGACCGACGTCGCTTCCGGTCTCACAGTGCGGCGCGGATGGCCGTCTTTCAGTTCATCGAAGGCTTCGACAATCCCTCACGCCGCCACTCGGCCCTGGGCTATCTTTCGCCCATCGAATACGAAAGGAAACATGATCGCCTAACCAAACCCGCCTAAGCCCCAACCCGTCCATCAAAGCGGGTCAACTCCAGATCATGTCCTCGACAATTGGCCGACAGCCCTCTTCGAGCGCGTGTGCGTTAGCCATCAACGCGAACTCGCCTGGATAGCTATCCCTGATCTCCAGGTATT
>DATDLS010000468.1:0-3772 GCA_036519195.1 Occallatibacter sp. | reverse complement strand
TACACCGGAACAAACTTCTTGCCGTTGTGCACGGCGATCGTGTGTCCTACGAACTCGGGAAAGATCGTCGAACGGCGCGACCAGGTCTTCACGACCTTCTTGTCGTTCGCCTGGTTCAACACCTCGATCTTGACCGTGAGGTGCGCATCCACGAACGGGCCCTTCTTTGTCGAACGTGCCATAAACCTTAGCTCCTGGCCTCTAGCTCCTAGCTCCAGCTTGAAAACCGCTCAAGCTATCGGCCCGCTATTGGCTCAAATCATTTCTCGACCGCAACAAGCGATAAGCTTGTCGGTTGTCTCTTTACTTCGCCCGGCGGCTGATGATGAATGCATCGGTCCGCTTGTTGTTGCGCGTCTTGTAGCCGCGCGTGGGTTGGCCCCATGGGGTCACCGGATGACGGCCGCCGGAGGTCTTGCCCTCGCCGCCGCCGTGCGGATGATCGACAGGGTTCATGGTCACGCCTCGGTTGGCGGGACGAATCCCCTTCCAGCGGTTGCGGCCCGCTTTGCCGATCGAAACATTCTCGTGATCCGTATTGCCCACCTGGCCCACCGTTGCCAGACACTCCACCAGCACCTTGCGGGTTTCACCCGAAGGCAGCTTGAGCAGTGCGTAGTCGCCTTCCTTGGCCACCAGCTGCGCCTGCGCCCCGGCCGAACGCGCCATCTGCGCGCCCTTGCCCGGCCGCAGTTCGATCGCGTGCACCGTCGTGCCGGCAGGAATGTTCTTGAGCGGCAGCGCATTGCCAACCAGGATGTCGGCATCCGGTCCGGAAGTCACGGTCGAGCCGACTTTCAACCCGACCGGCTGCAGAATGTACCGCTTCTCGCCGTCGGCGTAGTGCACCAGTGCGATGCGGGCCGACCGGTTGGGGTCGTACTCGATCGTGGCCACCTTGCCCGGCACGCCGTACTTGTCGCGCTTGAAGTCGATCAGGCGCAATTTCTGTTTATGCCCGCCGCCCTGGTGGCGGATCGTCAGGTCGCCCACATTGCGGCGTCCGCCGGTGCGCTGCTTGACCGTCAGCAGCGGCTTGTGCGGCTTCGCGGTCGTCAGGTCGTCATTGACCAGCGAGGTCTGGAAGCGCAGCGTCGGCGTTATCGGTCGGTATGTCTTGATCGGCATCGTCTTTGTCCCGGAAGGCTGACACGCAGCAAAACTCTGCGCGCGCCGCTCTCCCCGTTTCTCCGGAGCTCAATCTGCTTGCGAGCTCCGATAATCCTTGCTTGGCCGGGTTCTCACTCAACCCTGTGCCGAAATCTCTGGCCCCTGGTCTTACAGGTTGCTCACATACTCGGGCAACTTCTCGCCGGCCTTCAGGCGCACATACGCCTTCTTCCAGTCCGGCCGGAAGCCGGCGAACTTGCCGCGGCGGCGTTCCTTGCCCGGCATATTCGACGTGCGCACCGAGGAAACCTTCACCTTGAACAGGTTCTCGACTGCCTGCTTGACTTCCGTCTTGGTCGCCTCAGGAGCCACGTCAAACACCAGTGTTCCCTCGGTCTCCTTCACGCTCAGTCCCTTTTCCGTAATCAGGGGGCGGCGAATCACTGTATAGAGTGTTGGCATTAGACTGCCTCCGTTGGGGCGGCAAGCCCGCGCCCGGCTACCCGTTTCGACGCGTTCTTCTCCAGCATCTCCGTCAGCTGCTCGAGCGCAGCGGTGGAAAAAATGGCCCGCTCGTAGCGCAGCAGATCGTAGGGGTGAACCTCGTTGTTGAGCACCAGCTCCACGCCTTCGAGGTTGCGCGCGCCGAGCAGCAGCGCCTTGGACAGCGTCTTCGAGTTTTCCACCAGCAACACCGTGCGCGTCACATTCAGCTTGTCGAGAGCCGCGCGGTAGAGCTTGGTCTTGGCCTCTTTGAGGTCAAACGTGTCGACCACGGTCAGCCTGCCGTCGGCCAGCTTGGAAGCCAGCGCAGAGCGCAACGCGCCCAGCAGCTTCTTGCGCGGGAAGGCGTAGTCGTAGCTGCGCGGCTGCGGTCCATGCACCGTGTAGCCGTGGCGCCACAGAGGCGAGCGCACCGAACCGATACGTGCCCGGCCCGTGCCCTTCTGCTTCCACAGCTTCTTGCCGGAACCGGCAACTTCGGTCCGGCTCTTGGTCTTGTGCGTGCCTTGGCGGAGCGAGGCGCGGTAGTGCTTGACCGCCTCCCACAGCAGGCCCTCGTTCACCTGGTCGGCGCCAAACAGCGCGTCGGCCAGCTCGATCGAGCCCACGATGTCTCCGTTCAAATTCAATACATCCACATTTGCCATCGTCTTCTTCTTCTGCCGGGCGCTGCACGCGGCAGCCCACCCAGCCTTCAATTTCGTCCGTCCTATGGGCGCCTCTGCCCCACCGCAGGCGGCTTACTTGCGCTTGCCGCCGGCCTTCTTCGATGCCTTGAGAGGATCGACCGTGCCGGATCCGGCGAAGCCACGGCGCTCGCGCGGCGGAGCCTTGGCCTTGGAGATCAGTACATATCCTTCGCGCGATCCGGGTACCGCGCCTTCGATCATCAAGAGGTTCTCTTCAATGTCAATGCCGCGAATGCGCAGGTTGCGCACCGTGATCTGCTTGTCGCCCATGTGGCCCGGCATGCGCTGGCCGGGGAACACGCGCGAGGGAAAGCTGGAGGCACCGATCGAGCCCTGCACCTGGAACATATGTCCGTGCGACTTGGGACCGCCGCCGAAACCGTGGCGCCGCACAACGCCGGCAAATCCGCGGCCCTTGGAGGTGCCAATCACATCCACGAACTTGACTTCGGAAAAGATGTCGACCAGCACGCGATCACCGGCCTTGGTCGTCTCCGCGCCCTCGCGATCGGCCTCGACCGCAACTTCCTTGATCACCTTCACCGGAGGCGCTTCGGTCTTGGCAAAGTGCCCGGCCTGCGGCTTGGTGACGTTCTTGTTCTTCACGAACTCAACCAGGCCGATCTGTGCCGCCTGATATCCGTCACGCGCCAGCGTCTTCAGCTGGGTAATCACGCAGGGGCCGGCCTGCAGCACCGTAATGGGGTGCACGTCGCCCTTTTCGTCGAAGACCTGCGTCATGCCGATCTTTTTTCCCACAATCCCCGTAACTGCCATGTCTTCCTCACCTCATCATGCGAAGCTTGCTCGCACTGCCGGGATCCTCGCGGACCTTTTTCACTTCCTTGTGCTGCTTGCGGGCCCTGTGCGCCCGAAGGCGCCTCTGCCCCGCCGCAGGTGGCTATTTCTCAAACGCCTTGATCTCGACGTCGACCCCGGCCGGCAGGTCGAGCTTCATCAGCGCGTCCACGGTCTGCTGCGTCGGCTCGAGAATGTCGATCAGCCGCTTGTGCGTGCGGATCTCAAACGCCTCGCGCGATTTCTTGTCCACGTGCGGCGAACGCAGCACGCAGTACTTGTTCTTGATCGTCGGCAGCGGAATCGGACCGGCCACCGTTGCCCCGGTGCGCTTGGCCGTCTCCACAATCTCGCCGGTCGAGGTGTCCAGCACACGATAATCGTATGCCTTCAACCGAATGCGAATCCTCTGTCCTACCATGTCAATCCTCTTTCAGTGATCAGCGAACAGTGATCAGTTTTTTTCTTGCTCGTCCAAGCCTCAGAGCCTGTCCCGGCTGGCCGCGAACTGCTCACTGTCCCCTGTTCCCTGTCCACTCTTACTTGGTAATCTCCGACACCGTGCCGGCGCCCACCGTGCGTCCGCCTTCGCGGATGGCAAAGCGCAAGCCCTTCTCCAGAGCCACCGGCGTAATCAGCTCCACCGCCAGTTGCACGTTGTCGCCCGGCAT
>DATDLS010000467.1:0-3144 GCA_036519195.1 Occallatibacter sp. | reverse complement strand
GGTAAAGAGGGAATGCCCCCAGCGCAACGTCCTTTTCGTCCTCGGAGTGATCTGTCGCAAAACGATGGGCTACGACCGATAATTCCGTATTCGCTTGCAGCGAAGTCACGCGTGATTCGAGCCGGGCGGAAAGGTTCAGGCTGAGATTCGAGCGCTTGTTCCAGTCGGCGAGTGGCATGTTTTCCATCGACGCGACCATAGCTAGAGGCAGATACGCCTGCGCGGAAAACAATGGGACAAGGCCGTGATAATCGCGTGGGGCAACCCCGATGATCGTGACGGGATGGCCGTCGAGCGAGGCGTGGCGGCCAACGACGCTGGGATCGCCGCCGAAATGCTGCTTCCAATAGGAGTAGCTGAGGATGATGACAGGATCAGCGCCGGGAGTTTCCCCTTCCGATGGAAGAAAGAAGCGACCTAGCAGGGGCTGAATGCCAAGCGTCTGGAAGTAGTTCCCACTGACATAATCCGTAAATACCCGGTCGGGTTTGCCGCCTTGCGCGCTGAGACCGTCAAGCCCATATCGCTCGGCGATCAGGTTGGAAAGGACGTTCCGTGTCTGCGCTCGGAGGTCATGATATTCGGGAAGTGAGAAATTGGCATTCCAGGGTGCGCCTTTTTGCTGGCGTCCCAGGACAACGACTCGATCCTCCTGCTGGACGTGCAGCGAACTGAACAAGAGACCATTCACTACACTGAAAATGGCAGTGTTCATTCCGATGCCAAGCGCGAGTGTGAGTATCGCAACAGCAGCAAAACCAGGGCTGCGGCGCAACTGGCGGAGAGCGAATCGAAGATCGGATAGGAGGCTCTCTAGCGCGGGCCACTGCCATACTTCGCGGCTGCGCTCTTCGATCCGCGTCACGTTGCCGAACTCGCGGCGTGCGGTTCGTTCCGCTTCTTCTCGTGACATGCCTCGATCCATCAGGTCGGCGATCTTTTCGTCGAGGTGTTCGCGGATCGTTTCGGAAAGCTCGTCGTAGCGACGGCGGCGAGAGAACAACTGTCGGAGCCAGCCCATAAAGCCTCCTACTGTCCTGCCAATGCAAGTACGCGGGTGAACCCAGCAAACATCTTCTCGACGCTTGCAAGTTCCTGCTCCAGATGTTTGCTGCCTGCTTCTGTCACCTTGAAAATTCGCACTGGACGATTTCTGGCGGAGAGGCCCATTTCGGTTTCGAGCCAACCAGCTTTCAGCATCCGTTGCAGTGCGGGGTACAAGGAACCTTCCTCAATCAGCAAGTAGTCCTCGGAAATGTCCTTGAGCCACATAGCAAGCGCATAGCCGTGCATTGGTTTCCGGCTCAGGCTTTTCAGGATCATCAGTTTCACCGCGCCAGGAAAGAGATCGCGGTGTTGAGATTTTTTCTTCATGCAGCGACAATAGTAAATCCAAACAAGTATGTAAAATTTAGTAAATTCTGGATAAGTGCGTTGCGCGCGAAAAACGAACTTGGCGTGCTAGTTGACAGCGATGTAATCGTTCGATTACACTCGGTCTATGTTCTCTATTCGTCCTTTACCCGAATTCACTGCATGGCTTGACGGGTTGAAGGATGAGACGGTACGCGGCGTGATCGTCGCCAGAATCAAACGATTGGAACGCGGTTTGATGGGAGACGTTCAGCCGGTAGGTGAGGGCGTTTCGGAGTTGCGCATCCATTCGGGCGCGGGATGGCGTCTGTACTTCACCCAACGCGGGACGCAGCTTATTGTGCTACTCGTGGGCGGCTCGAAACGAACGCAGAAAAAGGACATCAAACGGGCCAAAGCACTGGCCGCATTACTGGACTGAGCGGAGAAAAATCATGAGCAAACGCATCAAGGTCGCTGACCTGCCTGAGTTCGACGCGGCACACTATCTCGATAGTGAGACCGCTATCGCCGCTTATCTGACCGACATTCTGGAGGCCAACGATGCGGCTTTGCTGGCATCGGCGCTGGGGGACATTGCCCGCGCCCGTGGCATGACGGAGATCGCCAAGACGGCGGGGATCACGCGCGAAGCCCTGTACAAAGCCCTGCGCCCCGATAGTGCCCCGCGATTCGATACCGTGAGCCGCGTTTGCGCCGCGCTCGGGGTGCGCCTAGTGGCCCAGCCTGTCCATCCCGCCTCCGCGATGGAGTAGGGCTTCGACCATCGTGCGACATTCCCTTAGCCAGATCAGAGCCATGCGCAAACGGGGCGAGGACAAAACCAGCCCGGATGCGCCCGAAGTTGAGTCTCTCGGTGCGGACTTCTGGAGCAGCGCCCGCATCATCGATGCCAGGGGAAACCTCCGTTCATCTTCGCCTCGACAGCGATGTCGTGGAGTGGTTCAAGGCCAATGGAAAGGGTGACCCGCATGAACAGCGAATCTGTCTTCACGTATACCTCGCCGGAGCTGCTGCCGGTTCTTGAAGAGCTTCGCCGACGAGAGCCGATCTTTCACACGCTGGCGTTTGCCGCCTCGCCTGCCGAGTACGAACGTGCAACAGCGCCGGAGTATTGGGAGGCGGGAGCTTCAGGACGCCGGTACAGCCGAGACTTCATCCTTCGGGAGCTATACACCACGCCGCCGCCGCTCGCGGATGCCTTGGGTTGGCAGTGTTGGGACCATGCTGTCCCACGCCTTGGCCCCGACACTTTCCTCATCACATATGTGCTTCGCCAAGGTGATCGTCTTACACGTCGAGCCACCATCTGGGAGCACTCGCCGGAAGGTGGCGCGTGCTGTTTCATCAAGGAACCGTGGTTGCCGCTGAAGAGGACGATACGGCTCCTGTATAGCTTTGTCCCGCACACTTTGCAGGCAGATGAAAGATGCACGCTGCTAAAGCAGCGGGAGAACTAGCAAGAGAGCGGATGGATCAGGAGCAGTTGTGGTTTGAGCGAAACAGGTAGAACAAAAGAAGAGCGCGGCGATGGTGAGCAGGTACGAGCTTGATCGTGAGACGAGCTCCATAGGCATGATTCATCATGCCGTACTAGGGGTTACCATGCCAAACGTCAGAAACAGACCATGTTGACGTTTTCACGCAATGTCCTTTATCGTGCGGTGACTCGCGGTCATCCATGCTCAGACGTTTGTATCCTGCCATAAAGCACCTCCAGTGGCTTAAGCCACTGGAGGTGCTTTACCCAATTCCTTGAGCTTTTACGAC
>DATDLS010000466.1:0-8761 GCA_036519195.1 Occallatibacter sp. | reverse complement strand
GACCCAACCGAGCACAAAATGAAACCGTTGAGAGGGTTTATGCTGCTGCGGCATCACCGATTTGGACCTCGGCCACGACCCCATCGGCTTTCTGGAGATACGCAACCAATTCGAGCAGGTTGCGCGCATGAGGATTTCCTTTCTGGCTCAGCATTCGCATGAGGCTTTTCGGAGAACGTCCAAGAGCCTCACCGAGATTCATAAAGCCAACTGTGACATTGACGTACTCGCGCAGGACCATCTTTGCCGAATCCAGGTTCATCGCTCATGACGGACTCTCAGGTTCTACAATCGCCTCCAGCATGGGCCTCGATAATTCCCCCGGATTGTGCATTGGTAGAATTTCTGTCATGCGCTATCCGCATATAACCAAGCTCGATCTTGATCTGCTCGTCCATCTCGCGGTGCTGCTTGAAGAGCGCCATGTCACACGAGCTGCTAATCGCTGCTTCCTCAGCCAGTCGGCAATGAGCCGGCAGTTGGAACGCCTCCGTGAAGCCCTGGGTGACGAATTGCTTCTGCGCACCGGCCGAGTGCACGAAAGAACTGCCAGAGGCGAGCAACTCCTTCGGGAACTGGAGCCACTGCTCCCGCGCATTGAGGGAATCCTGCAAGGACGCTCGTTCGATCCAGCGAAAAGCAAAGACCAGTTTCAGGTGACGATGACGGATTACGCCTGTATGGTTCTTCTTCCAGAACTTGTTAAGCGTACGTCAAAGTTCGCACCAAACTGCTCAATTGATGTCCGGGGATGGAGTGAACGCTGTGTTGATGACTTGCGAAGCGGAAGGATGGACACGGTCATCACAGTGGCAGGGTTGGGTGTTCCACAGGGCATTCGTTGCGAAACGATCTTTTCTGACGTATTTGCCTGTGTCGTGGCAGCCAAGCACCCCTTGAACGTTCGTAAGATTTCGCTCGCGCAGTATCTGAAATATCGCCACGTAGTCATCGCTGTGATCGGCGGGCAGCAAACTCTCGTGGACCGCCCCTTGAGCGATCTCTCGACTCGAAGAGAAGTCGGTCTTACGCTTCCATTTTTCTCTCCTGCCATCGCGGCCGTTGCAAACACCGACATGATCCTCACCATTCCTCGCAGACTGGCGCTCGCCCTCGCCAAATCGGGAGCCGTTCGGTGGATGGAAGCTCCCCCGGAGATTCGCGGATTCAATTACGACATGATGTGGCACCAGCGACTCGACGAAGATCCTGCCCACCGCTGGTTTCGCGAACAAGTGAGCAGCCTGGGCCAGCAGATGATGAAGCGTCCCTCCTCACGGTCAAGTGACTGAACAGCTTCCCCGCGCTGAATTTCTCGCTTTCCTGTTCTAGCTAACTTGCGGCACCCTCCGGGGAACAAATCGCACGCGCCGATTCGCCGGCACAATCATGCATGCCATGCATGGTCGTGATGAGAAATAATCACTTTTCGAATTATGACGATGTGCCTAAGATCAGATTGCAAGGAGATCTGATCCCATGAAAGCCAATGGCAACACCATCCTCATTACAGGCGGAGGCTCCGGCGTTGGCCGCGCATTCGCTGAAGCTTTTCACAAACTCGGCAATCAGGTAATCGTTGCTGGACGCCGCAAGCAGCCCCTAGACGAGGCCGCCACGGCAAATCCTGGCCTTGAAACTGCCGTCCTCGATATTGAAAATCCCGCTGCGATCAAGTCCTTTGCCGCCGACATCACCAAGCGATTCCCCAAACTTAACGTCGTTCTCCACAGTGCCGGCATCATGCGTGCCGAAAACCTGCTCGGCGAGGGAGCCGATCTGGTCACGGTCGAATCCACCATCGCCACGAACCTCCTCGGTCCCATGCGCCTCAATGCTGCCCTGCTGCAGCATCTGCTAAAACAGCCGGACGGTGCAATTCTCACCATCACCTCCGGACTCGCATTCCTGCCGATGGCCATCACGCCAACCTATTGCGCCACAAAGGCAGCTATCCATTCCTACAGCCAGTCTCTGCGCTACCAACTCAGGTCCACCCAACTGCAGGTGATCGAAATCATCCCGCCCTATGTGCGCACCGGACTGATGGGAGCTGGCCAGGCAGCCGATGAGCGCGCCATGCCGCTCGATGATTTCATCAACGAAACCATGGCCATCATCAAGTCCGAGGATGGCGTGGCAGAAACCATTGTCGAGCGTGTCAAGCCGTTGCGCTTTGCTGAACAGAATGGCCCCGAAAAGTACAGCGCATTCTTCAAGCAATTCAATGAAGCCATGATGGCCCCGCACTAGCCCCCAAGAGATTGGCCAGCGGGCAACATAGGCGATCCCCATACATCGCAAGTCAAAAGAGGAGATAGTTTTGTGAGCAAGGTTATCGTCATCACCGGTGCATCCAGCGGCTTTGGAGCGCTCGCTGCTCGCACTCTAGCAGTCGCGGGCCATAGGGTATACGCCGGCATGCGGGAGACCTCGGGGCGCAACGCGCCTCAGGTGGCAAATCTTACTGCGTTTGCCAAAGAACATGCCTGTGATCTCCGCTGGGTCGAAATGGATGTGGCGTCGCAGGAATCGGTCGAGGACGCGATCAAGAAGATTCTCGCAGAAAACGGTGGTCTGGATGTTGTTGTCCACAACGCAGGCCACATGGTCTTCGGCCCGGCTGAGGCGTTCACACTAGAGCAGCTAGCGGAACTCTACGACATCAACGTTCTTAGCACGCAAAGAGTGAATCGTGCCGTGTTGCCCACGCTGCGCAAGCAAGGCGAGGGCCTCATTGTCTGGGTAGGTAGCACCAGTACGCGCGGCGGCACGCCTCCGTACCTGGCGCCTTATTTCGCCGCAAAGGCCAGCATGGACTCCCTGGCAGTCAGCTACGCCGGAGAATTGGCGCGGTTCGGCATCGAAACCTCGATCATCGTCCCAGGCGCGTTTACCTCGGGAACGAACCACTTCGTTCATGCCGGCAATCCGGAAGATGAGAAGACGCTTGCTGCCTATGAAACCGGTCCGAATGCAACGCTCGGGAAGGAAATTATGGACGGACTTGCTCGAACCTCTCCTCCCGACGCAGACGTCTCGGCAGTCGCGGAAGCCGTCGTGCGCGTCGTGGATCTGCCATTCGGCAAGCGCCCTTTCCGAGTTCACATCGATCCCGCAAACGATGGCGCCGAAGTCGTCAACGGTGTTGCCGACCGTGTCCGTGCCGAACTGCTCCGCAATATAGGGCTTGCCGATCTCCTGAAGCCAGCCGCTGCTGTTTCTGTGCGGACAATGTAACCAGCTCATCCAGCGCAACGACGGCAGTGGCAATGAATCCCGTGCCGCTGCTGTCGTTGCGCATCAATCATGAGCTGTTGAGTTCATCGCATTGACGACGGAAAGGACACGACAGATGAAACCCGTCAAATCCTTAACAACATTGGCAGCCAGAACACTTCCGTCCATACATACCCGGCACGAGCACCAAAAGGAGAATCGCAATGCCATTTGCAAATTTTAAGTTTCCACAAGGTCTCATCAACGAGAAGCAAGAGGAAGAGATCATCCACAAAACTACCGATATGTTCGCGAGCTATTTTGGTGATGGCGTGCGTCCATATTCGATGATGCTTATCGATGAAGTGGTCGATGGTGGCTGGGGGCACGCTGATGAAACGCTGACATTGGAGAAGCTGGGGCTCAAGAAGTAACCGCAGACTCGCCCAGCCGGCGGACGCCGAGGCAAGCAGAACGAAGGACCATGTGACGTGAATCGACACAATGATCGGTGAACAGGAGCCTCCAGACGGATTTGGCAGCGATAAACGCCGATGTAGCCGGGAGAAATTCCGGCTTCGCGCTATATCCGCCGAGGCGCTCATTGACGGCGGATTGGTCCTGACTAGTCGGCATGGCGACTGGGATCCCGCGCCCTCCCTCCGGACTGGGGTCCGAGGAGGCTGCCGGTGCCTTGGGCATTTCTGAGGACTAATCCGTTAGAATTGCATATCGATCTCCACGGCAGTCGCGCGAAGCGGGAGTAGCAGGCCAATGAGCAACCGATAGACCGTCCTCGATGTGGTGCACAGAAAACTCGCCGAAAAAGTCTTGAGTTTTTGCCTGTGCCTCCGATCATCCCGGCAACGTTGTTCCTCAATGGTTGGCGCCTAGAGATGCGCTGGGCAGCCTTTAGATGGCTTGCGCCCTCAGAGGTACAGAGTTGCCCTGCACACAAAGGATAAGTATGAGCCGTTTAGAAGGACTTGTGACTCTCATTTCGGGAGCCGCAGCAGGAATCGGTGAGGGCATAGCGCAGGCGTTTGTCTCGGAAGGCGCACTTGTGGTGCTTACGGATATCCGGGACGGAGAAGGCGAACATCTTGCTCGCAATCTCGGTCATCGTGCGCAGTATCGAAGACTTGATGTTCGCCAAGAGAAAGACTGGGCGTTAGCCACGGAAGCAGTTATGGAACGATACGGCAAGCTGGATGTCGTGGTGAACAACGCCGGGATCACTGGTTTCGAAGGAGATCCGGTTGCTCACGATCCTGAACATGCAAGCCTCGAGGACTGGCGGGCTGTGCTCGCGACCAATCTGGACGGCACGTTTTTGGGCTGCAAATATGCGATTCGGGCCATGAAGCATCAAGGAACCGGCTCAATCATCAACATCTCGTCCCGTTCAGGTCTGGTAGGGATACCTGGTGCCGCAGCCTATGCAGCCAGCAAGGCCGCAGTGCGGAATCACTCGAAATCGGTCGCTCTCTATTGTGCGGAGCAAGGGTGGAACATTCGTTGTAATTCAATTCACCCTGCTGCCATCCTCACGCGCATGTGGGAACCGATGCTGGGCGAAGGCCCGGATCGTGAGGAGCGGATCCAAACTATCGTGAAGGACACCCCTTTCCGGCGCTTCGGACGGGTAGATGAGGTCGCCGCCGTTACAGTGCTTCTCGCCTCCAACGAAGCGGCATACATGACAGGAACCGAGATCAATATCGATGGCGGCCTGCTGGCTGGTTCGGCAGCCTCTCCTAAGCGAATTGAGCGGTGAGGCTCTAAACTGGCTCGGGTTTGCGTCTCAATAGTTGATACGGGTGCTCGTGTATGAGCCTGTGCTGCTTTGTGATTGGTAGTTCAGGATCGGCGAATTTCCACCTGGGCCCTTTGGGATTGTGAAAACGCCTGAAGCGCTAGCTCCGGTCTTAAGAAGGGCGTCGGGATCGAACTTTTCTGCCGTTTCCCATGAGCCCGTCAGTTGCTCTGCAAGGCGTCCCATCTCGCGACCTTCAGGGGACACCCAAGCGAGTTGCGATGTGTGCTTGGGGCCGGCTTTTGTTGTCCGTTGGCAGCGATGCTAACCACCCCAACGAACGCCGTCAGCAGCTTTGTCATCATGTTCTACTCCTCTGGTGGTTTCCTGAGCGCACGATCGCGCCACCAGTCACTACTTCGTGGAGAGGACAAACTCATTGCCGTCCGGATCCACAAACTTTGCAAAGTGTCCCCATGGTTGTTTCGTGGGTGGCGCTGAAAATGAGACTCCCCGAGTTTTCAGCTCGTTATAGGTCTGGTCGATGTCGTCGGTCATAAACGTGACGTTGGAGAACGAGCCAACCCGATCTTCGTGGCCGGGAGGAGTAAACAAGACCACCTTAGTCTCGCTGCCTGGGATTCGCATTTCAATCCACCGCTGTTTTTCATTGAATTGCTGGTCTGTGAGGATTTGGAATCCGAGCTTGTCAGTGTAGAAGCTGAGCGCCTCGTCCTGATCCCGCACTGGAATGCTTACGAACTTTACCGCCTTGATCATGATCTTCCTCCTATGAGCAAGTGTAGGCAGGGAGTGCGGCGGTTGCAAAGTGTTTTTTTATTACTATTGTCGTGTCTACTATAGTGTGTAAAACTACAGAGGAAAGTGAGGACGGCATCTGCTATGAATCTTTCTGTCGACAGCTACATTTTGGACGTGCTGATGCGCGATCTCACCGAGCATGAAAAACGGCCCTCGGCGTTTCTTGTTTATCTGCATTTATGGAGGTGCAGCGTTGGTGCAGGCAAGAAGGTCGTATCGTTGAGCCATCAACAATTGGCGGATGGCACCGGATTGTCGAAGTCCGCTGTGCAAGGGGCAGTGAAGCTCCTCAAGAGGCGAAAGCTGCTTTCGGCCTCACTGAAGAATCCGACTGCTACGCCGGTCTATCGGGTTGAACGCCCATGGGCCCGACGGAAGCAGGGCTGAAAGGCAGATCAGACCCCGTGCTGGTTTCTCCCTCCACCCATCCCGCTTGACTTCCGGCCCTCTCATGGGTTCCGGGTGTGTCACCGTTCGCCATCGGTAGAGAACCCTGTTTTGCGCCCGAAACCGGGTTGGAGACGGATTGACAACGCAGGCGCTGCTTTATTCCCGCGCCCTACGACGTATAGGGACCAATCCTCACCTGCGGTCCAACTCTGGGTCAATGAGCGCTTTGGCCTGTTAACCGGCGACAAGTGACGTCTGCGGTTTACGCCAACGGGAAACCAGGGGGAAATAAAACACGATTTGCTTTCAGGCAGTTACAGGCATCAGTGCGAAATAGGGCTGGTTGCTGAGTGTGGCATTGAAGACTGGATGCAACGTGGCTGCTTCTGCAGTCCGAAGCTCGAAGTAATACTGCAGTGGATAGGGAGAGCCAGTGTAGCTGCTGGGAATGGCGGCGCTGCAGGTGTTGCCGGCTCTCTGCATAGGTATGGAAAGCCAGCGTTCGCCATGGTTGACGTGGCGATACCAGAGGACAGCGCTCGTCACCGATACAGGTACTGAGACGGAAAGAGCCAGATCTACGCCTGGATGGAAGGACGTTGGAGCCATGTGCTCAACGGCAGGGGATGGGCGCGCAGGAGTCCTGGCCAAATGCGCGAGAGCAGCGGAAGCGGAGCCAGTCTGCGCTGGATTGGCAGCGAAGTTCTGCTCAACGACAGCGAGATCCTGCTCGATCACGGGGAGGCGATCTGTCCAATGACCGCGACGGATCCTGGGCTCACCGTAGCTGATATCGGAGGCATAAATTCTGGAAGCACGCTGAGCCATGGCACCCCAACCGTCGCGCGCTTTGCGATAGGCGTTGAGAGAGGCTTCGGCTGCTTGCGGGTCGCCGGTGCGTGAATGGATGGAATAGCAGAGCGCAGCGCGGAAGAGGTTGGCGTAGTAGAGACCCAGACCGTTAAGGATGAGAATGTCTTCTTCTGCCTGGCGGAAGGCCGCAAGCGCAGCGTGACGATTGTCTGCGGCGCGGGCTCTGTTCAGAGCGTGTGTCGAAGTCTCCACCATCGCTTCGAGCCAGGCGATGACTTCACTGGGGCTATAGCGGGCGTTTGCTGTGCCGGCGAGCAGATCAGTCGCGTGCTGATCGATGGTGGAAAAGAGCTGCGGGTCGAGTGGGCTGATGGCACTGACGTTATGGGGAGCGGGTGAATCCGTATAGAGTGGCTCGCCCATGGGTGGAAGGATTGAGATAGGCAGGTAGAGCTCAGGCCAGAAGCTGTGATTGGAGGCTGAAGGCAGCCATGCTGTCGTAATGAGGGGAAGAATGCGGCTTGAGTGCGCGAGGGCAGATTGCAATTCTGGACCAGATGACCCAAATTCATGGTGGAACCAGCGCTGATGCGCATCGGACGCGCTTTCAGGGTTGTATAGGGCACGGCCCCAGACGCGATACGTGGTTGCAAACTTGTCCGTATCTGGATAGGAGGCGGCGCGGGTCGCATCCACATATGCATTGCGCCCGCCGGCGTGGCCTGATCCTTCACGACCTTTGAAGGTAAGCGGCTCGCAGAGTTCCATACCTGCCGCTCCGCAGAAGTGGGCGGCGCGGCCATAGCCGGCAGCAAGAGCTGGGTCTGCCCAGAGAAGATGACGCTGCGTGCCAGGCCAGACGCGATAGAGAAGCGTGATGTTGTCACGCTGGCCGTAGAAGTCGCCGTATCCGTAGCGGGTGAAGTTTCGCGCACCGCTGGAAACGGCAAAGGTTCCAGTGACGCCTTGGCGCGGGTATTCGGCAGCGCGAATGTCGGCCTGGTGATAGCCAAGACCCTGGTGTTCCGCCCAGAATTTGGCGCCGGCTTTTACGGGCATGCCGGTCTTGTGAGCCATGTCGATCATGGTCTGATTGAGACCTTTGGCATGCATATCGATCTCGATGGTGCGGCCGGCTGCGGGAATGGCTTCGAACAGCGTCTGCCAGAATGGATAGCTGCCCTCAGGGATGCCGCTTTCGCCATGGATACGCAAGGTGAGGCCCGTGATTTGTGGACAGGCTTTGAGCAGCGCGGATAGCGCATCACGACAGTAGGCTGCGTGTGTCTCTGAGGTGAGGCCCGCGATGCGGTGATCAGCGTGCGGACTGTCAGTCCACTGATAAGCGTGAGTCCAGATGCCGAGTTGGAATTGAAGGCCGCGGCGGGCTGTTTCTGCGGCGATGAACTGCAACGTTTCGAAATTGCGTTGACGCTCACCGGGACCGAGCGACGGCTCGATGGCGACGCGGGGGTATGCAGGCAGCTCGACGAGGTAGGGATAAGGGAAATGGAAGTAGTCGCCGGTAACTCCGCGGGGAAAGTCGTAGCCGAAGCCGAGAGCAAAGTTGAAGCGATTGAAGCGCGCGTAGGCCAGCGTGTCGAGATAACGAGTCCAGAAGGCGTGATCATAGAACCACGACTTATCTTCGATCTCAGAGAGAAAAGCGCGGGCCACGCTGCGAACGTTGTTTGGCGTGGTTTCAACGATGGGTGCGGGGAGATGGAGAGCTGCCAGAGGGTCATCACTGAGCTGTACGCG